>JAISZO010000047.1 GCA_031269105.1 Planctomycetaceae bacterium | reverse complement strand
CATCGGAAACGGTACGGTTTGGCAAAATGTTCCTCTTCGGCATATTTTGCAAACGATTCTTTTACCAATTCCGGTTTCGGTAATCGGATTTTCGCCAGAATGTTGATTGCCTGACGACGTGCGGCGGTTGTTACCGACGATTCTGAATTCATCCGGTTCACGCCTTCGTCGAGCGTTTTATTGTTCATGTTCAGAAGGAGCGGTCGATAATGTTGCGCAATAATCGCGTCGTATTCCGAAAAATCGGCGATCATTGTTTTCATCAGCGAATACTTGAGAATCGGATCAACGCCGTCCGCGTTGTAAACTTCGTGAATCAGCGACGCGCAAGCAAGCGTCCAGTTTTTTTGTTCGATTTTTTCCAATAGAGCCAATCCGCGTTCCGCAATATCCGACTGCGTTTTTTCCGGCAATTTTTTAAAAAATTCTTTATCGAAACGTTTGGAAACCGGCGTCGCGTAATTGCTGGTAACGTAAGAATAATTTCCCGGAGCGACCGGTTTTTTTGTCACATAATACCACGCGGAATTTTGCGATTCGAACAGTTCCCATGTCGGATGCGTTTTCAGCTCAATAAGCGTTTCCGTTGTTTTGGCAAACATCGTCTCTCCTGTATTCTGCGAAACCGGACGTTTTGCAACCGCCGCAATCAAATGGATTTCTTCGGAACCGATTGCAAAATCAGAACTGTTGTAATCGTCGAACGTTTGAGTAAACGTTTGCAACAACGGAGAAATTTTTTGCGCGTCTTCCGGCGCGGAATCTTCCAATAACCGAAACTGCGATAACAAACGGCGTAATTCGTTATATTTCAACAACGTTTCAATTCCGTTCCATTCGTTTTGCACCGTTTCGATTTGTTTAACAATGCCGTTATCTGGAAATTTTTGGATGATTTCATTTAGCCGCGTTTTAAATAAATCCGCATATCCGATATTGGAAACCAATGTTTGAATACTTTGCTGAACGGCATTTTGCGAATCAATTTGCTCAATTTGCGTTTGCAAATCCTCGATGATTTTCTTGCCGCGTTCCAGATGTCCCGGCGTTGCGTTGGGATATTTGTTGACAAGCGATTCCAGCGAAAGAATCAATTCCCGATTTTTATTTTTTATTTCATCAAGCGAAAAACTCTTGTTATTGGCAAGATTTTGAATCTCTTTCTGAATCGTACTTAACTCGTCCAGCAAATTTCTATCCACTTGATTTTTTCTGTCACGTTCAATACGCTGAAATTTTCCGCGCAGCGATTCAAGCACCGTCCGTTCTTCTTCCGTTTTTGCCAACCGTTCCATTTCGCTAATCAACGACGGACGCGAAATGTCTTCTGCGTCAATCATTTGCGTTAATTCTTGTTGAATCTCAGCAAATCTTTTTTCACGGCGGTCGTTGTCTTCTACAATCCGTTGCAGTTTTGTAAGCAGAAACTTCACTTCGCCGTCTTGCATCGAAGAAAGTTTGGCTTCATTTGTTTTAAGATATTTGGCGATATTTTCAGGATTTCCTTCTTCTTCCAATTTTTGGAGTGCGGTGACTGTATCGGCAACGTTTTTGTGCTGCATATAAGCATAAGCAAACAAGCCCGTCATACCGACAACAGCAAGACAAACAAGAACCACTGAAACCGTAATCCATCGTGTGCGGCGGCGATACTGCAATTCCTGCATATCCATATTTTGTTCAAATGCGTCGGCAATTTCTTCGGGAATTTCTACCGATGCGTTTTGTGCGGCAATTTTCAACTGTTGATAAAGCCGTTGAAGCTCCGGCGCCGGCGTTTCAACTTTCATTGCCGCAACCATTTGGTTACGAACACCTTCATATTGACGCAAGTTTTTCTTTTGCTGTGCATCTTCCTGTAACCAATTGACGGCTCCTTGCGTCATTTTTACAATGTCTTGCGGAACCGGAAAATTATATTGCGTTTGCAGCGAACAAAGATTTTGATAAATCGTTCTTCCGCGATTCGCGTCGAATTGCGCATGAGCAAACAATAATAATTCCGCGAGTTCCCGCATTTGACGTTCCACGTCTTTCAACAGATTATTTTGTAACGCGGATTCTATCTGAAAAACAAGATTAACCGGCGGAGTCAACGCCCATGATTGCGACAATTCATCCTGCAACGCATTGAGTTGTTCAATATTGTTTTCCTTAATTGCCGTGCGGACTTCTGTTTCAAGATCGGGCAATCGTAATTGTTCAAACGTTTCCTGATCTTTAATCCAAAACGTATTCGACGGATCGAGAACGGCAATTTCCCTCAGCAGCGAGAGTCGATAGGTCAACGGCGCACGCGACAACGCGGCAAGACGATATTTGCGAAGATGCGGTTCTAACAAATGCTGCGAATCGTAAGCGTCATTGAGTTCTTTGGCAAACTCTTTTTGAAGCGGCGGCGGAACCGAATAACCGAGTAACGCCACAACGTCGCACCATTCTTCGCGTTCAGGAAAATCCAGAACGTTATAAATGTCGAGGAGAGGCGGTTCGGTTTCTGCGAGCCGTACAGCTTCCGCGAGATTTCCCTGTCGTAAAAATCCGCCGCA
>JAISZO010000032.1 GCA_031269105.1 Planctomycetaceae bacterium | reverse complement strand
CTCTTCCACGATAACTCCCGTGATTTTCTCCGCGTCTCTCGCCGTCTTATCCAGCGTATGCCCGTCGTAAGGATTTGCTGGACAATTCTCAACGTTCAAAATCCAACTGCATCGGTTACTTGTTATCACGGAAACTTTATTGCCAAACTCATAACGGTTCTTTTCCTTTCCCTTGCTGATGCAACAAACGTCCAACTCATGCAACGAATATATCTTATGCTTGCTATTCTTCTCTTGCGTCAATAATTTTTGGGAAGTCGACAACAACTGCTGAAATTCATAAGAAAGAATAAAGAATCTTGTCGCCTTTGTTGCGTTCAATATCGCGAACCAAACGACCCAACCAATTTTTCAAATCGCGAATCTCGCGGTTCATGCAATTGTATTGTTTTGGCGATAAGCGTTTTCATTTTTTCTTCGCCAATTCGATCACGCCGGTTACGAAACAATTCGTTTTGCCGCAGTTTTTTGAAATACGCTGCTTTGCAAAAAACAACTTGCAAATTCTAACAAACAAAAAACGCTCGTCAACCCTATTTTTCAAGGGATATTCGCTTTTTCAGGGACGACTAAATATACTCCATTTTTTTGAAGCGTCCCGTCATTGACGACGAGGCGAAAGGCGTCTGAACTCTGATTTTAGGATTTTATTGATTCTCATGATTTTTTATCCTGCCCATCGTAACAGGTCCCCTGAATCAAAGTTCAGACGCCTTTCCGTTTCTGTCGTTCTGGGTTCATGATTCAATCGGCGGGAAATTAGGACAAAATTTTAAGGAAAATTTTTAACGCCCCCCTTCTAGAAAAAATTTTTTAGTATATACTAATCGGTAATTTGGATTTGAAATAAAAACCGCAGTGGTTTTTATCGTTTCAAATCCTAAAGAAAATCCTTTAAAGAGGAGTAGAAAATGAGAGTATTTGAAAAAGCGTTGGAGTTTACGAAACGTGTTGAGGATCAATCGGGTGGCGGCGTCTTCGGAGGATGCAGCGCCGGCGGAGGAGGCGGTAGCGGCGGCGGGCATTTGGCATTTTTGTTATGCCGTATCTTACGTGAGATTGCCTGTTTGCTAAACACGTTTCTTCTTTCCCATCTCTGGAAAAAACCTTCTTTTGTTCGTCGGGCGTTCACCCTTGTCGAACTTCTCGTGGTGATTGCCATTATCGGCGTTCTAATTGCTCTCCTGTTACCCGCCGTTCAAGCCGCGCGCGAAGCCGCAAGAAGAATGCAGTGCGCCAATAACATGAAGCAGATCGGATTGGCGATGTACAACTACCACGACGCTTATAATGCGACGCCTGCCGGATTTACGCGGCAAGGTTTTCTTTGGAGCGGAGCGATTTTGCCGTATATCGAACAGCAAAATCTATTCAGCACGCTCGTTTTCGATTGGAACGACGAAAAGAAAGGCGGATTTCGGTATAACACTTCGGGGAATGTCATTGCGAGCGCAAACGACGAGCCGATTGCTAATGTCAAAGCGTGTATGACGTTTCTTTCCGCTTATTTTTGTCCGACATGTCCCATCGAACGGAATTTACCCCGTTCTTACAATAATATCTGGAACCGCGCCGTCGCCTGTTATCGTGCCAACGCCGGTAGTAATATCGGCAACGATAACGTGCGTACTCTTTGGACGGGCGGAAACTATACCGTTGACGGAGTTGTTACGCCGACTTCCGAAATGGTATCGCTTTCCGGTTGTCAGGGACCGCGAAAAACAAGCGGACCATGGAAGTACGGTAATCCCAATGGTCTTTTTTTCGGAGAACGTTGGTTGAATTTCGGAGCGGTTTCCGACGGACTTTCCAATACGGTTCTTGTTGGCGAGTCGGCGCCTGATCCTGATTTTACCAAAGATAGTCAGGGAATGGATATGTTTTCTGTCGGCGGCAATCAATGGTGGGGCTGGGATCCGAGTAACGAGAATACTGTCGATACTCCGACGGAATTTTCAGAAGGTTTGGGAAGCGGTTTGATTCAGCTTAACGCTTATTTTTTGACTCCCAATATTCATGGAACATTTTTAGAAGTCGCATTCGGCAGTTATCATCCCAACGTAGCCAATTTTACTTTGGGCGACGGTTCCGTCCAATATGTTTCCAATACCATAAATATTCAAGCGTATCGGGCAATGCATTCCCGTAACGGCGGCGAAACCGGTTCATTCTGATAAAAACTGAGGACGCTTTGAAATCCGGTTTTCATTTTGTTATTAAGGAATCGTCAAAATTCCCGATGATTCAGACAACAAAAAATACCGGATTTTGAAGTATGAAAAGTAAGTTCATCGTTTAAATACAAAAACAATTTTCATAACATTTCACGACAACAAATTATGATGCGATATTTTTTACCCCAAACCTTGTTTGCCGTATTGTTAGTTGGAACAATCGGTTGTTCTTACGATCATCACTCGAGAATCGATTATAGTCATGTCGATCTGGTTCATGGGAGCGGTCGTATTACGCTTGACGGACAACCTTTACCTTACGCTCAAGTTTTTTTCGAGGATATTGAAAAAGCGACGACGGCGTTTGGTTTGACGGATGAAAACGGCAAATACGTTTTAATGTTCAACTCGGTCAAGGAAGGAGTCGAAGCCGGAAATAAACGGGTTCAAATTTGGACTGCTCGCGGCGGCGTCGAATTTCGCGATAAAATTCCGAAAGAAAATCTCGGACGCGGTAAAGAACGCGTTCCAGATCGATACAATCGTAAAACCGAATTAGTGCGCACGGTTCTTTCCTCAAAAGAACAACGGACGCAAAAATTTGATTTTGAATTGGAGTCGAAAGGTCGGATTAGTAACGACCTTGTTCCGGCGGAATAGTATTTTTTAACGTTAGCTTTTATTGACATGATTGCCTGATTAACTCGTTGAAATTTCAAATTCCCTGATTTTTTCAATGAAACAAGGCGATTTTGTCAACCATGTTACTTCAATATTGTTACTTCAACAATGAAAGGTTTTTACCAATGACAAGAACAATAAAATTGTCAAAAAATGGTCATGTCAAATCGAATTGGAAAACGGCGGTTATTTTAGGAATGATATTCCTTTTACCGTCTCTCTTATTTGCCCAATCAAATCAATCTGTTGAAACGTCGCGTAACAGTCATGCGACGCTAACAGTTCCGCAGGTTGATCCTTCCTTTACGTTCCTTATCTTCGGCGACCGAACGACAGGGAAACCGGAGGAAATTTCGATTCTCAAAGACGCCGTCGTTGACGCGAACCGTCTCGCTCCCGATTTTGTGATGAATATCGGCGATATGGTTCAGGGTTACAACGCGACGGAACAATGGCTTGAGCAAATGAAAGAATATAAGGCGGTTATGAACGGACTGAAATGTCCCTGGTTTCCCGCTCCGGGCAATCATGATCTTTACGCCGGACGTTTTGCCAAAGAGTTGCCGAAAAAACAACACGAAAAAGAATACGAAGAACATTTCGGACCGCTTTGGTATGCGTTTGAGCACAAAAATTATTGGTTTATTGTCCTCAACACAGACGAAGGAAACCCGGAAACGGAGGAAAAAAGTTTTAATAAACCGGAATGTCAGACGATGAGCGGGACTCAATTTGATTGGCTCAAATCGATCTTGAACAAAGCGAAAGACGCGGAAGGTATCTTTGTTTTCCAACATCATCCGCGTTGGTTGGGAGAAAATTACGGTAACGATTGGGACAAAGTTCATAAGCTCTTTGTTGAAACGGGAAAAGTGAAAGCCGTTTTCGCCGGTCATATTCACCGTATGACTTACAATGAAAAGGACGGAATCAAATATATCACGTTGGCGACGACTGGCGGATCGTTGGATCGGATTGATCCTGCCGCCGGTTTGATTCATGAAATCCATCATGTTTCGGTAAAAAAGAATGAAGAACCTGAAATTACGGTTTTACCGGTTGGAACAACTCTTGACGTTACCGCGGCGCCGTCGGGACGAAATGATAATATTCCGAAAGCCGATCTGCCGCGAAAAACCGAAACGGACAAAAAGTCCAAAGAAGAAAAACCGCTTTCAGCGACCGCTTTGTAACAGCCGCTCGGTATTGACAATATTCATGTTTTGTAACGATTCAAAATTTCAAAAATGACCGGAGAACAATGACGCTTTCCAATCATTTTTTAAGAGAATATTAACATTAGCCACGAACGGTAGCGAAGGATTTTTTATTTTGTCTGTTTTCCTATTTCCCGTCGCTACCGCTCCGGGCTTCTGTTTCTTCTGTTTTATTTTTTGCTTTGCGTAAATTCCGTTCAATTTACAGCAGATCAAAGTACATTTCTTTTTTACGTTTTGAATTTGAATTTTGATCTTAGCATTGCCAGACTTTTGGGGACGGCAATTTCGGGGTTTTCGTTTCCTTCAAATTCGAGAGAGATGAAACCGCGATAGTTATATTTTTGCAAAATTGCGGCGATTTTATCGTAGTCAATTTCAAGCGAGTACCATTTTCCGCCGCCGTAATATGTTTTTGCCTGAACAAGAATCGTTTGGGGAATAAGTTTCTCAAATTTTTCGTAATAATTTTCAAGAAAATTACCGGTATCGGCTGTTACTTGCAAGTACGGCGAATCGACTGCGTTGACGATTTTCAAAACGCCCGCCGGCGTACTGCCAAGCCCCCAATGATTTTCAAGCCCCATCACAACACCCGCTTCTTCAGCAAACGGCACAAGTTTTTGAAACGATTCAATAACCCACGGAAACCCGTCTTCGTCTTTGTATCCCGCCAATGGCGGTTCGATTCCGCGATTTTTCATAAGTTCGTCAAAATCTTTTGACGTTCCCCATCGACCGGTGTTGACGCGGATTGTCGGTATTCCCAAGTTATGGGCAAGTTCGATACTTTGTCTGGTTTTGTCAATATTTTCCTGCCGGATTTTTTTGTCCGGCGTAAGGAAAGTCTGATGCGTGGAGAGTCCGCAGAGAAATAATCCAAGAGACGAGGTTTGGCGTTTGATTGCGGCGATAGTTTTTAGGTCTTTGTTTATCATTTGGACTTCGAGGATTTCGACGGCGTCGAAGCCAAACTTCGCGGCGAGGTTGATACATTTTTCGATGGGAACTTTTTCTTCGAGAAAATGCCAGAAGGAATAAGTTGAGACTCCAATCAGGTTTCCGGTTCGTGCGCCGGAGGTTTTAGTTTGCGAGGTTTCGTCTGCGAATACTGTTTGGTGATTGAGTTGTTCGCCCGCAAGATTAGTCAAAAGCCCGCCGGTC
This sequence comes from Planctomycetaceae bacterium, assembly GCA_031269105.1. GTDB lineage: Bacteria > Planctomycetota > Planctomycetia > Pirellulales > Thermoguttaceae > WRMR01. The sequence continues at coordinate 630 of JAISZO010000032.1, read as the reverse complement.
ATTCCGTAACCGGCTGTTTTATAAAAAAAATGACGACGGGAAATCGAGTTCGTTTTCATTTTGTAGCGCGATTGGTTAAGGGTGAATTTTTATAAGGTCAAAAAACTCATGGTATCTATACAAAAAATTGCCCGTCAATCATTGTTTTGAAGTATGCGATTTTTAAGAAACAGATATTGTGTTATTTCAGCGGTGTTTTCAACAATAATATTACGAATTTTATTTTGAAAATACAAAACAAGTGAAATAACGAAACAGACAAAATTTGTAATAGAGTTTTTTTACTTCAAAATACAGCTTTTGTTTTTATTGTTTTGAACACGAAAATCACGAAAGAACACGAAATTTTTTCTTATTTTTTTGTGAAAATCTGTGTTTATTCGTGGACAAAAAGCGGCGTAGAGACGCAATGCATTGCGTCCCTACAAAAACCGAATTTTCAAGTATGAGGAGTATATTAACCTCATTTTGTATTAAACAATCTCATCAATTTTTCAACAAAACGCGGATATCTTTTTCACGTTCTTTTGGTGTAACTTTTAGGTTGATGAGTTTTCCGTCTTTGAGTTGACCTTCGACGGTTGTTTTGTGTGGTGCGATTAATTTGAACTCGCAATTCCAATCCGATGG
>JAISZO010000433.1 GCA_031269105.1 Planctomycetaceae bacterium | reverse complement strand
TTTTTGGGAATTTTAATATTTTGACTAATTTTCTCAATTTGCGCAAAAAACCGAACTGCATCAACCGGATAACCCGCCGTTGGTTTCAAATTTGGTAAATGTTTTTGCCAAAAAAGATTAAATTGTTGCATAGCAAGCTCGCGCAACAGTTTTGCGGTCATCGATGCAAGCGCGGCGGGAATGTGAGAATCGGCTTTGGATTGAAAACGAATTTCGATCTTTTTATTCGAGTATTGGAAACGATAAACGCTGAGAGGCGTTCCTTCAGTAATAATTTCTATTGCGCCACAATCGGGGAAAAAATGATAAAGCACGTCGGCATAACGATTTCTGCCGCCGTGTTTGTCGCAAAGAATTGTGACCCACGCCTCCGGCAACGTTTCAAGAACAGAGAGAATAAGCGTCAGCGTCACGTGAGTTAATAAAGTCGATTTGTTTGCTAAAGATTCAAGTAATTCATTGAAAATTTTCGGTGAAATCATTCTTGCTGTAACATTTTTCAAAAAAATTTCTGTTTGAAGAAACGCATTTTTGATTTTTTCGACATTTTTTTCAAGCGCCGAAACGTCAAATTGCGATTGATTTTCACAAACAAAAAATTGACTTTTAGAATTTAAAATTTCGCGGACGTCTTCGCTTGCAACAACTTTTAGCAATTCTAAATAATTTTTAACGGGCTTATTAATGATTTGAAAAACGGGAATCAATGTTTCGAGCAACGTATGAATGTTGCCCGATTGACATAATTTTTTAGAATCGCCGACAACAAGAATTTTATTGCATTTTTTCAATTCTGCCGGAGTCGATGCAATGATTTCTGATAAACGATTTTCTAATTCAGATAAAATATCTATTTTGTCTGTTTTATCACAAATGATTTCCCAAAGCGTACAACCAATAACGAGCGGTCCTAAATTAGGACCATATCCCGCTTCATCTGTTCCTAAAATATAATTTTTATTCATATTTGTAATTATGTGTGAAGGCGTTTTTATTTTTTTATTCGCAAATTGAAATAAAATTGACGTTTTTCCAATTTATTTATTGACGCGACCGTAAAATAGGGATTATACTATAATTTGATAGTTTGCGAGTACAGGCAAACCGCTTGTCAAAAACAAAAATACGATTTTGACCGCTTCTCTTGAGGAAATTGATATGAATATCAAAACGAATGTTGACGCAAAACGCTTTTTGAAATACGCACTTTTTTTTATTTGTGCTGTAATTTTTATTTTCAGTAGAATATTTTTTCTTCAGGAATTGACGCAAGCTCAAGAAAATACAAGAGATTTGGCTTCGGGCGTGATGAAAACAATTAAGCCGGATATACAAATTCTTGAAAGCAGAGACGATTATGTCGATCCGATTAATCTTGCCTCAAAAGTTATTGGTAACGACGCGAAAATTTCTGAAATCCTAGGAAAACGCGATGTCTTTGAAGTAACGACTGTTGGCGAAGAATACAATTGGGCAAAAGAATTTCCCCAAGACGCCAAGCGTTTTCTCTATGACGATAATGCAAAAGAAAAACTTCATCACAAATATGAAAAAAGTACGTCAATTACTTGCCTTGAATTTCAGTTTAAAATTCCGCGAATTATTGTTGTTGATTTACCCAAAGACGGGAAAATCGTTAAGACTCCTATTCTCTATTTGATTTATAATGTGACAAATAAAAAATGGTCCGATGAAACGCTGGATAAATTAAAGGATTTGCAACAAAATGCCGATTCGTCCGCATTTCATGTGACGAGCGAGCAAATCGAAAAAATCAAGCAGGTTCATTTGGGAAAATTTTCGAGAGGCGATTTGCCGGATTTAGGCGTCGAATTTGGTTCGTCAATCAAAACAAAAGAGATTTCTCCCGCAATTTTTGAAGTGATTCCCGATGAAGCCGTATTTACTTTTACGCCGCAGTTTGTTCTGGCTACGAATCAACTGGAATTTTCCAAGAAGAATAATTATACAACGCAATATTATAAACTTGACCAAATTATTCCGCTTGCCATTCCCAAAATTATTGAGCAAGAAGACCCCAATCGCGAGTTTGAAACGACGGTAACGATGATAGACAAAAAAATCAAACAGAGAGAAACTGTTTGGGGAATCGCGATGTGGGCAGATATTGTTCCAGAAATTAAAAATTTTTCGATTTTTGTTTCAGGACTTTCTAATGCGTATAAATGGACGCATGATGAACCAACGCAACAGCAAGGCGTTGTCGGAACGGGCTATACAATGACTCGTAAAACGTTAAAACTTAATTTTTGGATACCGGGCGCCGCAGAGTATTTTCTTCAGCGAGAAATTCAATTCGATACGAAAGCCCCCGTTGACCACGAATGGATTTACCGTTAAAATAATGAATCTGTTAATTGTGCGGGTAGTATTTTTTATATTCCGCAACGAAAAATAAATAGAGAAATTTTGATACAACATAAACGATATCAAAAAGTTAAGATAAATACGAGGTTCAAATGGCTCATAAAAAAGGTCAAGGTTCCAGCCGTAACGGGCGCGATTCTAACGGTCAGCGGCGCGGCGTGAAAAAATTTGGCGGAGAAAAAGTGATTCCCGGCAATATTATTGTGCGTCAGGTCGGGACAAAATTTCACGCGGGCAGAGGAATCGGCGTGGGTTCTGATTTTACACTTTTCGCATTGACTGAAGGTTACGTTCAATTTGATCGAAACGGTCGGCGCGTCAATATTGTTGATTTTGATCCTAACGGATTGAGCGTAAATTAGCCATTAAACTATTTAGGACTGTAAAAACGCGGTTATCGAAAATTGTTTTTCCAATGGATTTGGAAAATTTTTACTGTGCGTCAATAATAATCGTTATTATTAACGATTATCGAAAAATTTTACGATAATATAGATTGTTTTAACGCGATTTCATTAACATACGGATGATTCCGATGCGATTATTGCAAACGACAACAAGAAAACGATTGATCTGCCAATTGCTGTTGGCGGCGCTTTTGCCAGTTCTTGTTGCGCCGCAATTATCGCTTTGTTTTTGTTCGGATGGTTATGGAGTTTGCATAGATTGCCGCGATTTTGCGAAATATCTTAATCGTTTCGCAACGCAAAAAGAATATTCTGTTTCCGCAAAAAACGCTTGCGGCGATTGCGATAAAAATACTGAAATCGAAAACGTATCGATTTCGACTCTCCCAAATATTGAAAAAAATTGCGGGACGGAGTTTACTTGCGTAAAAATCGACGTCTCTTTTGCGTCGGTAAATTATGTGCTGAATGAAAAAGAGCAAAGTCAAACGAACGATTGGTTGTTCGCTCAAGTTCTTTCGTTTGTCGTTCTTCCTTTTCAAACGATCAATATGCCGGATTTTACGGCGTTTTCCAGGAATGAATCAACGTGTCGGCTATCGGTACGTTTGCATCTGCTTCAATCAGTTTTCTTGATTTGATAGAAATAAAATTCTGTTTTTTCGGCAAAAATTCCTAAAAATTTGTTTTAGCCGCGCTACGCGTTGTTCGCGAATTAAAGTATTACGAAGACATACTATAAATATTTCGTGATAATTTGCGCATTGGCGGCGCCTCAACAAAGATGAAAAAGCCGGTAACAGATACTTCGATTTCATTTTGTCTAAAACAATAAATAGATATTACGATAGGAGTTTATTATGTCGATCACGACAACGCAACATTCATTGGAAACGGTTTCGTTTAAACGTTCTTTGCGAAAAACGTTTTTTCAGGCGATTCCCAATGCGCTTATTTTTACGATGCTTGGCGGCGTTATGCTTTGGGGTCATCATACCGGATGGAAAATGCCGAAAGCGTCCGAAATTTTAGGGATGTCGCAAAATACTTCCGACGATTGGTGTACGTCTCATCTTGTGCCGGAATCGCAGTGTCTTGAATGCCAACCGGATTTGCTGCCCAAAGACAAAGAGTTCGGTTTTTGTAATGAACACGGCGTTGCGGAATGCGTTTTACATCACCTGGAACTTTCGCAAACCAATCAACCGCCGCAACTTCCCAAATTTGATACCGTACAGGCGATTGCTCTGGTAGATCGACCGGAAAACAACAGCCGCGATACGCTTTGCACGCATCGCGTGCAATTCACCTCCATCGAAAGCGCGAACAAGGCGGGGATTACGGTGGACGTTGTCGGCGAATCGGCGGTAACGGATACAATTACGGCAAACGGCGAATTAAAATTCAATCCGAACTATGTCGGCGTTCTTTCTTCAAAAGTTGCCGGAACAGTCTCGTTTGTGTTTAAAACGGTCGGCGACGACGTGAAAAAAAATGAGATTCTCGCGTTGATTGATTCTTCGCAAATCGGATTACTCAAATCGGAACTGATGCAGCAACTTGTTCAGCGTCAATTGAGGAAAAAAACGGTAGAGCGGTTACAACCGATTGTTGCCTCCGGCGCGGTTCCGGGCAAAAATTTTGCGGAAGCGGAAACGGCGTTACGGGAAACGGAAGTCGCTTTAATTTCGTCGCGTCAGGTTTTGGAAAATCTCGGTTTTGAAATTCCCGAGAATCTCGACGCAAACGATCCGCAGCGACTCGCGGAACAATTGCGTTTTCTCGGCGTCCCCAAAAACGTTGTCGATTCGTTGCCGACGGAAATTAAAACGGCGAATTTGATTCCGATCCGCGCTCCTTTTGACGGCGTTTTAACGTCGATGGATATTGTCGCCGGTAACGTTGTGGAAGTCTCAAAACCTCTTTTCACGATAAGCGATCCGAGCAAAATTTGGCTTATTCTCGCCGTCCGTCAGGAAGACGCCAAAAATGTTCGGTTGAATTTGCCGGTTATTTTTTCACCGGATAACGGCGGACAAAAAATCAACGGCAAAATTTCATGGATCAATCCGTCGCTTGATCCGCAAACGAGAACGCTTCAGGTTCGGGCGGAGTTGAAAAATCCCGAAAAACAATTGTTTAATAACGCTTACGGTTCCGTTCAAATTATTCTTCGCGAAGAACCAAACGCGATTGTTGTTCCGCAAGAAGCCGTTCAAGCAACGCCGGACGCTTATTACGTTTTTGTTCGCGATAAGCGTTGGTTTGAAGAAAATTCTTATAAATTTTTTCATGTGCGTCAGGTTCGTTTAGGAGCGAAAAAAGGACGCGACGTTGAAATACTGGCGGGCGTTCTTCCCGGCGAAGTGATCGCCGTCAAAGGAAGCAACGTTTTGCTGGCTCATCTTCTTCGCGGCAATCTCGGAGCAGGTTGTTGCGCGGAAGATTAAAAGAATAGCGTAGAGTGCAAAATGCGGAATATTTTTATTTTACGTTTTGCTCTTTGCGTTCTGCGTTTGTTAATAGGGCGGTTGTTGTATGCCGTTGTTTGTTTCACTTTAACTATTGAAGGAGTTTACAAATGAAGAAAACTTTGTTTGTCCTTTCCCTGTTTGTCTTGCTGGCAGTCGGTTGCGGCAAGATGAATACCGCCGCACCGGAAGCGTCTGGTGCGGCGCTCCCTGCCGCTCACGAGGTTGACGGGTGGTGTATTGAACACGAAGTCCCGGAAGCCGTTTGCGCGCTTTGCAATCCGAAAGTCGCCGAAGACTATAAAAAGAACGGCGATTGGTGCAAAGAGCATAATCGTGCCGAAACGCAATGTTTTCTTTGCGACTCGTCGCGTAAAGAAAAATTTATTGCGCAATATGAAGCGCAATACGGAAAAAAACCGCCTATTGCGGAAAAACATTAAACAAGATGAAATAGCAAGAGCCGGAAAACGTAACGAAATGAAACGATCCGAGAGAAAATGCGGTTTTTTAACGGCGTGAATTTTCCGGTCATTCCCCCATTCATTACGTTTACGGCATTTTCGGCTTTTGTTATTTTGTCCTAACCTCAAATTTTTATCATGGACTTTCTCAATAAAATTATTGATTTTTCATTACATCATCGTTTTCTCGTAATTTTAAGCGTTCTTGCGGCGGCGTTGGCTGGTTTTTTTGCGTTGCAGCGGCTTGATATTGACGCGTTTCCCGACACGACTCCGATTCAGGTTCAAATCAATACGGTTGCGCCGGCGTTTGGTCCCGAAGAAATTGAACGTCAAATCACGTTTCCCATCGAACAGGCAATCAGCGGATTGCAAGGACTGACGGAATTGCGAAGCGTTTCAAAATTCGGATTTTCTCAAGTGGTCGCCGTTTTTGACGACAGCGTCAGTATTTATTTTGCGCGGCAGCTTCTTAATGAACGGCTGGGAAGCGTTGAACTTCCCGACGGCATTGAACGTCCGCAGATGGGACCGGTTGCCACAGGACTTGGCGAAGTGTTCAATTATCTCGTCGTTGGTCAAGTGAACGATAACACGGAACCGCGCACCGTTCACGACTGGCAAATCAAACCGATCATGCGCACCGTGCCGGGAACCGCCGAAATCAATACGTGGGGCGGTTTTGTGAAACAATATCAGATTCATGTCGATCCCGATAAATTATCAAAATATCGTTTAACTTACGATCAGGTGATCGATGCTGTAGAAAATAATAATAAAAACAGCGGCGGCGGAAATATCAACAGACCCGGCGGAACGCTCTTTGTGCAAGGCGTCGGACAGACAAAAAACATCGAGCAAATCCGCCAAATCGTTATCGCCGCAGAAAACGGCGTTCCGGTTCGCGTTTCCGACGTCGGCGAAGTGGTGATCGGTCATGAAATCCGGCGCGGCGCGGTAACAGCCAACGGTCAGGGCGAAGTGGTGATGGGAATCGGCTTTATGTTGATGGGAGAAAACAGTCATAAAGTCACGGCGGCGTTGAAACAAAAACTTCAATCGGTCGAATCCGGTCTTCCCGCCAATATTCAAATTAAAACGGTTTACGATCGCACGGAACTTGTCGATTTCGTAATCGACACGGTGCGAAAAAATCTTTTTGACGGCGGCTTGCTGGTCATTGCGGTTTTGTTCGCGTTTTTAGGAAACATCCGCGCGGCGTTGATTGTTGCGTTGGTGATTCCGCTTTCGATGCTCTTTGCGTTTACCGGTATGTATAAATTTGGAATCGCCGCCAGTTTATTGAGTCTCGGCGCGATTGACTTTGGAATGGTTGTCGATAGTTCGGTTGTGATGATCGAGAATTGCACGAGAAAATTATCGGAACATTCGGGCGGACAATCGCGGTTAAAAATTATCCGCGACGCTGCGGTGGAAGTCCGCAAACCGACGATGTTCGGCGAACTGATTATTATGATTGTTTACTTGCCGATTCTGACGCTCGAAGGCGTTGAAGGCAAAATGTTTCGCCCGATGGTTTTGACCGTCATTTTCGCGCTGCTTGGTTCCATGATTTTATCGCTGACGCTGATGCCGGTTCTGGCAAGTCTTTTTTTGCCGCACAAGGTTCAGGAACGCGAACCGCTTTTAATGCGAATTATTCAAACGCTTCACTATCCGGTTTTGAAATTTGCTCTGCATCATAAATTGGCGATTCTTGGTTTTGCCGCGTGCGTGTTAATTGTCGCGTTTGGAATGATTGCCCCGCATCTTGGTTCGGAGTTTTTGCCGAAGTTGTCTGAAGGTTCGATTGTCGTCGGCGTTGTTCGTCCCGCCGGAACGGATATTAACGAATCCATCCGGTACAACACGGAAATAGAGCGGACATTGCTTCAGTATTTTCCCGACGAAATTAAAGACGTTTGGAGCCGGATCGGTTCGGCAGAAGTCAGCACGGACCCGATGGGGTTGGAATTGACCGATATTTATTTGTCGCTGAAACCGCGCGAACAATGGAAAAAAGCGAAAACACAGGCGGAACTGACGGAAGCGATTGATAAAACGCTGCGAGACTTGCCCGGACAGCGGCTCGGATATTCGCAGCCGATTGATATGAGAATCAATGAGTTGGCGTCGGGAATCCGCGCCGACGTTGCCGTGAAACTCTTTGGCGACGATTTTGATCTTCTCGTTTCCAAAGCGGGAGAAATTGAAAGCATATTAAACGAGATCGCCGGCGCCGCCGACGTTTCCGTCGAACAAATCACGGGACAACCGATGCTGCAAATTCAGGTGCGTCGGGATCAACTCGCGAGATACGGCGTTCCGGTAAACGAGGTGTTAGAACTTGTCGAATCCATTGGCGGTAAATCTGTCGGAGAAATTATTGAAGGCGAGCCGCGTTTTCCGCTGGTCGTCCGGTTGCCGGAGAAATACCGCGACGATCCCAAGATGCTTGCGGAAATACCGGTGTTATTACCCAGCGGCGAACAAATTCCGTTAGGACGACTGACGACAATCGAAGTGATTGAAGGGGCGTCGACAATTTCGCGCGAATGGGGACAACGGCGGATTACAATTTCCGCCAATGTACGGGGACGCGATCTTGGCGGTTTTGTCAAAGAAGCGCAGACGAAAATTACGGAACAGGTAACAATGCCGTCGGCGCGGTATCGCGTGGAATACGGCGGACAATTTGAAAACATGGAAAGCGCGCAAAGGCGTTTGATGATTGTCGTGCCGTTGACGCTGTTGTTGATTTTCGGACTGTTGTATTTGACTTATCATAATTTGATTGACGCGATGCGAGTTTTTACCGGACTGCCGTTTGCATGGGTTGGCGGAATTGTCGCGTTATGGTTGCGGGACATGCCGTTTTCGATTTCGGCGGCGGTTGGATTTATTGCGATGTCGGGCGTGGCGGTGCTGGACGATATGATTCTTGTTTCGTACATCCGGCAACTCCGCGAAAAAGGAATGGGGCTGGAGGAATCGGTCACGCAGGCGGCGATGACGCGGTTGCGTCCGGTGTTGATGACGACGTTGGTGGCGAGTCTTGGTTTTCTTCCGATGGCGTTAAGTACCGGCGTTGGTTCCGAAGTCCAACGTCCGTTAGCGACTGTTGTTATTGGCGGCGTTATTGGAGCGATGATTATGTCGCTTCTTGTTTTGCGGGTCTTGTATATGGTCTTTAATTCGCCGGTTGCATCCAAACAGGACGAGATAGAAGAAAAAGAATGAGGTAGAAATAAGGTTGGGGAGAGTTAAAAGTTAGAAATGAAAAGCTAAAAGTTTCGCAAGCGGAGTTTTTCACTTTGTGATTGAAAATAATCATTTGCCCCACTTGAAAAATCCTTCGTGAACCTCTTCGCGATTCTTCGTTTCTTCGTGGTGAAAAAATATTTTCAAAAAAATTTCAATTTTCCGACAATTCGTATTGACGTCGCGGATTATTTGTTCATAATAAAGATTAATACACTTTACTGAACTGACAAATGTCACAGTGATTTTTGTCGTTTTAGTTTCAAAAAACCTTAAAAGTTTAGAAGGAGTTTCGACTATGAAAAAGTTGAACAAAGCGTTTGATTTTCTTGAACTTCGGCAGAATGTATCGGGGGGGGGGGG
>JAISZO010000218.1 GCA_031269105.1 Planctomycetaceae bacterium | reverse complement strand
GATTTTTGCTCGTCAATTTCAAAAAAACTTAAAAGTTTAGAAGGAGTTTCGACTATGAAAAAGTTGAACGAAGCGTTTGATTTTCTTGAACTTCGGCAGAATGTATCGGGGGGGGGGGGGTACGTAATATGGCTAACAAGCCGTGTTTTACGTACTGTAATCCTCTTTTTTGCCCGCGTTATTGCGAGCTTTATTGTCCGTATGATTGCGGACGCTTCTACCCGTTTGGGAAACAGACCTGCCCGATTTGGAAAACAATCTTCTGTTCGCAAAGCGTTTACGCTTGTCGAACTGCTTGTCGTGATTGCGATTATCGGAGTGTTAATCGCGTTGCTTTTGCCGGCAGTTCAGGCGGCGCGCGAAGCGGCACGGCGAATGCAGTGTACCAATCATCTCAAGCAGATTGGGATTGCGGTTCACACGTTTCACGACGCGCACAATGTGATCCCGCCTTACGGGTTTCACGACCGACAGGCAAATCCCGCCGATCCCAATTCCGATTACACTTTTCGGCTTTCCCCGTTTGGTCCGTTGTTGCCGTTTATCGAACAGACGGCGCGGTTTGAACAATACGCCGCGACGAACTATCGATTCGACGGCGACTGTTCAGACTGGGCGGCTTATGGTAATCCGTTGTGTTTTCTTGATCCAATCAACGGATTGCTGTGTCCTTCGGACGCTATCGGAAACGATATCTCTTATCCCTACGGAAACAATGCCACCAATCCCGGAGCGACTCCAAGTTGGGGGTCGCATACGCGGACTTTGACAAATTATATATTTTCCGGCGCGGATCATGTTCCCTTTAACGGCGCGCAACCCTACGTGAACGGGGGCGAACTTTTCTCGCAGAGTTACTGGCGGTCGCCGTTCCGTTTTATTCTTAAAGGAACAAAAAGTCTTTCGCAAAGTCATTCGTTTGCTTCTGTAAGCGATGGTCTGAGTAATACCATTTTTCTAAGCGAGCGGGGAATCTCCGACGAAAAGGTAATGAATCGGGTTCAGGGCGGTCTTTTGGCAAATGTACTCGGCGGTTGGGGCGACGAAGGCAGCGGCGGTTACATGTCGACGCCATTGTCAACAGTCATGTCTATTACTACCGGTAATCAATATATTGTCAGCGGAAACCGTTACACTGTCGCCACGGCAACAAAAATGGGATCCAATGATTATATGACAAACCGGGGTAACGCCGCTTTTGTTGAAAGACCTTTATCAACCCGTTTCTATACCATTACTCCGCCGAACGGACCGTCGTGTATAAACGGCGAAGCCAGCAATGGCAGCAACGGACTTTTGTTGTCGGCGACCTCCTATCATACCGGCGGCGTGAACGTTGTTCGGGGAGACGGTTCGGTGAGCTTTATCAGCGATACGATCAATAATCTCTCTTCCGGTTACACGGCGGCAACCGCAGACGTTGCAGGCGCGCCAAGCAAACGACGCGGCGCGTCGCCCTTTGGAATCTGGGGCGCGTTGGGAAGTATTAACGGCGGCGAGTCAAATACGCAACCGTAATTACCGCATTGTTGACGGGAATCTCTAAAAATTATTGTTCGATGAAAACCGATTTTTTTAGGGATTCCTGATTTTATTTTTTGTCATGGATCACAGAACTTTTCCGGATTATTTCACATTTTGGCGGAGGATAATTGTTTATGTCAAAAATCAAAAGGTAGATGACGTTTCGCCGAAACGTTGCCTACCTTTATATTGACCAACCTGTTAATATCCAAATTCCGAAATAATCAAGAATTTTTCTGCGATTCCTATTCCTATTCATTTTACTCGCAAACATCGGAGAAAAAAATTATGTTATGTAAAAACACTTTACATTTGGTCGTTTTATTAACGGCGTTGAGTTTTGCCGGTTGCGGTCAATCGTTACCGAAAGGAATGCCGCCGCTTTATCCTTGCGTTATTACGCTGACGCAAGAAGGCGTTCCGTTGGAAGGAGCAAGCGTTGCGCTGATTCCCGAAGATACAACGCTTAGGTTTACGTTTGCGGGCGCGACCGCTTCAACCGGAAGCGTTGAAATGTACTCGCACGGAAAACATCGCGGCGTTCCCGCAGGAAAATATAAACTCCTTGTAACAAAGACCGACAAGGAAATTCAAAACGGAAAAATCTGGGACGTTTCGCTGGTTGACGTTCAATACGCGAATCCTGATAAATCGCCGTTAGAGGTTGATATTGTCAAGAAGAAAAACAAATTTACCTTTGAACTTGGCAAAGCCGCAAGAATACAAACGTCGCCGGCAATGACGTTAAAGCAGTTTTACGGAGATCCCAACGAAAAATAGATAACGAAATGATTCCGTCGAATTTTTGTTTTTTTGTAAAAAACATTGAGTAATATATCCGTGGAATTTTTTATGGTTGAAAAAGACAAGGTAGCCAACCTTTCGCCGAAGGGCTTTCACCCACGGTTGGGCGCCGTAAGGTTCCGGTGAATCAAATTAACGACGGCGCTTCGTATTGCCGTGCAGTTTGGAATCCGGTTGCTGGAAATCAGGGGCAAGTCGGCTATTGCCGACGCGACGTTTCGGCGAGACGTCGCCTACCTTATGGTGACAAATGTTTAACGAAAATTCCACTGATCTATTACGTTTTTAGAAGTTCTCGTCAGTAAATTTTGCATTCCATTTTAAAACTTGCCCGAAAAATTCCACAAAGTGACCTTGATGTTTTCTTCAAAATCGGTGATAATACTGTTGTTTCAAATTTGTTACTCTTTCATTTTGGAAATGTGAGTAAAATACGCAAAATATAAACATTCAAAGTTTTCCAATTTGACAACCATTCAGGATAAAAATTGACATGTATCCTCACGAAATTATTAAACCAACGTTTATGGATTCGCAAAACAGTTATCACGATTATCAGCGTCAACGTTCAATGACGTTGGGCGATTTGTTGCTTGAAAATCGCATTATTTTTCTACAGGGAGCGATTGAAACCGGTAACGCGAATGAATTGGTGATGAAATTGCTTTATTTGCAAAGCGAAAACCGGCGGAAAGATATTCATTTTTATATCAATTCTCCCGGCGGAAGCGTGACGGCAACGTTGGCGATTTACGACACGATGCAAATTTTAAGTTGTCCGGTGGCAACTTATTGCGTTGGAATGGCGGCAAGCGGCGGAGCAATTTTGCTTGCCGGCGGCACTAAAGGAAAACGTTACGCGCTCACGCACGCGAAAGTGATGATTCATCAACCCTGGGGCGGCGTTAGCGGTCAGGTTTCCGACATTCAAATTCAAGCAGACCAAATTTTAAAAGACCGCGCAATGCTCAATGAAATTTTGGCGCAGCACACCGGCAAAACGCCCGAACAAATCGCGCAAGATACCGATCGCGACTATTATTTAAGCGCTGACGACGCCAAAGCATACGGCGTTGTGGACGACATTTTGAAAAAACAAGCGGTAACGCCGGACGAAAACGCGGAATAGATAGAATACAGAACTTGTCACAAATACAAATAAAAAATAATTCAACATTAAAATAGATAAAAGCGAAATGACTTTGATTCCTTATGTGATTGAAAAAAACGGGCGGGAAGAACGGGCGATGGACATTTATAGCCGTTTACTTAAAGACCGCATTATTTTTTTGGGGACGCAAATTGACGACAACGTGGCAAATGCGATTGTCGCTCAATTTTTGTTTCTTCACTCCGACGACCCGAGCGCCGACGTGCATTTGTACATCAATTCGCCGGGCGGAAGCGTGACGGCAGGGTTGGCGATTTACGATACGATGCAATACATAAGTTGCGATGTGGCAACATATTGCATTGGACAATGCGCGTCGATGGGCGCGATGCTTTTGACTGCCGGAACAAGCGGAAAACGTTTTGCGTTGCCAAATTCCCGCGTGATGATTCATCAGCCGCTTGCCGGAATGGAAGGAACGGCGGAGGAAATTTTGATTCATGCGCAGGAATTTTCTAAAACGAAAGAAAAAATGAATCAACTTTTAGTCAAACACACCGGTCAGGATTTGTCCGTGATCGAACGCGACACGAATCGCGACCGGTTTATGTCGGCGGAGGAAGCCCGCGATTATCATTTAATTGACAAAGTGATTGCGTCGGTTACGCCGCCCACGAAAAAAGATTAACGTATAAAAATTAACGTATAAAAAATGAGAACGAAACGGATTTCGCCTCTTTTATTGACAATTTTTTTGACGCTGATTTTGTTGCCGGGATGCGCTAATCGTTACCAACGGAAGGTTGACGAGGCGATGCTGATTCAGGAAAACCTGCAACTTGATCAGGCGTTAAGTATTGCGCAATATGAACTTGAGTTGACGCGTCAGGAAAATAATTCGTTACACAAACAGTTAAGAGAAAATTCTTCCAATCGTCGTGACGGAAATTCTTTCAATTCTCTGCCGCCGTTGCGAACAAATCCTGAATCCGTACCGAATTTCAACCAACAAGGCGGCTCGCTCGATGAAAATTCTTTACCGCCGCCCAATTCGTCGGGAAATATTCCGCCGATATTACACAATCAATCTATTCTGCCTCGCCCGAATTATTACGATCCTTCGCCAATTCAACAGACTTCCGGTACAATCGATAATTCTCCGACGAATAATTTTGAGGGAAATTCCGAATTTCCCGCTTGGTCGCCGTATCGTAAATGATTTTTGAATAGATGAAAATTCTTTATTTCCTTGCGCAATATGATAAACATAATGAAAGAATTTGTCTATATTTCACCATTTATTGTTCGAAAATTTTATAATTTACCAACTTCTTCTGAAATAATTGAATTTTTTTTCATATCGGGAAGAAGAATGTCGAGGAATTTGTTAAAAGTCCTTGCCAGTTTCCAACATCTGATTTACAATAGAATATATGAGGTAAAAGGGAATGACAAGCCATGTGATTCCCTTTTTTGCGCCGGAACGCAAAAAACGGTTGGAAATGATAGAAAAAACATCGATAAAAATTTGTCGCTTTTTGGCGTTACCGGTTATCACTAAAATACAACTAACTTTATGTCTGTCTCAACTGAAATATCTAAAGGAGCTTGGTAAATGAAATTTGCCGATTTTATCCTAATCGACGCGATTCGAACTGAAATTCATGCCGACACAAAAGAAGGCGTTATCCGCGAAATGACGCAGTCTCTTCTCGACGCAGGCGGAGTGAAAGAAGACGAATACGAGGGGATTGTCAAAGCCATTATTCGGCGCGAAGAACTTGGTTCAACCGGTATTGGAAGAGGAATTGCCGTTCCTCACACCAAGCACCCCAGCGTGGAACGATTGGTCGGAACGGTCGCCATCAGTTCCGCAGGAATTGATTTCGACAGTCTTGATTGTGAAAAAGTTTATCTTTTTTTCCTTTTGGTTTCGCCGCCGGATCGCCCCGGCGAACACCTTCGGGCTTTGGAACATATCACGCGCCAGTTACGCGATGAAACGTTCTGCCGTTTTTTGAAACAAGCAAAAAATCAGGACGATGTGAAACAACTGTTGCAAGAAGCGGACGATAACGCTTTCGGAAAATAACCGGAACGTATAATTTTGCAAATTCATTGATTACGGCATTTGAAAAACGTCTTGGATTTTGCGCATAACAATTTTTTTGTGCCGAAAACCGAAGGAATAACAATATGAGTACGGACGGGACGACGCTTGTTTGCGACCTCGAAGTGACGAACTGCGCGGGGATTCATACTCGCGTGGCGTTATTGATTTTTAAAAAATTGGAATCCTACAAAAATTGCTCCGCGTCGCTTACTCGTAAATCCAGCGGTTATACGGCGGATTGCCGAAGCGTTCTTAATCTTCTTTCGCTCGGCGCGGCGCAAGGCGAAGTTCTCACATTGTCGGTACTCGGTGAAAACGCGGAATCTCTTCAAAAAGAATTGACGACGCTCTTTGAAAATAAATTTTACGAAGACGACAAAGAAATTAAAGAAGAAAACGGAATGTAAAATATTGCGATGAAAATTTTGAGGATTCATTTGTAATGCAATTTGCCCGCCGAATGTCGGTAACAATACGTCGGGACAAATGCACTTTTATCATTTTCTTTGACTTTATTTTAACGCGCGATTTCTCTCAACGGCGAAAAGACGTTTATTGCGCACTTCCGGCGTTTGCCCGACGGCGTCTCTGTTGTTCGGGCTGTTGACCGGTTTGTTGGACGCTACGTTGCAGCGGCGTAATATCAATGACCGACATGGTGTTCGGAGCGTCGAATTTCACATTTTTCAAACCGGGAAATGTGTAATCGAAATTGGCGATAATCATTTTGCCGTCCACAACCACGCATTCGCACGGTTGATCCAGCAAACCGTCCGCGCCGTCCGTATCGTCGTTTTCCCAAAGCACCCAACTATGGACATGTATTGGCGTTCCATGAATCAGGGTGATAACGCGAATCGCATTGTCTTTCGAGTCGTTGATAAAAATCAATCTTGAAACCGGATCAAAGAAAATCCCGTCGCAACATTGATAACGCTCGTCGTCGAGAATTTTAACGCATTTGATCGAATCATCCGCCTCTACCGTGACCGCGTACATCACGCCGTCGCCGAAATTACCGAAATAAATCACGCCGTTGTCGTCAACCGTCATGCCGTCCGCGCCGGTTGCGTCTTCGCGTCCAATTTTCTTGACCGCTTCTTTCACGACAAGATGTTTGTCCCGACCATTCGGAAGAACTTTAAGCGGCTCGGTTTGTTTGAGAATTTCGTCTCCTTTGAAACGCCAGAGACCGCCGATTCCAAAGTAACCTTCCAAATCAAGACACGAGTCCGTCACCCAAAGTTCGTTGTTATGCCATAGAATCGCGTTGGCGAGTTTCAATCCCACCACCACCGGCGTAACGGTTCCGGTGGGTTTGCCGTCTTTCATTTCCACTTTCAAAATCCGCGACTTGTGATCTTTGTTGTAAAAATATTGATTGTCGCAAACATAAAGGTTGCCGTCCGGTCCGAAATCCAATCCCATTGCGCCGGTTTGTCCGGTTTCTTCGAGCGGCGGATATTCCAGCAATTTTTCCAATTTGCCGTCTTTGTCAAAAACGTTCAGAGTTGCCGGAAAATCTTTTTTCTTACCGCCCGCCGCCGGACCGTTGAAATTCGGATTGTTCATATAAATTTTTCCGGTCTTTTCATCAACAGTCAGACCGTCCGGGTTGTGACACCATTCCGGCAGCTCGGCGAAGAGCTTTGGCTTGAACTGTTCGCGGTTTTGTTGAGGTCGCGGATTCTGTGCCGATGTCGACATTGTCGCCATTGCCAAAATCGCGGTCGCAACGATTGTAAATGTTGTTGTTTTCATACGTATTGTCCTTTCAGTAACAGGTTAAAGTGGTCTTGTTTCCTAATTAAATTATCACAAGAATCGGCAATCCTTTTTTTGTGAAGTGATTCAAGATTTTGTATCTCACTTTTACTTCGGTATCTTGCGATTCTTTGTTTCTGTTTTTCAAATTTTGTCCGAAGATTGTTTTCATGCGATACATCGCCGTTTCCGACAATGAGCGGCGGTGATAGCCGACTTGTCGTTTCCATTCCGAACGCCCCAGTTTTCGTGTGCCGCGAATCGCTTCGTCACGGGCAAGTTTCAGTTCTTTGCTGTTACCGTGCTGCTTAATTTTCGCGTCTTTGCGAGGAGGAATGATCGGCGTGATATCGCGTTGCGACATGGTTTCATAAACTTTCCATTTGTCATACGCCCCGTCGCCCGCAAATTTACCG
>JAISZO010000201.1 GCA_031269105.1 Planctomycetaceae bacterium | reverse complement strand
GTCGATATTACGAAAAGTTTGTTGATTTTAAGAATGCGTTACAAAATTGTTTGGGAAATTTAGGGTCGAAATACGACAAGCGAATGAAAACATGATTGAATCCGGATTTTCAGTCGTTTAAAAACAGCCGCGCCGATAGCGAATAGAGTATAAAAGGGGACTTCTGAAGTGAATATGTCTTTATTTTCTTTTTGTAATTTCGTTGGATGAAATAATCTTTTTGCATAAAAATTATTGTTTTTTCATGCTAATTCCCAACTCATCGGTACATCGCCTCCGCTATACTTGGAATGAAGCGCGTCGTAACATTTTTTTTCACATTGTTAAGAACAAAGAATCGCTGTTAAGAATTTCATCTTTAGTATTTTCTATTGCTTCTATGATCTTGTCTAATGATGGAGCTTGTTGTCCATAAATGCCGACGGTTGTAAACGACAGAATTAGTATTGTAATTCCCTCAAATAACCGATTTTTCATTTTGTTATCCTCATGTTGACTTGGTTTTTAATATAACTCTATTTCCCTCTATCAATGATTTCCGCATATTATTGTTTGAACAACATCCGAACAATCGCGGCAACAAGCGTTGAAAAAATCGGAATGTTATTCAACGCGAAAATCAGTTTGTAACGCAACGACGGAATCGCGACAACGCGACTTCGGCGTTTTTGAACGGCTCGCAACGAATCGCGAACAACGCGGTCGCAATTAAGCCATAGAAATTTCGGGAAGAATTTTTTTTGATCGTTTCCTTTCATCGATTCGGAATCGTGAAATCCCGTGTGAACAAATCCCGGACAAAGCGCCTGCACTTTTACGCCGTGTTGCCGCACGTCGTCTTGCAGCGAAATCGAAAAACTTCTCAAAAACGCTTTCGTCGCGCAATATTCCGCCGCCGCCGGTCCGGTTAAATACGCCGCCAGCGACGCGACATTAATAATGTTTCCGCGCCCTTGTTTCCGCATCGGAAAAAGCGCCGCCTGACAAAATCGCACGCTTGCCTCGCAATGCACGCGAATCATGGCGATTTCTTCTTCAATCATCACGTCGGGAAACATATTACGAAGTCCAAATCCGGCGTTATTGATCAGATAATCAATACGCGGCAGTTGACGAATCCGCTCCGCTAATTTTATCGCTTGTTGTTCGTCGGCAAGATCGGCGACGTCAATTTCGACATGCACGGAATTTTTCGCTTCGATTTCCGTCTTGATTTGCCGCAAAAGCTCGCCGCGACGGGCAACGAGAAGTAGATTATGTCCTTGTTCTGCGAGTTGGTGCGCATAAGATTTTCCGAGACCGGAAGACGCGCCGGTAATTACGGCGAAAGGTCGTTCATTGATTGGCATTTGATAATTTGCTGATTCTTGATAAAAATCTAATGAAATTTGGCAATAGTATTGCGTAAAACGCTTTTTTGACAAAATTCAGCAATTGATACGACAAAAGAAATTGATCATGTCAATTCTATAAATCTTGCCCAAAAAGCGCTTCGATTTTCTTCTCTTGGAAAAATGAAAAACGCGTTATTTTTGAACGCCGAATTTGAATATCGTGGTCGTATGATAAGTTTCGCCCGGTTTCAAAATCGTATTCGGAAAATCCGGCTTGTTCGGCGAATCGGGATAATGCTGCGTTTCCAAGCAAAACGCCGCGTTTTTCACATAAGTTACGTCGCCGGATTTTAATTTTCCATCTAAAAAATTACCGGTATAAAATTGAACGCCCGGCTCGGTTGTCCAAACTTCCATCGTTCTTCCGCTTGTTGGATCGACAACTTTTGCGGCAAGCGACAATTCGTTTTCCGCGTTTTTATTCAGAACGTAACAATGATCGTAACCTTTGGGATTGTCGCCGACTTGTTCAATTCTTACGCCAATCGCGGTCGGCGTGCGGAAATCCATCGGCGTTCCTTCGACGCCGGCAATTTCGCCGGTCGGAATCAAATTCGCATCCACCGGAATAAATTGATCGGCGTTAATCTGCGCGATTTCGTCGAGAATTGCCGGCGTTTTGAACGCGCTCAAATTGAAATAAGTATGTTGTGTCAGATTGATCGGCGTGGCTTTGTCGGCGGTCGCGGTATAATCAATCGCCAATTCGTTTTTGTTATTGAATTTGTATATGACAACAACATGGACCGTTCCGGGAAAGCCCTGATGATTTTCATCGCTGGTTAATTTTAACGTCAAGCCGACAAAATCATCGCCTTTCAATTCTTCAATTGTCCAAACGGCTTTGTGGAATCCGTTTTTTCCGCCGTGCAACAAATTACCGTTATCGTTGGCGTGCGCTGTTTGATCGATTGCCTGATCGCCGATAGAATACTTTGCGCCACCGATACGGTTGCCGTAACGTCCGACCAGCGTTCCGAAATTCGGGCTGACCGTCATATACTCTTCGAGCGTTTGCAGATTTGCCGACACATTACCAAAATTGCCGTCTTTGTCCGGCAGATTTAGCGAGTAAACGATTCCGCCGAGACTGATAACTTGCATCGACGCACCGTTCGCGTTGGTCAGCGTGTAAACGTCAATTTTTTGATCGGTTTCGGGCAAAACGCCGAAGTCTGCTTTCGTGATACTCATCTTTGTTCCTTGATTATTAGTTTCAGGGGCTAGCGCCGGAGTAGCCGGTTCTTCCGATTTCGCTTCTTCCGCAGGAGCCGGATCAACAACCGGTTCTTCCGATTTTGTTTCTTCCGCAGGAGCCGGATCAACAACCGGTTCTTCCGTTTTCGCTTCTTCTTCCGCCGCTTTCACGCCTTCAGCGGGACCAATTACCGGAATTGACGGCTCAACATCGACGTCGTCCGTTGTCAAACCGCCCCAGCCCCAAACAGGCGATCCGGCGTCAATTTTCGGTTGAGCGGGAGTTCCGTTATCTGTTGTCTCTTCTTTACCGCTGACTTTCGTTCCATTTTCGTCTTGGGATTTCTGCGGACAGCCGGTCAAAATGAGCGCCGTCATAAAAAATCCCGCAAAAATCAACATCGTTTTTTTCATTGTCAAATCTCCATTATTCAGGATATAGGGGGAAATTGCCGACGCGTTTTTCCGATTTCTCAACACTTTTTTTCTTTTGCAGAAAAACTCATCAGTATAAAACTTGACTTCACAGACAGTTGCTTTCCAACGCTCGCCAAATGTAGAACTCACAAAACATTGGAAATCAACTTAAACAACGAGTATAACAAATTTCGGAATAAAATGCAAATAGATGTTTGTAGCTTTTGTGAAAAATATTTGTTATCTTGAGAAATTTTGCCTGTTATTTCTTTTGATGTTGTTAAAATGGAAAGGTATTGAGATTTTCCTTTATGGAAACTTCGTGATGAAAAAAGTGCGTTCAGAGATTTCTAAATCACTTTCATTTACCAAATTATAACACTTTTTTTATTTTATTTCTTTTTAACAATCATTCTCTTTCGGTAAAAATATGTAAAAACTTGCTTAAAATATTCCAAAATGGGAAAAAATATTAAAAATTTTTCTAAAAATGTGTATAATAAGCATATAGTTCATTCCGTTTGAGTTTTTGCAACGTAGTGACAAACAATGAATCAAAAAAGCATCATGGTTTGAAAATAAATTGTTTCAAGTCGCGATTTTCAATATCATGTAAGTTATTTATTTGTACCAAGTTACGATAAAATTTGTTTTTTATTTATTTTTGAATCAAAGTTATAATTGGAAAATTTGATTAAAATAAAAAAATTTGTATAATTGGCGTTTTTGTGAGTTTTGGCACACCTTGTGCAAGTTATCGATAACTCTTCAAAAACCTTGAACTGATCCTTTTTCCCCCTAATTGGAACATTAATTATGAGCGAATATCAAAAAGTCTCGCCGTCTTATGGCGAAATGGTGCAATCCTCAGAATTGACGGAACTTTCGGCGTTGATCGAAACGCTTCCCGATGAGTTCAAGCAATGTTTTCAACCCGCTATGGAACGAGCGATAGAAAGTATTGATCGTCGCCGAAGAATATTGAGTTTTATTCAAGAAGCTCTTTCTCAACTGCGGTTGGATATGAAATATTTGATGTTCGATTTGGAAGCGACGCGTCGTGAACGGGATGAATATCGGCGCAAATTAGAAGGAACGAGTTGAAGGAACGATGAAAAGGATGTTCAGGTTTTGCATTCCTCCGTACATTCCCTCTTTTCCTGTTCCCCCGCCTTGCGTACGGATTTTGATATTCTTTTCAGCCGACAGAACACAATTCAACAAAACGATTTTCTTCTCCTGTTTTTCTCCGTTTGTTTCCATTGTGTTCTGTCGTTTTTTATGCGGTTGGCGATGAGATAATAAAAATTCCGATTTTTCTAACGGCGTTTGTTGTTATCAAAGAATTTTTCGACTTCGTCGTTTTTTCTTAATTGCGCTCCATTCTTTGGTTAACGCCTCAAATACTTCCGGCGATTCGTATCGCACAATATTTCCCGTCTCCGGCATCGGACCGATTAATCCGCGAAATACCGGTCGTCCCCGCAAACTGAGGTCCGTACTGCAATCGTCGATTCCGATTTGAATATGACGTTGCAACAAATCTTCCTCCGAATCAAAATCACGAATTTTCAAATCGCCCTCTTTGTCGCGCGTTACAACGCGAAACGTTTGTTTTTTCATTTTCAACTCTTTTTATAATGAACGATGAAAGCGTCCTTGCCCTTATTTTTCAGCGGTTTCAAACATTCCTAAAAACCGGAAACGACTCAAATTTTAGCGAAAAATTCTTTTGCGGATAAATCCAAAAATCTTAATTTTTATCGGCAAATCCGCGTTCATTATTTTGTTTCGCACAAGAAATCCGCCAAATCGTTACTTTTGTTAAATTACGAGCGGCAGGCGGTTTTCCTCTTATTCGTTTTGATGTAAAATTCTTATGAGTATTTTTACGTTAAAAATAATTTTGTTTGTAATATATCAGTGGAATTTTCGTTAAACATTTGTCAACATAAGGCGACGTTTCGCCGAAACGTCGCGTCGGCGATAGCCGACTCGCCCCTGATTCGATCCGGCAACCGGATTCCAAACGGCACAGCAATAGGAAGCGCCGTCGTTAATCGGATTCACCGG
>JAISZO010000010.1 GCA_031269105.1 Planctomycetaceae bacterium | reverse complement strand
CGGCCCCTGCTTTTGCTTCGGGATGAATTTTTTGATGATTTGCCATTGCTTGTCCGTCAAATCCGTGCGATAAGGCAACTTCACTTCCATGTTACGCCTTTCGTTAATAAGGTTGCTATTTCTCAAAAACGGAAGCGTAACATGGTTTTGTGTTTTCCTACACTACCAATTCCGGATTTTTTAATACAAAAAAGCCGGTTAAAGACTTACTCTTAGGAAACGGACGAGGCGTGTTTGATCTTTGACGACACGATTATCCCTAAATTCTACATGGACGAAAATGAAATCATCTGCCGGCATTGGGATCACCGTCATGGACGTCATGAGAAGGGTATCAACCTTTTGACGGCGTTTTACCACTGTCAACCGATCCATGCTTCGGAAGCATTGCGAGTACCGGTTGCCTACGAGTGCGTCAAAAAGACGGTTCATTACAGTGATCTTAAAAACACGCAAAGAAAAACGCCAAAGCGTGGTCGGTAATAACTTGGAACTTTCTACGGAAGAATTCAAAACGCTTTACAAAAAACGAGGGAGCGTGAAGGAATATCACCAATCGCTGAAACAAAATGCTTCGTTGGCAAAATCGCCGGCAAGAACGGCGACCGCGCAAAGTCGTCGTTTATTTGTTTCGCCGGCGGCGTCTCTTAAATTGGAGTAGTTAAGGTTCGCTCGCAAACTCAATCATTTTGCCCTCAAAGCGAAAATCGACTGGGCGGCGTCCAAAGCCGCATGGATCGAACTGGGGAAAATGAAACGCGCAGAAAGGTGCGTAACATGAGTCAATAAATAATTTTTTCGACTGGCTTAACATGATTGACAGAAGGGATTGGAATAAAAAATTTTGTCAAGCCTATCGAAAAAATAAATTTTTAGAAATACTCTTTTAGTTTTTAATTTTCCTCGATACTCATCATACTTGAAATTTCGATTTTTGAACGCGGGACGCACAGAATACACAGAAAAATAAGCTAAAGATTTCGTGTTGTTTCGTGATTTCCGCGTTCAAAACAATAAAACAAAAACCGAATTTTAAAGTAAGAAAAGTGTGCCTCATTGGAAAATTTCATCGAAAAATATTTGTGGAGAGATACTTTTACACTGAAACTGAGAATTATTCATAGGGAACTTCTACGGATTGGTGGCTTCGCCGCCGTCTTTGGAGCCGAACGTTCCCCACGCTCCATACGGCGAAAGTCCGGTTTTGACGCATTTTAACGTTAAATCTCCACACCCAATCGTATCCGAAATAAAACGTACCGATCCGTCCAACGCGCCGACGTTCACGCCGCCGGAATGGTAGGAATTGGGCGGAAGTATTCCCGGACCGGTATTATTCTCCATTAAACAAGTCGGACTGTTCGGCGGCGCAATCGTATTGAATGCGCCGAAAATCGGTTCTCCGCTCAACCAACGGCGTCCGGTTCTATCATTACGGGCAGTCGTTACGCTCGAAGGGGATTCGCCGCCGGCAGTTTTGAGGGCAACGCACTCTTGCGGATTAAGAAGCTGCGAATTGGAATGAAACACGCCGGAAACGTTATGGATACTGAACGAAGATCGTTGGGCTTTCCGCCGCCGCAATTACGCTCGCTTGCCAGAATGGTATTACTGGTCCCGTCGGTAACAAGATTCAATTTTCCCCACACGCCAATTCCAGAAACGATTCCGCGAAATTCATCGGAGCCGGTAGTTGACGATCCTGCTGGCGACCAATCTCCCGTACAAGCCCGATAATTTGTACGTCCCGGCGCAAGTTCGATGGGCTTTCTATTATTACCATCCGAAGGACAGAGTAGCGAGGAAATTTCCACGCGGTAAGCCGCGACAGACGCGGCGTGCCAAGGCGGAGAGTTGATTGGCTTGAGCATCGCCGGGGGCAATCGTTCTCGGATTGCCGTAAATCGCGTTATAAACGGCTTCTTGTTCCATTCCGGGAAACAAAGAGGAAAAGAAGGAAAGAGGCGGACTGCCTCCTCCATTACGTTGATAACCTTGCGCCGGCAGAGATTGAGCATTGAGGTCGGCGTAATTATGCCACGCAAGACCAATTTGTTTGAGATTGTTCGCGCACTGCATTCTTCTTGCGGCTTCGCGCGCGGCTTGTACGGCGGGCAAAAGTAACGCGATCAAAACTCCGATGATTGCAATCACGACGAGCAATTCGACAAGCGTAAACGCCCGCGATACATGACGCTGCAACACAAGTTGTCGCAACGCATGTCGCCATAACATATGACGTCGCAATGCAGAAATTTTGTTGAGACGTTTTCGGACAAGACGTCCGAACAAACTGTTTCCTAAACAAACAAAACTCTTTCCCAAACGGACAGAAGCGCACGAAAAGACAGAAACGCTCGCAATCATGCGAGCAAAAACATTCGTAATAACGCGGGCAATAAAGAGCGTTACAGTACGTAAAACATGACTTATTAGCCATTTTACGTACCCCCCCGATACATTCTGCCGAAATTCAAGAAAATCAAACGCTTTGTTCAACTTTTTCATAGATTGGTCTAACAAATCCAACAATGTCAAGACGGCAAACAATCGCGTTGAAATTGGCGTCGAGCAATATGTATTAATCTTTAATGTGCGTAAATAATCGACAACGTCAATACGAATTGTCGGAAAATTGAAATTTTCTTGAAAATATTTTTTCACCACGAAGAACCGCGAAGGAATCACGAAGGATTTTAGTGTTGAAAAATAAAACTTTGTGTCTTGGCGCCTTTGTGAGAAACAAATATAAAGTCATTTTTCACACAAAGGCACGAAGTCGCAAAAGAGACTTTCCTACAACCAAAACTTTGCGTCTCTGTGAGAAACAAAAAAAGATTGACGACATTGAAAAGAACGTATATATTAGATAAAAAATGGAAAGTCACGGAGTCATTATGTTTTATCTTTCACGGCTCGTTCTTATGATTGTCATTTGCGGCTATGTCATAACAAATAACGCGGCGACGCTTCCCGCGCAAGACGTCGATTCGCGGCAAGTGCGCGACGCGATTGACGGAGCGATTTCTTATCTTAAAAACAAGCAAAATCCCGACGGTTCGTGGGCGGAATGGAGAGATCAACCGTGCGGAGCGACTTCGCTTTGTTCGTTGGCGTTATTGAGCGCGGGCGTTGCCAAAGACGATCCGACGATTCAGCGCGCGCTGGCGTATTTGCGGAAACTGCCGCCAGCGCAAGTCGCTAAAACTTACTCGGTTGCGTTGCAAATTATGGCTCTTGCGGCGGCGGATTCGGGGAACGAGAAGCCGCAAATTCAGAGGAATGTCGAATGGTTAGAGTCGGCGCAGATTCAATCGGACAATCCAGAAAAGAACGGCGGTTGGAACGGCGATCCGCAAAGCGGAGGAATTCCCGATAACGCAAGTTCGCAATATGTGATTCTCGCGCTCTACGAGGCGGAACGCGCGGGCGCGAAAATCAAGCCGGAAACATGGCGCCGAGCCAAAGAGTTTTGGGAAAACGGACAGAAAGCGGACGGTTCGTGGTTCAACGATCCGCTAGGAAAACGCGAAGGAACCGATCCAATGACATGCGCGGGGATTACTTCGCTGATGATTATTAACGGATTTTACGGAAGCGCGTCGGCGTTTGTTCGGGACGACGCGATTCATTGTTGTCAGTCGGAGGAAAATCCCGACGACGCGCGGATTGATCGCGGATTCCGTTGGTTGATTCGGCATTTCACCACCGCGCCGGGCGAATGGAACTATTATTATTTGTATTGCATGGAACGCGTCGGTCAGATTTCCGCGCAACGGTTTATCGGACAATACGACTGGTTTCGGGAAGGCGTGCAAACGCTTTTGAAGCGAAAAGGAAACGCGGTCAACTATTGGACGGGCGACGAAGGATTCGAGCAATACGATCATATCGCCACCGCGTTCGCTCTGTTGTTTTTGTCGCGGGGACGAAGACCGATTCTCATTTCGAAAGGGAAATACAATGACAATGACGCCGTTTGGTCGCCGCATCCTCATGATCTGAAAAATTTAACGGAATTTGCCGTCCGTCAATGGCAACTTGAAATGACGTGGCAAGTCGTTGACGTCCGCACGGCGTCGGTCGATGATTTACTGCAAACGCCAATACTTTTTCTTTGCGGCAGTCAAAGTATGTTGAACGGTTCGCTTCAGGAACAACAGCGACTTGCGGAAAAACTTCGCGGCTACATTGACGCCGGAGGATTCATTTTCGCGGAAGCCAATACGGAGGACGATTCGTTTGACGTCGGTTTTCGGAAACTAATGCAAAATATGTTTCAGCAAGAAACCGATTACGAATTGCGTCCTCTTGAAGCGGAACATCCGATTTGGTCGATGGAAAAAGTCGTTTCGGTTGATCAAATTCGTCCGATGGAAGGAATCGATTATGGATGCCGGACGTGCGTCGTTTATATTCCGCCGATACGCAACGTGCATCATTCTCCGCCGCGTCCCACTCCGCCGTCGCTTTCGTGCTTATGGGAATTGCAGCGTTTTCATCAACGCGACGACGCTTA
Source organism: Planctomycetaceae bacterium (assembly GCA_031269105.1). GTDB lineage: Bacteria > Planctomycetota > Planctomycetia > Pirellulales > Thermoguttaceae > WRMR01. The sequence goes on along the minus strand of JAISZO010000010.1, from coordinate 4,123 downwards.
TGCGGATCACATTCAACACCAGATTGACGACGCGCTTGGAATCGGTTTAAACGTCGTCGCGTATGCCGCGGGACGCACGCCGCGATACAAATATGAAATGCCGTCAACCGCCGAAAAGAAACTGGAGAATTATCAACGACGGCGCGGACAAATTCAAGCGGCGATGCTTGATCAACAAGGAAACGTCAACGCCGCGCCGCGAGCCGTTCCGAAATTGCTGGAACAGCTTGCTCTGCAACTTCATATTCCGGTGAACGTTCATCCGGTTCGCGTCTCGCTGGATCGGAACGAGATTTTCGATTATCCGATTCTGTTTATGCACGGACGAAACGCGATAGAACTGACGGAATCGCAGCGAAGGCAGCTTAAAAGATATATTGAGCAAGGCGGATTTCTTTTGGTCAATGCGATTTGTTCGTCGAAAGCGTTTACGGAATCGTTCAAAAACGAGATGCAAACGACGTTTGCCGATAAACCGATGGCAAAAATTCCGCCAAACGATCCGCTTCTGACGGATTCTTGCGGCGGCTTCCCGCTTCAAACGCTGAACGTAAGAACGCTTGAAAAAACCGAAGACCGCCGCAATAAAATCGTTGTGAAACCGCTTGTTCCCGATTTGGAAGGAATCGCGTTTGACGGACGCTGGCGAATTATTTTTTCGCCATACGACATAAGTTGCGCTCTCGAAGACGACGCCGGTACGCTTCAATGTCAGGGCTATACCAAAGAGGACGCATTCAAACTAGCGATCAACGCAATCCTTTACGCAATTGAATTTTAGAAACTGCGATAATTTCTTTTAGGAGTTTCTCTTGTTTTTTTAATCAATTCATCGGCTTTGGAAAAAGAAATATCTTTATTTTGGTTATCATTCGCGTATAACGTTCCCAAAGGAAACATGAATACATAGATAACAAAAGTATAATTGAAACTTGCTAAAAAAGATTTTCATAATAATTTCCATTTCTCTTAATTCAATGGAATAAACAAAAAAGTTATTAGCCAAAGGATAAATTTTAATCGTAAAAAGACGATGGTTAAGCGTTTTTGCGGATCGTCGTTTTTCAAATTAATATTCCCCAAATTCGCGGGCGGCGGCGCACATAGCGCGGAGATTTTCGATTTTCGTATCGTCCTGCATAATCGCCGACGCGTCGCAAATATAACCGCCGTCTTTTGCTACGCCGTCAATCACTTTTCGAACATATTCCCGCACTTCGTCGGGAGTACCGAAAGCAAGAAGGTCGTTAGGAATCCCGCCGCTGAGACAGAATTTGTCGCCTACTTCGCGATGAACCTCGAAAATGTCGCCGCGATCCACATGATAAATAATACTTTTTTCCGGCAATTGTTTAATATGTTTGAGATTCGGGTTCCATTCTCCTTCGGCGTAAAAAAGCGTTTGAATCCCGTCTTTCCAAAGCTCTTCGATAATATATTTGAGCGTGGGCCAGAAGAATTTTTCAAACTGCGCCGGCGAAACAAACGGAACGCATCCGCGATGCAGCCATAGTCCGACCGGCATTTGTTTCGACGGATCGCTGGTGCGTTTCGCCATATAAAGCAGATGCGGCGTCAACGCCTCGCACGCGGCGAGAACTTTTTCCGGTCGCATAAACATATCCATACAAAGCGATTTATAACCGCGCAATTTGTCTGCGAGAATATCAAACGGCGCTTTGAGAATGCCGCAAATGGCGGACGGCGTGCCGGTTTCCGTTCTCATGCGGTGCAGATGCGGACCATACGCGTTGAAATAATTTTTCATCGCCGCCATGCCGGAAAGAAGCGTAATGTTATTGTCAAAACTATTCGGCGCGCCGGGCGATTTGACCGTGTAAGTTACGCGCGGAAGCCAAACATTCGCGAGAAAACCGGTCGGATCGGCAATCAGTTGATCGTATTCTTCGTCCCGCATATTTGCCGTATCTTCCGGCGGCTCAAGATATTGAAACGCGGTTGTCGGCGGAATTTGAACGCCCGGCAAAGCGTAGTATTTAATTGCGGCAGATTGCACGACGCCCGACCAGACGTAAACCATATTCGCCGGCGTTGCGTCCCAATCGAAATCGCGGCAGCATTTCAAAATCGCCTCGAACGCCAAATTATAATCCTGCGTGACGTCTTGACAATTCATTCCGGCATAAATAGCGGTCACTTCGGCGGCAAACGGACGAACCGGCGTCCGATCCGGCTTGCCGTTTCGCATCGCCGTGTAATATCGCGTCAAACGCTGTTGATAGAGCGACTCAAAATCTGTCATATTGTTCCTTTTTTCTTATGATCTTGCCAATGGTTTTGTTTCCCAAAATTGACTAATATCATAATTTACCCGAAACGTTTTCAATTTTCAACGCCGCAAATTGAAATTTTTGAAAGGATTTTTTCAAAAAACGAAGAAATCATCCGCTCCGCTTGAGTATTCGGCAAGATTGAGTAGAATGAACAAAATATCAAGACGATAAATCGCGTGCGTTTCGGCGGAAATAATCAATATGTTAATCTCATTTCTATCTTTATTTAAAATGAAAAAATTTTTGACTTTGTTTTCTCGTACTTTTTGGCGTTTGCTTTTTGTAACGGCGCCGATTTTTTTGATCGGTTGGATTGCTTTGCTTGTTTGGCTTTCGCCGATTTTTGGAACGATTGACGCAAAACGCGCTACGTTGCAAAATTTAACGTATTGGTTTTTACTGCGCGATTTGGAAGAAACGCCGCAAGAAAAACAGTTGCCGTTGCTGGAATGTTATCTTCGGAATTTCGGAAACGAGTCGGGAAAAACGCCGCGTTTTGAAATGTCGGGATTTATTAAACGTCAAGTGCAAAGAATTGAATTTGCTCGGCGCGAACGAGTCCAACAAGAATTGTCGGTTGTCAACGAGCCGGAAAAATTATTCGCGATTTCCGTGCCGTTGCCGGAGCGAAATATTTATTTTCTGGCGAAAATATGGTTTTTTGAGAGAATGCGCCAATATGAAAACGCCGATTTTGCGGAGAAAAAGAAAATTTTGTCGCAAATGGTTGCTGAAATCCAATGGTGGCAGGAATACAACAAGGAGTATTTTCTTACCGCCGAAATTTTGCCGCCTAACGTTACGGAATCGTTTCAGGAATTGGAAGTGATTTTCGCGCGTTGGGGAGCGGATTCTTCGCCGGAAGACCGCAAAAGAATTAAGGCGTTCAAACCTCGTTTGACGGCGGCGTTGGTGAGCGACGGTATTAACCGGATTGTCGGCGGCAATGCGACCGGAAATGTTTCGGAAAGCGTTACAAACGCAGTCGGCAGTTTTTTCAATTCTTTCGCAAAACCGAAAAACGAAAAAAAATCCGACGAGAAAAACAACGTACCGAATACGTCAAAAGAATAAAACGTCGTTAAGGGAATTTCTCACCGCTCTATCCGTTTCAGAATGTTTTATTAACTCATGTTACGCAGTAGTCGTCTTCCATTAGGAATGTCTTGGTTTGTTCTCGTTAAGAATTTTTATTGCCGAATAGTTCCTAATCTGGTAAACTCCGCATTCTCGTTAGTACGTTTTCCCGAAATTTAAGAACCCCAAAACAGGAGTAAAAATTTTTATCATGGATGACAGATTGGATTTGTACACGGATTATTTATTGAGCAGTGCTGGTTGTACAACGGCGACCGGTTTACCCGTTTGCTTGATGGTTATTTATCGCATGACCAGATCACCCACCTGCTCTCCGGTAATGAATTTACGTCGAAAGATTTATGGCATGAAGTCAAGCACTTGGTTCGGTCTTATGAAACGGATGAAGCGTGTTTGATCTTTGACGACACGATCGTCCCTAAACCCTACATGGACGAAAATGAAATAATCTGCTGGCACTGAGATCACAGTCATGGACGTAATGAGAAGGGTATCAACCTTTTGACCGCGTTTTACCACAGTCGACCGCTCTATGCTTCGGAAGCATTGCGAGTACCGGTTTCCTACGAGTACGTCAAAAAGACGGTTCATTATTGTGATCTAAAAACACGCCAAGAAAAACGCCAAAGCGCGGTCAGCAAAAACGAAATGATGCGTTCCATGCTTACTCAAGCCGTGCAACAGCAACATCTTGTGTTTCGATATGTGTTAGCCGATAGTTGGTTTTCGTC
>JAISZO010000407.1 GCA_031269105.1 Planctomycetaceae bacterium | reverse complement strand
CGTTCCGTATTTTGGGCAGACATGGCGAATCCTTTCGTGGCTGGAGAGATTCGCTATTCTGCCACAAATCGATCTTTCACACAACACCAATTTCACCCACTTTCGGAAAACGCTCCCGTATTGCGGTTGATCTGCCAACGGATTACCGGTATTTTTTTGCGTACCGGGAATTTCTTCCATAGAACGAATTGATGCGACGTATTCCCCTTCAACAAGTCCGTCTGCCGCCGCAATGCTGTATTTGCCGTTTTTAATTTGACCGCCGGATTGCGTTTTCACCGATTGAGAACCGCTCGGCTCAAACGAAATGTTGCCGTTTGCCAACGGCTGACCGTTTAACGTCGCTTCGCCGCTAATCAGCAAACGTCCCTGCGGATTGCTATTCGTGCAACCGATAAGACCTAATAACAATGCGATAATAAGTGAATATTTCATTGGAAATTTTGTATTGAGTAAAATATTTTATATAGCGCACGTTCTTTTACATGCGCTATTGTTAAAGTAAAAATCTATTCATAAATTACGGAACCAACGATTGATTGTCGTCGCAACTTCCGAGATTCCGCCACGCGTCAAGATTGACCGTGTTGCTGATGAAATGCACGCTACCGTCGCCGTAACCGACATTTGCTCCACCCGTATGAAAACTGCGGGCTGATAAGACTGAAGCTGCATTTCCCCCGCTGTTTGAAACGGGATGCTTATCATATTGACTTGTTCCGCCGCCGAAAAGAATATCAGCGTTGGTCGTATTGGGAGTATAATAACAAGTGAAAAAACACGCGTCGCCCCAAATGTTGAGTCCTCGCAAATCGCTACCAGACTTTGGATACCCTTGAACGGTTTCGGAACATGCCGCTGTGTTAGATAAGCCGTCTTTTACTTCTGCCAAAGTAATCCATTTTCTGCCGACGTCTCTATTGTGTCCATAAAACATCGCGGATTTCCATTCGACAGCCGGGCTGCCGTAATTACAATAACCGTTGTTCGTTTGGTCTGTGTCTGTCCCGCCGCTGACAGTGTAAACAGCCGCCCGCCTCATACAACAAACAACATTATGTAAAGCGTACGTTCCCGGATTCGCCCATGTAACAGTCCGTTTACTATCCGAAGAGCAACGATAAACATTTATTACTACCTCGTCAAGCAGCGTTCTATTTGCCGTTGCGCCCCACCAATCGAATAGCGAAGAGTTTGCTTTCCATTGGTCATATAATGCCGTTTGCTCAATAAACGGCAAAGTGTGAACTGCCCACGTTCCGTAGTAGTTCTTGAAGAACTCTTCCGGCATCGCATTGTGAACGTCGTGGTAGTTGTGAAATGCCAGCGCGATTTGTTTTTGATGGTCGCTGCACTGCATTCTCCTTGCCGCTTCCCGCGCCGCTTGAACCGCCGGCAAAAGCAACGCGATCAAAACTCCGATAATCGCAATCACAACCAGAAGTTCGACAAGCGTAAACGCCCGCGAGACATGACGCCACAACGCATGTCGCCATAACGTGTGACGTCGCAATATGGAGATTTTGTTGAGACGCTTTCGGACAAGAAGTCTAGAAAAACGGTTTCTGAATTGGGCAGAAATGTTTCCGAATCAGGCAAAACTCTTTCCTAAACGGACGGAAGCGCACGAAAGGCGAGACGTCCTCAAGAGAAGTGCAAACGGATTTCTAAAAATTGCACATTCAAATTCCTCTTGTTTCGTTTCAAGCGATTTGTTATTCTCCTGTTTTCAAGTAAAAACAAAATGCTCAATCGTCGGACAATGAAATTTACAGCGATATTTTTATCACCGATTTGTCGGCTCGTTATCATTTGGGGAATTTTGTGTCTCTTCGGCGGCGGATGCGCGACAAGTTATGTCGATCGCGTTCAGCTTTCCCGCAAAAAATTTTACGCCGGAAATCTTGATTTGAGCCGCAAAGAGATGGAGCGGCAACTGAAATGGGGACGCAGAAAAGAAGCCGATCTCGTGAAACTCGAAACTGCCGTAATGGATATGAGCGTCGGTAAAATGCGGGAAGCAAAAGCGTCGTTGCGCGAAGTGCGGGATAGTTTCGACGACAATGAACGAAAGAAACTTGTCGGAAACGCGCTTTCGTTCTGGACGGACGACACGATGGTTTCGTATTCCGGCGAGGATTATGAAAAGGTTATGATTCGCGCGGCGCTTGCCGTTGCCGATTTGCTGGACGGCGGCGGCGATGCGGAGGCGTATTCGTTGCAAGTGATGGAAAAACTCGAGCAAGTTCGACAAAACGCGGAAAAAAAAACGCTGCGCGACAAAGACGGCGGCGAACTTCCGAATCCGAAATTAGCGTACAAACAAGTCGCGTTCGGCGAGTATCTTCGCGGCGTTTTGCGCGAGGAAACGCTGACTAATTATGACGATGCGGAACGCGCTTATCAACATGTCGTTGCGTGGGAACCGGAATTTCAGCAGGGAAAAGCCGATCTCCTTCGCGTGCGGCAGGGAGGTCATCATCAGCAGGGAAACGGCGTTGCGTACGTGATCGCGTTTGTCGGACGCGGACCGTATAAAGTGCAGGTCAACGCCGAAGCGACGCAAATGGCGTTACTGATTGCCGACCGCGTGTTTTCTATGACGAACAAGTATTCGGTTCCGCCGACGCTCGCGCCGGTTCCAATTCCTGAAATACGGCGTTATTACGATAACATTCACGCGGTTGGAATTTACGCGGACGGCAAACCGGTTTCCGCAACGGAGACCATTACGGACGTTGGACAAATGGCGGTCGATCAATTTAACGCTAATCGCGACATGATCATTGCCAAAGCGGCAATACGCCGCATCGTGAAAAAAGGAACGATTTACGCGGCAAAAGAAGCGGCGGACGTTAATTCTTGGGCGAGTTTGCTGATAGACGTTGGCGGCGTCGTTTGGGAAGCGTATGAAGCCGCCGACACGCGATGCTGGGGACTTCTGCCCGACCGGATTCAAATTGCGCGTTTAGAACTTCCCGCCGGAGAACACACGCTTGAACTTCAGGCAATTTCCGAACAAGGCAAACCGCTTTCCCCGCAGAAATATCCCGTGACGATTCATGTCGCCGACGGTTACAATTCTTATATTCTGGCAAACTTTCCGCAAAATGAACTTGTCGGAAAAATCTCAACGAGCGAAAGATAAAAGATAAACGCATAGCGAGGCGGCATCGGTCTCGCTGCAAATTCCAAACAAGCGCCGCCATCGACGCAACAAGCAAGCGTTTTAATATCGCCGTCCCGCTTTCCTGACGCCAATGCTCCAACTCCTGACCGCCCGACTTTATCAGCTTGGTATCGCTAATCTCTTATAGCTATCCTATTATTTAGTTTTAGGAACAGTAATTTTAGCGATAATTTTCACATTTCTTCGCTTTTAGAATAACAAAGCGTCTTACGGTGAAACCTTGCCAAATAATGACGAACACGACAATGATAGCCCTCCACGGTGAACGTCTCGCGCTTCGTCTGCAAATGTTTCTCTGGAGGAACAAAATCCTCATACGGTTTCCAATAATCCGACGCGATGTTTGTCATCGGAATGTCTTTTATCTTGTCCCATAACTTTTCTCCCGTTGCCGCTGAGCGGTCGCCGACAACAAATGTGATATAACTTCCGCCTTCCCGATTGACCGCTATCCACGCCCATCGGTGATTTTTTTACCGATAATGCATCTCATCGGGTTCCGCCGTCTCAACCGGTTCGTTGCCAAGGAGCGGCTCAACTGCCTTACCGTATTCTCTAATCCAATAAAGAACAGCAACGTTGCTGTCGCCAAGAACTCGCCCGACGCCGCGAAAGCCAATCCTTTCGAGATACATTTTCAGGGCGAGTTGTTTGGTTTCATCGCTCGCTTCGCCGGAACGTTTTTTTACAGTATCGTGATCATTGCAACGTTTGCATTTTTATCTTTGCCGTCCGTTGGCAAAACCATCTTTGCAGTATTCAGCGCTTCCGCATTTCGGACAATCCATGGCGACGACTCCTGTTGAATGGAAATAAAAAATTGGATATTATAAGATTATACTGATTTTAGAAATCAAAACAATAGCAATCTAGCAACGCCAAAATTCTATTCTAACATATTTGACCGTTCTGGAAATGACGAGTTGTTAGAGATTGTCAACCGTTATAAATAATTCCCGACGAATCACTCCAACGTCAACTTTATAACATTCTTCTTTCCTTTTTCAATCGTTGCAGCGAGTCCGCTTGTTTTGGGGTGGTTATACTTCTCCGGTATTAAACTTTCCGTATCCGCTTCCATATATCCTTTCTCTTCGCCGAGAGAAAAGACGGCGATTTTTACCGTTCCGGGTGCAACGCCGTCATTCGGTTCATAACTTGTCACTTCAACGATTTTACCGTCAGCGATTTTTCCCGTTGCGGGACGCTGTCCGTCTATCTCGAATATGATTCTTCCCTGCTTCAGCGGCTGCCCCTTGTAAAGGACTTCGCCTGAAACCGGAACCGTTGCCGGATGCTTTGCACAGCCGCAACAGAGCAACATTGCGCAAGCGGCGATAAATGATGCGATGTGTTTCATAATGATTTCGCTTCGCCTCCTTCCCGCGAAGCCGTTGCCCGATATGTCTCGCCGTCAATCGTTTCCGAAACAAAAGACGCCGAACCATCGCAGCGCAGGAACTGCGCTCCGCCGGGATGAAAACTGCGGAAACCTACCGACTCATCCCATCGCGCTGCTGTAGCGGTCGGTTTTGTATCCATTAAACTTCGGTTCATGTAATTGATGGGATGCGCCGTTGTCGCAAAACTCTCGTATGCAAAATCCTGAACAATGCACAACGCTCCGATACATTCGCCGACGGCAAACGTGTTGGACAAGCCGTCCGTAATTGCGGCGAAATCGGCAGCCCAGCCGTAGCGTCCGATTACGCCGCGCTGCGGTTTAATTGTTCCCGCCGGTGCGAGAGATACAGGCATATTCCCGTAACCCGGGGATTGTCCGACGCCTGTCGTGTTTTGGTAATCGCCGACATTTGCGGCATAGTCGGCATTCCACAAGGGGAATCCACTTGCTGGAGTATATCCCACTTCACAATCTGTGATTTCGTTGGACGTCGAATCTGACGGACAGAAATAAAAAGGAAATTTCTTCTGTACTAAATCTGTACTCCAATTCGGTTCCTCATAAATTTGCTTTCCTAAATCAAGGGTTGCATAAGCGGCTGTTGCTTCGATGAACGGCAAAATTCTCACTGTCCAATTCCAATCATCACGTTTCCATGTCTTGCCGCCGTAAGTGTACGTTGCCGCGGATATTTTCATTCCGGCTGTAGGCAGGACATTGTTGACGTCGTGATAGTTGTGGAGTCCGAGTCCGATTTGTTTGAGAGTGTTCAAGCATTGCATTCGTCTTGCCGCTTCGCGCGCGGCTTGAACTGCGGGTAACAGCAGCGCGATTAACACTCCGATAATCGCGATCACGACAAGCAGTTCGACAAGCGTAAACGCCCGCGATACATGACGTCGCAACGCATGACGTCGCGATACGGAAATTTTGTTGAAACGTTTTCGGACAAGACGTCCGGGAAAACGATTTCCGATTGGGGCAAAATTGTTTCCGAAACAGACAAAATTGTTTTTGAATCGGGCAGAACTCTTTCCCAAACAGGCAGATATGTTTCCCGAAAGAGCAAAAACGCTCGCAATCATACGGAGAGAAATGCACGCAATTATACGAGCAAAAAGACTCGTAATAACGCGGACAAAAAAGAGCGTTACAGTACGTAAAATACGGCTTATTAGCCATATTACGCACCCCCC
>JAISZO010000362.1 GCA_031269105.1 Planctomycetaceae bacterium | reverse complement strand
CCGCCATGCGACGCCGCCCGTGTTTTTTCCGATACCTCGAACACCACCGGCGACTCCGACAACTGTCGCGGTCCGAACGTCGCTTGCGTCCGAGCCGTCCGAAATTCCACTTCCGCCTTGCGGCCTGCGAGCAATTCGTCTCTACTTTTCTTCATCTGAAATCCTTTTCCCTGGCATTGTTTGTATAACACCATTTTCAGCATCGGCGCTGAAAAACAAGGGGGATCTCAGATTTTTTCTTTCTATGGCCTTTCCGCCTTCGCTTGATTAAGGACTAGTAATTCGACAAGCGTAAACGCTCGGCGAATTAAAGATTGTTTTCCGAAACGGGCAAAAGCGCACGAAAGGAGAGAAATGCACGCAATTATACGGGCAGAAATACTCGTAATAACGCGGGCAAAAAAGAGCGTTACAGTACGTAAAACACGGTTTATTAGCTATATTATGCCCCCCCCGATACATTCTGCCGAAGTCCAAGAAAATCAAACGCCTCGTTCAACTTTTTCATATGTCGAAACTCCTTCTACATTTTTTTGTTTTTTGAAAACGGAATTGACAAAAATCACAGCGACTTTATCAATTCAGTAAAGTGTATTAATCTTTCATTATGCGCAAATAATCCGCAACGTCAATACGAATCTTTTAATTTTTAAAAAATTCTGGAAAATATTTTCTGAACTTGAAAAGTTATGATTTAAAACAAATAAAAATAGAGGACGCACCCAACGGCACGTTCTCTATTTTGTTTATCATTGTTTATTACGCCCGAAATTTATCAACGACGCGACAACCGTTATTCTTGCGTTTTGGCTTCCGTCAATGCGGAATAATAATGAAACCGCTCGTGGATTTTCTTTTGCGCTTCTTCGGCAAACGCGGCGGCAACCTCCGGCTTTGAACGGGCAAGTAACGAAAAACGATTTTGTTTGGCGGTAAAGTCTTTCAGTTCGCCTTTCGGTTCTTTGCTGTCGAGGAAGAACGGTTTGCCTTCACGCGGATCGTAATGATACAGAGGCCAATAACCGCACGCCACCGCTTCTTTTTGCAGTTCAAGACCATTCGCCATGTTAATTCCTTGCGCAATACAATGAGCGTAAGCAATAATCAACGAAGGTCCGCGATACGATTCCGCCGCGCGGATCGTTTTAATCGCGTGCATCGGATTCGCGCCGATGGAAATTTGTCCGACAAACACGTTGCCGTAAGAAACCGCCATCAAGCCCAAGTCTTTTTTGCCGGTCGTTTTTCCGCCTGCGGCAAATTTCGCTACCGCACCAAGCGGAGTCGATTTCGACGCCTGACCGCCGGTGTTAGAATACACTTCGGTATCCAACACAAGAATATTAATATCCTTGCCCGACGCCAAAACGTGATCGAGACCGCCGTAACCAATATCGTAAGCCCAACCGTCGCCGCCGAAAATCCAGCAACTGCGGCGCACCAAATTGTCGGCAAGCGACGTTAATTCTTTTGCTTCAAAAGAATCGTTCGAGGCAAGTTTTGCTCGAAGTTCCGCAACAAATTGACGCTGTTCGGCAATTTCCGCTTCGGTTTCCTGTTTGTTGGCGAGAAGCTGCGAAACCAGATGATCGCCGACAACGCCGCCAAACGACTTGAGCAAAAGTTCGGCGTAATCGCGCTGTTTATCTACAGCGACCCGCATTCCCAATCCAAATTCGGCGTTATCTTCAAATAACGAATTACACCACGCCGGACCGCGTCCGTTACTATCGACGCAATACGGAGTTGTCGGCAAGTTGCCGCCGTAAATGGACGAACAACCCGTCGCGTTTGCCACAAGCATTCGGTCGCCGAAAAATTGCGTAACCAGCTTCACATACGGCGTTTCTCCGCAACCGGCGCACGCGCCGGAAAACTCAAACAACTGCCGCATCAATTGCGAACCTTTAATCGTTTCAGGATTGATCAACGCGCGGTCGGTATCGGGAATCGAAAGAAAATAATCCCAGTTGGCGCGCTCGGCAATAAGATGATCAAGTTTCGATTCCATATTGATCGCTTTTTTACCTTCGACCGCTTTGTTTTTGGCGGGGCAATTCACAACGCACAGTCCGCAACCGGTACAATCGTCGGGAGCGACCTGAATACACATTTTCGAGCCGGGAAATTCTTTCGTTTTCCAATCGGCTGTGCGAAACGACGCCGGCGCTTTGCCGGCGCTTTCCGGCGAAAATTGTTTGATACGAATCGCCGCGTGCGGACAAACAAACGAACACTGACCGCACTGAATACAAACCTTTTCGTCCCAGATCGGAATTTCGACGGCAATACTTCGTTTTTCGTATTGCGTGGTCGCAGTCGGAAATGTTCCGTCCGCCGAAAAAGCGCTGACGGGAAGATTATCGCCGCGATTGGCAAGAATTTCGCCGAGAATTTTATCAACAAACGTCGGAATGTTAGCGCCGATCATACCGGAAAGCCGTTTCAGTTGAGAAGTCGCGGTTTCCGGCACTTTGACTTCATATAAAGCGGCAAGCGACGCGTCAACCGCCGCGTGATTTTTCGCCACCACCGCCTCGCCTTTGCGTCCGTATGTTTTTTTGATTGCTTTTTTGATGTGAGCAATCGGATCGTCCAACGGAAGTCCGGCAAGGTGGAAGAAACAAGTCTGCATGATCGTATTGATGCGTCCGCCCATTCCGGTTTCGCGAGCGACTTTCACTGCGTCAATCACGTAGAATTTCAGTTTCTTGTCAATGATTTCTTTTTGGAGTTCGACGGGAAGTTTATCCCAAACTTCTTCCGGTCCGTAAGGACTGTTAAGCAGGAACGTTCCGCCCGATATCGCAACGCTGAGCAAATCAAGTTTTTCGGTAAACACAAATTGGTGGCAGGCGACAAAATTTGCTTTGGTAACAAGATACGATCCTTTGATCGGGCGCGGACTAAAACGTAAGTGCGAAACAGTCACAGAACCGGCTTTTTTGGAATCGTAAACGAAATAACCTTGCGCATGAAGAGACGTGTTTTCACCAACGATTTTCGTTGTGTCTTTATTGGCTCCGACGGTTCCGTCGCTTCCGAGACCATAAAACACGGATCGTCGCACGTCGTCGCGTTCGGTCGAAAACGCGTGATCATATTTGAGACTCAAATTCGTCACGTCGTCGTTAATACCGACGGTAAACCGCGTTTTCGGCGCGGCTTTGGCAAGTTCTTCATAAATCGCTTGAACCATTGCCGGAGTAAATTCTTTGGACGCAAGACCGTAACGTCCGCCGACAATTTTGGGTAACGCGCCGTCCCAATTTTCAGCAAACGTTGTTAAGACGTCTTGAAAAAGCGGTTCGCCGACGGTTCCCGGTTCTTTGGTTCTGTCGAGAACGGCAATTTTTTTGACCGTTTTCGGGAACGCGGCAAGGAATGCCTCGACGTCAAACGGACGATACAGCCGGATATTGATAACGCCGATTTTCGGATCGTTGACAAAATCAATATATTCTTCGACAATCCCCGCGCCGGACCCCATGACGACAATAATATTTTCAGCGGTCGGACTGCCGAAGTATTCAAACAATTTGTATTGACGTCCGGTCAGTTTGGCGAAACGATCCATTTCTTCCTGCACGATAGCGGGAACTTTTTCGTAATACGGATTACACGCTTCGCGGGCTTGAAAGAAAACGTCCGGGTTTTGCGCTGTTCCGCGAATGACGGGATGTTCCGGCGCAAGCGCCCGGGCGCGAAATTCTTCAATCGCTTTCAAATCAAGCATTGATTTGACAATCTCGTTGGAAATCGGCTCAATTTTATTGACTTCGTGCGACGTGCGAAAACCGTCAAAGAAATGCAGAAACGGAATTCTGGCGCGATAAGTCGAAGCGTAAGCGATTAACGCCATATCGTGCGTATCCTGAATTGTTACTGCGCTCAGATAAGCCCAACCGGTAGTACGGCAAGCCAACACGTCGCTGTGGTCGCCGAAAATGGAAAGCGCGTGCGTGGCGATAGTTCGCGCGGAAACGTGAAATACGGTCGGCGTCAATTCTCCGGCAATTTTAAACATATTCGGAATCATCAGGAGTAATCCTTGCGAGGCGGTGAACGTGCAAGTCAACGCTCCTGCCTGCAACGAACCATGCACGGCGCCGACCGCTCCGGCTTCGCTTTGCATTTCCACCACTTGCGGCACCGTTCCAAAGATATTTTTCTTTCCTTCCGAAGCCCACTGATCCGTCCATTCGCCCATCGTGGACGACGGCGTAATCGGATAAATTGCCATCACTTCGTTACATTGATGCGCAACCATCGCGGCGGCTTCATTTCCATCGGTCATCAAAAAAGTTTTTTCGCTCACAACGTTACTCCTGATCGATTCAATTTAAATGTGTTGAAAGATTTTTCGTAATTACTCTCTTGTTTTATCGTAATTTCCGCATACTGAATTTTTCCTGCCGAAAGCTCCAAAACGCCGCCGACAAAATTTTGCGGTCATATAGCCAACAATACCGGAATATTTCGAGACTACACCATACATTATAATACCCCTTTTATTCAGGTTAGAAAAGGGGGAATGACTGAAAGTTTTTCGTGTTGAGTGGGGTTCTTTTTCCGTAAGAAACGTTACAGCAATATGTTAAGTTTCTTGCAGAATTTTATAGATAATAAAAGTTTTGTTATGAAAACATCGCAACAAAATTTATGCGCAATCAAGTTGTTCTACAATAAGGGCAGTTCTAATAAGTTCAGTTTTTATTGAGGGTTTGATAGTTATGGGAAAGATATTATTTTTTCTCAAAAAGAGGCGGGAATTTTGTCGTTTTGAATGTCGGAAATCGTTTCC
>JAISZO010000281.1 GCA_031269105.1 Planctomycetaceae bacterium | reverse complement strand
GTGATCCCAGTGCCAGCAGATTATTTCGTTTTCGTCCATATAGGGTTTAGAGATGATCGTGTCATCAAAAATCAAACACGCTTCATCCGTTTCATAAGATCGAACCAAGGGCTTGATTTCATGCTATAAATCTTTCGACGTAAAATTCATTACCGGAGAGCAAGCGGGATAAACCGGTCGCCGTTGTACGACCAACACTGCTCAATAAATAATCCGTGTACAAATCCAATCGGTCATCCATGATAAAAAATTGTACTCCTGTCTTGGGGGGGGCTTAAATTTCGGGAAAACGTACTAACGAGAATGCGGAGTTTACCAGATTAGGAACAATTCGGCAATAAAAATTCTTAACGAGGACAAACCAAGACCTTCCTAATGGAAGACGACTACTGCGTAACATGAGTTATTAAAGATTCCCTATCGTGAAATTTTATCAAAACCGACATATTTTTGCAATGCCGATGGAATTTTGACAGAACCGTCCGCTTGTTGGTAAAGTTCCAAAATTGCCACCAATGCGCGGCTAATTGCAATCGCCGTGCCGTTTAATGTGTGTAAGAAACGCGTTCCCTTTTCTCCTTTGGCTTTATAACGCGCGTTCAGTCGGCGAGCTTGATAATCCGTGCAATTTGAGGTACTTGTTACTTCGCCGTAAGCGTTTCTTCCCGGCATCCATCCTTCCAAATCGTATTTTCGATACGCCGGAGCGCCTAAATCGCCAGTTGCCGTGTCCACGATTCTATACGGTATCCCAAGACCGTCAAAAACCTGACATTCGATTTGCAACAATTCCTGATGCATCGCGTCGCTTTGCTCCGGCAACGTGAACGCGAACATCTCGATTTTTGTAAACTGATGAACGCGATAAATTCCCCGCGACGCGCGTCCGGCGGCGCCGGCTTCCGTGCGAAAACAATGGCTGATTCCGCAAAAACGCAACGGAAGTTCTTCCGCGTCAACGGTTTTATTTGCCAACAATCCTCCGAGCGTAATTTCCGCAGTCGCAATCAAACTCAAGTCGGAATTTTCGACGCTATAAATTTGCGTTTCGTTACCGCGAGGATTGAAACCAATTCCCTGTAACACCTCGTTGCGCGCCAAATCGGGAGTCGTCATTGGCGTAAAACCCGATTTCATAAGGAGTTCTACCGCATAACGCTGCAAAGCGATTTCGAGTAGAACCGCTTCGTTTTTCAAAAAATAGAACCCCGAGCCGGCGACTCTTGCTCCGCCGTCAAAATCAATCAAGTCCAGTTTTTCTGCAATTTCAACGTGATCTTTCGGCTCAAAATCAAATTTTGGAATTTCAGTTTTTCCCAATGCAAATTCAAGATTCGCCTGATCGTCCGCGCCAATCGGCGCGTTGGGATGCGCCATATTCGGAATCGCGCGGTGAATTTTGTCTGATTCGTCGGAAATTTCGTCCAATTCACACTTTGTGGCGGTTGTCATTTCGCGGACGTCGCGCCCTTCTTCGACGAATTTCAGTTTTTCGTCCGGCGATTTCGATTTGCCAATCTGCTTGGATATATCGTTTGCCCGACGGTTAAGGTCTTCGAGATGCTGCTGTTTCTCTTTTCGCAACGATTCCAGCGTCGTAAATCGATCGACGTCCACGACAACGCCGCGATCCGAACAATTTTTTTTCACCAATTCCGCATTATCAAGAATGAATTTTCGATCCAGCATTTCAAATTCTCGCTTTCTGCAATAAAAAACAAAATAGAAAATTAACTTCATTTAAAGTTTACCGAAAAAACATTTTTTGGCAAACCCTAATGTTGATAGAATTATCATGTCATTTATTTTAAGGCATTCTAAAATACTTCTAAAAAACTTTTTCATCACGAAGGATTCTCTGATATATAACTTGTTAAAATAAAATGACTTATAAAATATTTTTAAATTTCTTTGTGGCGAAAAACAAAAGAGATTTTAGAGGGCGCTAAATTATCATCAGAAGTATTGATTATTTCAATTATTTTCTCATCTTCGACATTTTTTCAGTTTGTTACTTGGGGGCAATACCACTGTTTGAATTTGGTGTTACAATTAGTTTGTCTTTGAATCTGGTCTTGCGTATTTTGCAAAACTGCTATGGTATCAAAGATTTAAAGGCATATTTGTTTATAAATTTTGTTTTTTGATGTTTTTAGGTTCTCAATTGATTGTTCCATTGATTTTTGATGGTAAAATTATTATTGATTGAAAAATCGAGTAATTTTAAGACGATATTTTTGAATTTTGAAAGAAAAACATCATAATTTTTATGTTATATTTGTCGTTTGTTCAAATTTCATAACGCAAACTATTCTTTTCTTTTAGATATTTGAGCAAAAACAAAAATTTTTTTACTATTGAAAAATGAAAAATGAAAATGAATTGGGGAGATTCTTGAACATGGCAAGAGGTGGTAAACGAAAAGGCGCAGGACGCCCAAAAGGAACTGGGAAGTTCGGCGAACCAACGAAAGCAATTCGGCTTCCAATTTCCATGATCGACAGAATTATGCAGTTTATTATGCTCAAAGGTCTTGTTTTACCTTTGTATTCAACACAAACGCCTGTTACAGACAACGCAATTGCCGAAACGCTTGAAACGTTTGATTTGATGGAACGTATGGCGCTAAATTCTACTGCGCCAATATTTGTCAGCGTTCAAGACGATTTCATGAAAGGCGCTGGTATTTCGTCCGGCGATATTCTTGTCTCTTACCCCCAAGACGTACCGGCAAATGGAAATATTGTTCTGGTTATCGTTGACAAACAATTAACTGTTAAACGAGTTCTTCGCAAAGGTGAAAAAATTGAATTGACAACGGGAAATCCGGCGATTCCGTCCATTGAAATCAGCGGCGAAGAAGCGGAAACGAACATTTGGGGAGTTGTAAAATACGTAATTCACGAAGTGTAATTTTAGAAATCTCCGTTTTTCACCAGAACTCCGAGTTGAATTGTACCCGGAGTTTTTTATAGAAAAAAATGAACAAATCGACATTGTATTGCATGGCGATATTTGGGACAATAGGTTGTGATTGTATGATAAAATAGATGAATCACAAAAATTATAGTCGATTTCAAAATCGTTTTGCAGATGACTTTTTATTTTCGGACATTTCTCATTTTACAACCTTTCTTCCTCTTGGGAATGAGCGTTTGTGGATGCGCGAGTTTTTACGACCATATTCCGGGAATCGACAATGTTTCTCCGGCAAACAATCCGATGTATATTGCCTCCAACGACGCCGACATGGTTTGGGATCGCGTTGTTGACGCTGTGGACGATTATTTTGAAATTGAACGCGAAGAGCCGGTGCGGTTGTATGGTTCGGAAGGAAGAATTGACTCCTATCCGCGAATAGCGGCTACGTATTTGGAACCTTGGTTTTCAGATTCTGTTACGGCGGAAGAACGGCTTGAAAGTACATATCAAACGATACGGCGGCGGGCGACGGTGCGAGTTGTGCCGGAAAATATCGGTTTTTCCGTATTCGTTTCCGTTTATAAAGAATTAGAAGATATGCCGCGTCCGCTGGGTTCTAATTCAGGAACGGCAAGTTTTACTTATAGAAATGCAATCAATACAATCAATGTCGAAACCGGCGGCGCTCCGGTTTCAGGCGGATGGATTTCTTTAGGACGCGACGCGGCGCTGGAACAACGAATTTTATTGAAAATTCGACATAACCTTAAAAATCCGCCGATGACCGTTTATTGAACGTGAAAGCGCTTCTCGCCGGATTTATTGCGGGCGTGGTGGAATTGGCAGACACGCCAGACTTAGGATCTGGAGCTTTACCGCGTGGAGGTTCGAGTCCTCTCGCCCGCATTTCTTTTTGCTAAATAGACGCGATTTTTAACACTTTTCTCGCCGCGAAGTTTTTTACCGCGAAGAATCGCGAAGAGTTTTTAAAATTGGGCAAATGGCAGGAGGGAACGAAACGAGCGCCGCGAACTAGAGAAAACCTTTTCGGCGAAAAGTCGCCGACATAAGACGCCGCGTATATTCCCGTCGCGATTGCTTTACTAAAAGCGCTAGTTCTGCTAAAATACAAAGAAACCTTTTTAACAAATTTAACCTTTAAGGAGAAATATTTATGAAAAAGTGTTTGAAACCTTTGTTGTTCGTTCTGCTCGTTGCGGCGGGAACGATTTTTGTTTGTCTGCCGTGTAGGGCGGACGATGCGGCAAAAGACGGCTTTGTGTCGCTTTTTGACGGAAAAACGCTGGACGGTTGGAAAGGCAATCCCGCCATTTGGTCGGTGGAAGACGGTTGTATCACCGGCGTTACCGGCGAAAAAGGAAGTCCAAACTTCCTGACTTACAACCAATTTCTCGTCTCGAAAGAAAAATTCCAGGGAAATTTCGTGTTGGAATTTGATATTAAACTCTCCGTAAAGGGAAACTCCGGTGTGCAGTATCACTCTTGGGTCAACACTGATCCGGCAAAACCGTACAGCGTTTCCGGTTATCAGGGAGATTTCGACGGCGCGGCGACCTATTCCGGTATCGTTTACGGCGAAAACTTTCGCGGTATTCTTGCCCAACGCGGGACGATTTCGCAAATTGGCGGCAATCATCAACCGAAAGAAACCGCTCGTTTTGTCGGCAACGAAGAATTAAAATCCAAAATCAAAATTGAGGATTGGAACGTTTATCAAATTACGTTTAAAGATTACGTCATTGTGCATAAAATCAACGGCGCGTTGACTTCGGTACTGATCGATAACGATAGCGAAGTCCGCCGCAACGAAGGCGTTCTTGCCATTCAAGCGCACGTGGGACCGCCGATGAAAGTGCAAATCAAAAATATCCGCATCAAAAAACTTGACGCGGGAAAATGATTCTTGTTTATCAATTTCGTAACGTTTCCGCCGAATTTGCAATTTTGATAAAATTGTAAACGCCCCGTCATTGATAGCAAAAGTATCTTCGCAAATATTTTACGAGGCAATTTTTCAACGAAAACCTTATTTTCGCTCTCCTTATTACAAGGGGAGCGGTTTATTGGTAATTTTAAAGACAATACTTAATACAATTAAAACACCTCCCAAAATCATAAAAATAAAACGTATGATTACATATTTATCTTTCTGTTTTGGCAAATCGCCAATTTTATGCAACCAAGTAAGACATTCTAAATCAAGTCCCCCTTTTGCCAGAGAAAGAACGCCTTTTTCATCTGCAATATAATCCTCTTTTTTTCCTCCCCTATTATCTGCGACCTTAAATTTTTCTGGTATATCAATTGAAAACTCTTTATCTGATACTCGTTCATTTAATTTGAATGTTTGCGAGTCAATTTTGTAAACAGAACGTTTAGATATATTGCCATTAGCGGGATTATATTCGATTTCTTCATAATTTTAAATTATCATCAACATTTTAAAAAGGTCTCTCACCAAAATTTCAAATTTTTTAACCGGTCGTTCCATGTTTTGGGCTTTTCCGTTTGCGGCGGCGGGACGGCTTGAGCGGCTTGTTTGGCGGAAGAATCTGCGGGAACTGCGGCAGGAATGGTTTGCAATTGCACCGCGACAAGCTCTTCCACATTCGGCAAACATTCCGCAAGTAATCGAGGCCAATAACCGTCGAGAATTTCCAGCGTATCGGATATTCTGCCTTTATTCCGCCGATAATTGGCGACGCTGAATATCCGTCTCAGCAACGTACGTTCCGTATCGGTAAACGCAAAATGAAACAGTTTTATATCGTCCACCCAGACGGTTGCCGGCGCGGATAATTCTACTCCAATCGACAACGTTTCAAGATTCGTCAACGGCAAATCGTTAAACGGCACGATCACCGAACGCCATTTCACGCCGTCTATCGCTTGCGTTTGAGAAATTTTGTCCCAAATTGCCGCGCCAATAGTCGCCGACCGAAAAAACGGACGGTCTTGACGTCCTCCCCGCAATATCAATCGAACCGGCAACTGCGCCGCGTCTTGAGAAACTCCAAGCCACAGCGATACAAAAAGCCGTCCCGTTTGCGGCGCAGGAAACGGATGACTCATCAACGCGCCGTGCGTTTCTTTCGCCGTGATTTTCACCGACTTCGCGCCTGCTTTTGCGTGCAATGAATCCACCGTCGCCGAAAACGCCGCGCCTTCTAATATCCAGCCGGGAACGTCTCCCGCGTTTTCCATCGCAGCCGCGTTCGATAAATCTGCCGCATCGTTCTTTTCTTCGGACGACGCGGCGAAATGAGTTCGCAGAGAAAACCATTCGCTCAATTTCGGCGGCGTTAAATATTGAGAATACCCCGACGTTTTTTGCGGCGCGGTTTCGTTGTTAGGAAAACGCCGTTGCGATAAAACGTATTGTTTCCATTCCTCCGGCGAGGTCTCAAAGTCGCCGTTTGCAAGCGCATCCCACGCCAGCCATGAACGCGAAAGATGAATACGGTCGTCAAACTGATTCATTTTTTTGCCGAGCAGTCCGTTCATGCCGACAAGATTTTCCGAACAATTCACGTCGATTCGCTCCGGTTTCGCGTTTCCGTCCGAAACAAAAAACGCCGCAAAATCATACGGTTTCAACGTTTCCGACCATTCAAAACCGCCCGCGATATTTTTCGGCATACGGAATTGACGTAGCGCCGCAAGCGCATGAATACGGCTTCCCTGCCGCGAGGAAAACGCAACGCGCACCGGTACGGAAAACGGCGCGTTGTTGATAAGATAACAATAAGTTCCGCGTTCCGTATTCGCATAACGCATCGTTATCGGTTGCGTTGTTTGATCGTCGCCGTCGCCAAACGTTTGAAACGGCGTTTGCGGCAACATTTGATATTGCATCATCATTTCACGCACGGAATCTTCCTCGCCGAGCGGCAACGTTACTCCGCCGTCGAAAAGAAAAGAAACGTCGTTATCGGCAAGATGGCGTATGAATCGTTTGCGGTTCTGGTCGCCCGCCGGGAGGATTTCTTGCGCAAACCAACTTCGCGACGGCTTAAACGGCGATTTCGCGTCAAACGACGGAAGCGTCAATTCTAACGGTTGATGATAAAACAAACTTGCCGCCGAATAATTCCGCGATTGTTTTTGCCGAAACATTTGCGCCATGTCCGCGTGTTGTAATTCAATATTAACGGCGATCTTTGCGAGATGATTTTCCGCAACGAACTTTTCTGAACGCATCAAAACGACGTTCGTTGCGTTTTGATAAGATTCGGGATCAATTCCTAAATACATAAGCGGCTGATAAACGCTGACCGATTGCAATAACGACGGCGTAAAGAATCGTTGACAAGTCGGATGATCAAACATTTTCGCGCCCGCGAGATATAATTTTGCGTCGGGACGGACGTTTGTAATCACATCCGCCATACGTCGATAAAATTTTGTCGTTTGTTCGGCGCGCCACCGAATCCATTGTTCTAAACATTGCGACCGAATAAATTCCGCACGAGTCAACAATCGGTTTTCGCCTTCGCCCGGAACGTTGATTCGCGAGTCCCGCGAAAAACGCGCAATCGTATCGTCGTCCATTCCGTAATACTCTTCGGGAAGTATCGCGTAACCGTCGGGCGAAAGCTGCACGGCAACGCCGCCAAACGATGGATGCGCCGCCGACCGTTCAACCAACTCGCGAATCACGTCAATCATCGCGTTTTGTACGTCGGGATTCAGTAAATTGTAATACGCTCCGCGACCGGATGAATCGGAACGCGACGCTTGTTCCGGCAAAACGTTTCCATACGGATCGACATAACGCAACCCCGATTCGATGAACGGCGTTGGACGCACGGCTTGAAGGTCCTGCCGTATTCGCTCTTCCAACGAAGGAAGCGGCATACAAAAATCAACGGCGGGAATCAGCGTCAGATTTTCACGGTCAAACGTTGTCGCCAGCGCCGTAAGCACGTCTTTTCGCACCGGATCTTCTCCGTGCGTAAGAAAAACGCCGGAATCATAACGCGGCGTCGGTGAAAGAAGCGAACTCGGATAAAGCGAGCTTCCGTCCGACGCAACGGAAAGCATTGCGCCGCCGTAACCGCTCATCCGAAGATATTGCACGAACCTCGCGATTCCTTGATGAAACGTTTCCCAATCGGCAACGCCGGCGTTTTGTAAATTTCCCGGCACGCGGGTTGCCGAAAAATTTTCGCAAAAATTCGGTCGATGCAAATAGGCGGCAAAGAGACGTTGTTGATTTCGCATTTGCCAAACATTTGTTCCCGCCGCCGCGCCGAAAAACGAGGAAAATTCCTCCGGCGCGCGATAAATTCGCAACGCTCCATAAACCGCCGACTGATCGTTTCGCCGATTGACAATCAAAATGATCGGCGTTTTGGTTTTCGGATAAAATAAAATACGATGCTGCAAAACGCGTCCGGTTGGCTGGTCGGAGACGATTTCTTTTTCAACTTGCAAGCCGGAATCAATTGTTGACGGGATAAAACCGCCGGACGGCGACGGCTCTACGATGCTGATTCCCAGCGTTTGCGGGATTCCCGAAAGATAATCCAATTCGAGAAAATGCGGTTTGTTCGGTTCCGTAATCGGAATCGGGTACGCTTCCCACGACGGCGAGTTTTTGTCGAGCGACGGAGGCATTTCGGCAAAACCGGTCGCGTTATTTTCTGTCGAATGATACGGCGCAACATGTCCGCTTCCGAAATTTTCCTGCCAAAACGTTTTTGGCTGATTTCGATTGAGAAGTTGTCCCGGCGAAAGTTGCGAAAATCTGTCGCGCACGTTTTCGAGCGTCGATTTTTCTTCTTGCGGCTGCGGAAACGGTTCGTATTGATTGATCGGCGGCTGTTCTGCATTGTTGATTCCGGGAAAAGAACCGATACGCGGCAACGTCAATTTAGAAAAACGCCGCCACCAATTTGGATTCGACGGATCAATACTTTCGACAAGCGTTCCACGATCATTCCACTGCGCCGCCGTTGGATTCGCGCGATTGTCGGAAATCGGCAACGTCGGCGAAAGAACAAAACATTGAAACGTGCGCTGAACCAATACTTTATCGCGCGAACCGAACAACGGAAAACGTTCGTTACTTTTTTGATGCAGCGTGAGAACGACGTCGTAAACGCCTTCCTCATTCGGCGCGTGAAACAATACGGGAATCTCGCTGTTTTGAGGATTTTCTTCATCGGCAACCGCAAATTCCGCTTCATTCACGCGGTCGTTGGTTCGCCGCCGATACGCCGTCACTGTCAGCGACAAATTTTTTTCTCGCTTATGATTCAAAAATCGCGGCAACACATTCCATTCCACCGTTTCATTCGGCGCAAGAAGCGTTGTTCCTTTCGGAATGCGAATCGACAATTCGTCGCACGGTACGCGTTCCAAACGAATGCGGTTTCCCGATGGATCTAAAGTTTGCTGCACGGATCCGCGAATTAAGTCGGCAATCGTTACGGTTGTTATCAATTGAGATTTATGGTCGCGGTCGTTCATTTGAATTTGAAGCTGCGCGGCGGGACTGCAATTCAACGTAATATGCACGCCGGAATACGATTTAGGAGAACGCGACGCAATATTTAAAGCGCCGTTTTCGTCCAGCCACAATGAACCCGGCACGTCCGGCTCGGAGCCAAGCGGAATCATTTGCCGCATTGTTCCGTCGGTAAGCCGAAGCATTCCTTCCCAAACGCGCGGCTCTCCGCCGCCCCACGCAATACTGACGCGACAATAACCGTGTGAAAATCCCCCCGATTCTTTTTGCCGTTCAAACTGTCGTAGAGAATCGGTTTGTTGCGGCAACATTGGATTTCCGATGAAATTATCTGCGCGATTCGTAGGATTTGTGATAATCGTTTCATTTGTAAATCCATAATTTTGAAACGGTTGCGTTTGAACATTGGCGATTCGGACTCCAATATCCGGGCGATTGTCCCTATTATTTGGATTTTGAAATTGCGGATTGACGTTTTGAATTTGCGGATTTGTGTTTTGAGGCGGCGGATTTATTGCAATCGGCGAGGAATGCGGAGTTGGCGCAAATTGATAAGATTCTTGAGCGGGAAAATTTTGAGCGGGCGTAAGAGTTTGCGGAGGTTGATAAGTCGAAGAAGAATTTTGTGCGCAAACAATAAACGGCATAAGTTCGGCGAATCCCAAACTTATCAAAAAAATGAAAGCCGCCTTCATCAAAAATGAACGCGGCAACCGATCCGGACATCCTTGTCCGTACATGGCATCCTTACCAGATCAAGTTGTTTTACCTGTTTTATTTATATTGCGTCCACCACGTCTTCCGTTGACGTGATTTTCACCGAAATCTCTTCGACGAGCGAGATTATGCCAGATTTCTCTCGTTTTTACAAGAGCAATTTGAAAGAAAGATAAAAACTCGCAATTTATTGAGATTTTTCTCATTCTTTCCAATGTTCTGCAACCCAAGAAGTTGGAAGAACAGCGCGAAATCCATATTTTCCGACGTATCCGCGAATCGCTGTATCAGGATTCGGATTACCGTGAAATATGATAATTTTCGCATTTGCCGGCTGTCGCGGTTTTGCAAAATAATTAAGCGGAAACGGCAAAAGACAATGCCGCTTAAAACTTCGGCACCATTCCTCAGACCAATACTCCAAAATTCCTTTTGCTTGCATAGCGTGAGAAAGATACGCCTGTTCATTTCGATATTCGGCTCGTACCGATTTGCCGTGTGTGAGAAAATGTTCCAAAATATCGGAGTGTTGACCGATTTCAAACCGAAATACGGACGAATTTCCGATAGATTTTCTCTTAAAATCCCAATCGTGAATGATTCTAAATTTTCCCGATACTTCAAAAAAAGGTTCGAGCGAACCAAGAATCACAATATCAAGGTCGAGAAATAAAGCCCGTCCTTCCAAATCCGCCAATTTTTCAGCCAAAACCGTCAGTTTTCGCCAACCGCGTTCCGGCAAATGTTCAGCGAGATTCATTT
Organism: Planctomycetaceae bacterium; assembly: GCA_031269105.1. Lineage (GTDB taxonomy): Bacteria > Planctomycetota > Planctomycetia > Pirellulales > Thermoguttaceae > WRMR01. Next base: position 1,594 of record JAISZO010000281.1, on the reverse strand, counting down.
CCGGAAGCGGACGTACTTCAATATCTGATTTCAAACCGCTGGAATTTTCTGTGAAACAGACAAAACGATACGGTCTGCTCATATTGCGCCTAACCATCTCTGCAAGAATATTGACGTAATCGGCGCTATATTTCGCACCCCATTTCATACAAATGATGTTTTCCATAGATCGAATGATTTTTAGCGCTAGCAAATAAATGAGCAGAATAAAATATTTTCGCGAATCACCGTTCTCGAAAAATAATTCGTCCGCGTTCCATATCGTAAGGACTAACTTCAACATTAACCCGATCGCCGGGAACAACGCGAATACGAAACTTTCGCATTTTTCCGGCTAAACGACATAAAATTTCGTGATTTAAATCGTCTAATTTCACGCGAAACGCTCCTCGTACTTCTTCCGTTACGACTCCGCTTAATTCAATCGCTTCTTCTTTTGATTTTTGTTCGTCGCTCAAAACTCTATCCTTTTTATTCAAATACCCTTATTTTAGAAATCTCTAAAACACTCTTACATTTTGATTGTCGCAAACTCATCATTTATCGCAAGTGTTATTTTTATAAACAGTTGAAACAAATAAAGTTTTAAACAGATTTTATAAAAATGAGAATTGTTTGCGTTTTTGCGGCAAAAATGTTTTCAGAGCGTCGTGATTTTATAATACGCCTCGAACTTTTCGAAAACGCACATTTTTATTCATTATACTCTAAAAACGCCATTTTAATAAGGCGGGCGAAAAAAAATGGAAAAACGCCAAAAATGAAATTCTGAAAATAAACGTTGCGATTGTCCGAAAGATTTAAAATTGCTTAAAATTATCTGGTGCGATAATAGAATTAGACGTATGGCGTTTATGATTTGAATAAACATCAATATTTCCAAAATTTGAAAACCGCTCTGATAATATTCTCTTGTTTTCTTTGAAATTTCGGCGTATAATAATAGAAGTTTCAATATTTCCAGATTTTAAAGAGAGAAACCGATGAGCAAGGAACGTCGGGCGAAAACAACAGCGTCATCAACGACAAAAAAATCGTCGACAGCCGATAACGTAAAAGCGATTTTACAAGAGTTGTTCGAAGTCAATTCCATACCGGAGTTTAAGAAAAAGTTTCAACACGATTCTTATTGCAAAGAACAACTTTTCAATCTCAAAAAAGCCCGAAAACTTACGCGGCATTTATTGCCCCAAAACGTTCAGGACATTGTTGACGTTGATCAGCTGCAAGTTGACGTCGAATCGTATATTGACGACGACCTCAAAAAACTCTTTGCCGACGTCGTTTATCGCATTCCGTATAAAAACAGCAACGAAAGTATCGTTGTTTACATCCTTATTGAGTTGAAAACTCAAAACGACAAATGGACAATTTTTCAGTTGGTTAAATATGTCGTGCGGATTTGGGATCGCGAATTGAAACTTGCCGAAAATGAAAAACGTCTTGCCTCGTTTTTGTTTCCGACCGTCATTCCGGTAATTTTCCATCACGGCGATAAAAAGTTTACGTCGCCGACGGAATTGATGAAACTGGTTCGCGTTATCAAGGGGCTGGAGCAATTCACGTTGAATATGAACGCTCTTTTGTTTGACGT
>JAISZO010000228.1 GCA_031269105.1 Planctomycetaceae bacterium | reverse complement strand
ATTGCGATTATCGGAGTTTTAATCGCGCTGTTATTGCCCGCGGTTCAAGCGGCACGCGAAGCCGCAAGAAGAATGCAGTGCGCCAACCATCAGAAACAATGGTGTCTGGCGTTACACAACTATCACGACGCCAATCGGGCGTTTCCGCCGCACGGGCTGAAAATCACGTATGGTGTGGATAGCGACGGTAACAAAGATCCAGCGGCAGAAAAAACAGATGGTGGTCCCGGCGTATTGCCGCGACTTTTGCCGTTTATCGAACAAGTGGCACTTGCAAGCAACTTCGACTTTACGTTCAGCGTTTTTCCGCAAGGAAGCGGCGTATCGTCGCGGTATAGAGAAATAGCCAACATTTCGCTGAATATTTTGAATTGTCCCAGCGATTCACTTGGAGGTCAAACAAAAGACCTTCATGGGACAACCATTGCCGGAGGGAGTTATATAGTTTGTACAGGTTCCGGTACAGGAGCCAATTCGCTCATGTATGAGAAAACGGATGGTTTGTTTTACATTGAAGCCAAAACAAAGATGGCAACGATGTCCGACGGAACCAGTAATACTATGGTACTTTCGGAGGGATTGTATGGACAAGCTGTTACGTTGACTTCGGATATGTCGGATTCTCAACGGTCAAAGATTTATCAGCGTCATTTGCTCAACTCAGGAGGTTCAGTAACCGCGGATTTGGATGTTGTGACTTATTCCAAAAACTCAACCTCAGGACGAGGCGATCGTTGTACCTTTTGGGTACCTGCAAGAGGGATTTATTCATCCTATTCTGCATATATTACTCCGAACCAAAAGAATGCCGGCAATATCTGGAATCAATCTAATCCAGCGGAACATGGTCAGCGTGCTTATCTTGCCGCGCGAAGCGAACACACCGGCGGCGTGAACGCCGGATTCGGCGACGGCAGTATTCGTTTTGTGAGCGACAGCGTCGATGTTGACGCCTGGCGCGCGGCGTCCACCGTCAACGGCGGCGAATCGAAGTCGTTCTGAGAATACTTGAAAACATTGTATTTGAAAAACATTCGTAACATTTCTGTGAAAAACATTTTTCCCCCGCTCTCGCGAGCGGGGCGTTTCCAACAACGCCTCTTTAAATAGAAATATGACGGAAGCGATTCGTTTTTTATTTCGCCTGTCCATTGCCTTACGCAATTTGTAACAAATGCGTGCGAAGTCCGAGCTGTTCCATCATTTTATAATCGGATTCGGGAGTGAAACCGTCGAGGGTGAGATAATTTCCGGTCATCAGCGCGTTGGCTCCGGCGGCAAACATTTTCGATTGTTGATCGGCAAGAATTTTCGGACGACCGCCGCAAATGCGAATCGTTGTTGTTGGAAGTAAATAACGGTACAACGCGATAATTCGCAACGCTTCTTCGGACGTCAACGGCGTTTGAGCGGCGAGCGGCGTGCCGAGATGCGCGTGCAAAAAGTTAATCGGAACGCTGGCGACTCCGAGTTCCCGAAGCGTTACGGCAAGATCGGCGCGGTCGCGCCAACATTCGCCCATACCGAACAGCGCGCCGCTGCATATTTCAAGACCGACGTCGTATGCGCGGCAAACCGTATCGTAACGTTCCCGCCACTTTTGCGTACTGCAAATTTGAGGATAAAACGCCTCCGACGTTTCCAGATTGTGATGATACCGCGTCAATCCGGCTTCTTTCAACATAACAAACGATTCGCGGTCAAGTTTGCCGAGCGACGCGCACATTTTCATTTTGTACGAGCCGGTTATTTCCGCGACAGCTTCTGCAATTTGTTCAAGTTCCCGCCGCGAAATCGTCGCGCCGCTTGTGACAATGCAAAAATGATCCGTTTGATATTCGGCGGCTCTTTTCGCTTCGGCAATCAGAGATTTCGCATCTAAAAGCGAATGCGTCGCAATATCCGTTTTATGATGAATACTTTGCGAACAAAATCTGCAATTATTTGAGCATTTTCCGCATTTTGCGTTGGCTAACATACACGTCTGAATATCGCGTCCAAACGATTTCTCGCGGATTTGAGCGGAAACCGTTAATAATTCTTCGAGCGGCGTTTCCGTCGCGTACTTCAAAGCGTCTTGAATTTCTTGCATGATTCTTTGGGAATGAAATTTTTCTTTCGACTTTCCCCTTGCAATCGTTTTTATCTTTACTTATAAAAATAAGAGAGTGCAGGGAAGTTTGTAAAAAACAATAAACATAGTCATTTTATCAGTTTTTTCTTTTTCTGAAAGGTCGGTTGTTTTCTCGCGCGACAACGGACGTCCCATTTGAAGGCGAAGAATTTCTCGTAACATTCCCGCCAAACTTGCAATGGCAGACCGACGTCGGCGAGGATCAAACCGTCGTTGTGAATCGCGGTTGTTTCTCTTTCTTTTTTCAATCTTTCAACCGAAACAACCGCGAAATGGCGTCTTGTAACAAATACGTTACGCTGTGATGCGATTGGTCCGCCTCGTCGCGCAACGACTCCAGCGGCGGATGCAACAGCTTGTTGATCAAACGGTCGAAAGCGTAACGCACTTCGCGCTGATCCGCTTCGGAAATGTTTGGAAGTTTATGAAATAACCGCGTCAGTTCCGCTTCTTTCCGCGACTTCCAATCCTCCCGCAGCCGCCGGATAATGCTGCCGGTTTCGCGGCTTCGCATGTCGCGCCAAAACTTACAGCGCTCCTGCCGGATGATTTTTTCCGCTTTAGGAAGTTCGCGGTTGCGGCTTTGCTGATTCCGCTCACAGGTCTCTTTGAGATCGTCCACCGAATATAAAAAGACGTTTTCACGCGCGCCAATCGCCGAATCAAAATCGCGAGGCACCGCTAAATCCAACACGAAAAGCGGACGTCCCTGACGGCGGGATTCAATCGCAAGATAATCGTCCAAACGCACAATCGGTTCGGTCGCGCCGGTTGTACTGACGACAAGGTCAACCTCCGCCAGCCGCGCGAAACGATTTTCCCAGACGTCCGCGCGACCATGCCACTGTTTTGCTAATTTCTCGGCGCGGTCGGGGCTGCGGTTGATTACTAAAATGGATTTCGCTCCCTGATCGGTCAAATACCGCAACGTTTCGTCCGCCATTTCTCCCGCGCCAAGCGCTAACGTTTTTTTGTCGTCGAGACGTTCAAAAATTTGCATCGCAAAATCCGCCACCGCGACGCTCGGAATGCTTGTCCGCCGCTGATGAATTTCCGTTTCGCCGACAATTCGTTTGGCAACTTTGAGCGACGCCTGAAATAAACCGTGCAAAACAGTCCCCGCAGTACCGATCTCGTTCGCCATTTGATACGCCGTTTTGACCTGCGAAAGAATTTGCGGCTCCCCCAAAACCATGCTGTCGAGCGATCCGGCGACATGAAACAGATGCGAAACCGCCTCGTCGTCGTGCAACGTTATCAGCGATTCGCGGACAGTCTCCGGCGCGACATTTTTCTCGCCGCAAAGAAATTGCCCCACCGCAACGTCGTCAATGATCGTTCCGTTTTCGGACGCAACGTATAACTCGGTGCGGTTGCATGTGGCAAGGAGTACCGCCTCGCAAGTTTGAGCTTCGCTCCATTTTTGCAACGTCTCTTTACATTGCTCCGGAGAAAACGCGAGACGTTCTCTCACGGCAATATCCGCCGTCCGGTGATTACAGCCGATCATGGCGAGTTTTAGCATAACCGCGTCTCCCTTGTTGGGGGAACGACTGACGCAACGACGATTTGTCCCGATGTATAACGTTTATCAAGCATTTTTCCGGCAGGTTTGGCAAGATTAACAAGAGAGATTGACAAAAACCACGTCAATCTTGCCTAAAATATATTTCAATTGGATTTTGCGTTTTATTCTTTTGATACCAATGCGCCGAAGACGAAAAGAGCGCTAAAGCCAACATAATAATCATCGCGGCAAAACAAAGAAGCGTAACAAGCGCCAGACGTTTGCCCTCGTGAACGGGACGCCATTTTTTAAGCGTTACGGTAAATAACAGCAAAAAGACAAACATACCGATTGTCACAATCACCATCGGGTCAAGCGGCGAAACGGAAACGTTTTGATTTTGTAGATTGAGCCGGTTGATTGCAAAACCGGTCAAAATTCCGACCGCAAGCAAAACTATCAGGAAACCGGTCAGCCGCGAATTCGCGGTTTGAAGCCATTCGAGCGGCGGAAGTTTCAGTCGTCCGATTTTGGGACGTCTCCGCTTGAGATTCGCCGCTTGCAACAGATACATGAGTCCGGTTACAAAACCGAGAAAGATCGTAACAGTAACAAGCAAAAACGATGCGACATGCACCATCCGCCATATCTGACCGACAGAATCCGGCGGAAACGCGGCGGCGGCGGCAAAATGTTTTCCAACGCCGATAGCAATCAACACAAGCGGCAATAAAAAAAGTCCAAACGGCGTTTTCGGAAAATAAACGGTCAGATACAAATACAAAATCACAAGCGCCCATGCAACAGCAATCATCCAGCCCTGAACGCTGTTGAATAAATGCCCGTCTTGGAAAACAATTTGATGATAAAGATACGCCGTGTGAGCAATCCAACCCGCCGCCGCAAATCCAAACATCACCGCTCCCCGCACGCCGCTACGAAAAAAACAACGCGAACATTCGAGCAAAAACGCCGCCAAATAACAGGCGGTAAAACAAATCATTCCGACGTGAGAAAACATTTTTGGAATTTTTAACAAAAATAAATATTGAAATTTTCTTCTTTATTCTTTTTTTATAATAGTCGGAAACTCTTTTTATGTCAAGAGTTTTCGTCAATAGATACGCGGAGAAAAAATTTTTCCGAAAGCGCTTGACGTCTTGTCGTAACCCGATAAAATGATGTTTTCCTTTCTTGGTGTTTTGCGACCCGCGGTGAGGGGCATTGACAGTGGAAGCCCGTGAATCTGGTCAGGGGAGAAATCCAGCAGCCATAAGTGGTCACTTTCAGGTGTTTGTGTCTCTCGTCGCGGGTCGTTTTTGTAGGGGAAAATTTCTAACAATTTATTTTTATTGCCGCAAATTCACAAAATTTTCTACGAATAAAATGCGTCTCAATCCTCTCTTTATGAGATTGCTTGCAATTTCCAAATAAACGGTATATAATAACCCGCGTTGTCTTTACAGCTTAATATATTCAACAATCACGTCATTAGAAATATTCATCATGGAATCAATCAATCAGTATCTTGAGGAAAATTCTCAACGTTTTGAGAATGAATTTTTTGATTTTTTGAAAATTCCCAGCGTCAGCACGATTCCGTCTCATGCGAGCGACGTGCAAAAAGCGGCGAAATGGCTTGCGAATCGTTTGACTCAAATCGGTTTGCAGCCGGAAATCGTGAAAACCAAACGGCATCCGCTTGTTTACGCGGAAACGCCTGCCGTGCCGAATGCTCCGGTTGTTTTGATTTACGGACATTTCGACGTGCAGCCGCCCGACCCGCTTGATCTTTGGATTTCGCCGCCGTTTGAGCCGACAGTCCGCGACGGCTCGGTTTATGCACGCGGCGCGACCGACGACAAAGGACAATTACTAACGCACGTTTACGCCGCCGAAGCCGTTTTGAAAGCGGTGAACCCATTGCCGTTTCAAATCAAATTTTTGTTTGAAGGCGAAGAAGAAGACGGCAGCGAAAGCATTTCCGAATACGTTAAAGCGTTCAAAGAAAAACTGGCGTGTGATTGTTTGATTGTCAGCGATTGCGAAATGTTCGCGCCCGGTCAACCGGCGATTATTTACGGATTGCGCGGAATTACGGCGTTTGAACTGACGCTGACCGGAGCGTGCCGCGATTTGCATAGCGGCGTGTTCGGAGGAGCGGTTTACAATCCGGCAGTTGCTCTTTGCCAGATGATGAACAAAATAATCGACGAAAACGGACGCGTGCAAATTCCCGATTTTTATAAAGACGTCGTTTTGATTTCCGACCGCGAGCGAAAACAATTTGCCGATTTGCCGTTTGACGAAAAAGAATTTTTTGAGAAAATCGGCGTAGAAAAAGGGTTTGGCGAAAAAGGATTCACGTCGATTGAACAACGCTGGGCAAGACCGACGTTCGACATTAACGGTTTAACTTCCGGTTATCAGGGCGAGGGTTCAAAAACTGTTCTTCCGAGTAAAGCGTCGGCGAAATTTACGTTCCGTCTTGTGCCGAAACAGAATCCCGAAGAAATTGCGAAAAATGTCGAGCAATATCTTCAAAGCGTTTGTCCGCCGGAAATCAAAATGGAACTTGAATTTCAACACGGAGCAGGCGGTCTGTTGGCGTCGTTGGATTCAGAATTTGTCGAAATGGCAACGGTCGCGTTAGAAGAAACGTTTGGCTGTCCGCCGTTTTTCACCCGCGAAGGCGGTTCGATTCCGATTATCACCGAGATGAGCGAAGTTTTAGACGCGAATGTTTTGTTAATCGGTTGGGGACTCGACGACGACAATTTACACGCGCCGAATGAAAAGTTTTCTTTGGCGGGGTTTCATCGCGGAATCAAAGCGAGCGCGCGGCTGATGAAAGAAATCGCGCGAAGACAAAAAAAAGGAAAAAAAGTTTAGCGGCGAGAAAAATTTCAAACGAGGGAACGTCGGAAGATAATTTTTTGACGTTCCCGTCATGATTTTGAGGAAACGTCTAAAAACTCTTTTTAGATATTGTCCGGGATTGCTTTAACTTTTTGCTTTTCGGAAAGAAATCGAGCGCCAGCGGTTACAATCTTTTCACCGTATCGTAAATCCCCTTCAATTTCCGCTCCATCGTCCGTCAATCGTAAAACTTTCACTTCGCGGCTTCCAACTTCTTCTGTTTGCGGATCAAGCGCCCAAATGATTGCGGTCTTGTTTTCTGGATGTGAAAGTAAGGCGGCTGTCGGAACGATAAACGGTTTTTTTGAACGCTGCATCTTCAATTGAACGATAGCGGTCATTCCGGGAAAAACCGGCGCTTTCTCATTCGGCGGCGTCTCAACGTAAACCGTAAGCGGATACGTTTGTTTACTTCGCTGAACCGCCCGCCCCATTTCTTTCAACGTTGCCGAGAACGTTTTATCGGGATACGCTTCAAAAATACATGAATAACCAAGTATCTCATTCTGATGCATGACGACGTCTTCCGACAAATTTGCCGCCACTTCAATCATTCGCGTTTCCGCAAACGTTACAACAGGAACTCCCGCCGCAATGACTTCGTGATTTTCCACAAACTTTTCGACAATGTAACCGTCGTATGGCGCGCGCAACACCGTATCGCTCAATTTATGTTTTGCTTCGGCAAGCGAAACGTTAAGCCCGCCGATCTTTGCTTCCGCCGTTTGGATTTCTTCTTTGCGCGAACCGGTTTTTCCTTTTTCGAGTTGTTTTTCCGCCGCCTTCCGCGCGGCAAGCGCCGTGTCGTATTGCGTTTTTATCGCGTCAAATTGCGCTTGCGTCGCAACTTCTTCTTTGAGAAGTTTTTCAAATCGTTTGAGATTTGTTTCCGCCAATTCCGCCTGAGAAACCGCCGCGTTGCGAGCCGCTTCGAGAGTCGCAATATCTTCGTCCCGCGCTCCGGTTTTCATGGCGGAAAGCATTGCGTTTGCCGCTTCAATTTCCGCTTCAATTCGCTTAACCAGCAATTCATAATCGCGTGAATCAAGTTGAGCGAGAACGTCGTTTTTTTGAACATGTTGTCCCACCGCCATATTCAATTCGGTAAGAAGTCCCGGTACGCGAAACGAAAGATTTGCCGTTTGCGATTCACGAACAACGCCGGAAAAAGAATGTACGATTTCGTTATCCGCTTCTTTCAATTCCGTAACGCGCACATAAACCGTCTCGTAATCGGAAGAAATTTTATGAGACGCGATTTTCTCCGATAAATAATAATAAGCCGCGCCGACAAGGAAAAACAACGCAATGATACCGCTTGTAATTAAAGTCAAACGCCTGTTTTGTGTCGTCATATTTTCAGAGATAAAAAGAACGATAAAGTTATTTTTTAGAATATCTACAAAAATTCTAATCTCAATTTTAACGCATAATCGAGATTTTCCTAGAGAATACCATAAATTTTCAAGAATTTACAGTCTTTGAAGAGATTACAGAAAACTTTAATCTTTGTAACATTTCAGCGGTTAATTAAGAGGTTTTCAGTATTTAACAATTTCTCGATAATGCAATAATAGAATTTCATTTCAAAATTTGGGCTATCCAGGTTATTTGATTAATAAAAACAATATTTGATTTAACAGTTAAAAATCAAAATATTTATATTGATACTTTGTAATCTATCAGTGGAATAATTTATTTGGGTAATTATTCAGTAGAATTTTCTATTCCAAGTCCCGCAGGGACGACATCATGAATAACCGGCGGTGAAGCGCAGCGCAACCGCCGGA
>JAISZO010000164.1 GCA_031269105.1 Planctomycetaceae bacterium | reverse complement strand
ATGAAACTTGAAGGGCATAATGTTACTTTGAAACAAGTGAAAGAGCTTGTTCCGCTTGATCCGGTTAGAGGGTGTTCGATGGAAACGCTGATTTATGCATCAAAAAAACTTGGCTTTCCGGTAAAGGCAAGATTTGTCAAATCAGGAGAACTCTCAAAAGTTCCACGTCCTTTCATCCTTCACGGAATTACGAGTCAAGAAGAAAACTTGGGGCACTTTATTGTTGTCGTTGATTATGACAAGAAAAAGAAAATCTACACTCTGATTGATCCAATCCGTGAAACATTTACACGAAATCCAGAATCATCCCTCCTTTATGGTTACAGCGGGTATATTCTTATTCCTCTATATTCATCCAGTAAAAAGTGGAATACTATTACTGGCTGTTCTTTGATTCTTTGTGGTTTGGGAATTTTGATCATTCTTTATCGGCGAAAAATCAAAAAAGTAACTTGAATTTTGAAAGTTTTCAGAAGCTGGATACCGGCGTTGGTTTTCAATACATAAAAATATGGTAAATTAACACGGGAATCTGAAACTTAAAAAATACTTTGCGCATTTTTGCGGATAAAAATTTACCAATGCCAAACGTGCCGTTTTTGATTACGTGTCCCTCGTGCGAGGCGAAAATCGAAGTTCGGAGCGCCGGACTGATCGGTCAAATTGTCGCGTGTCCGAAATGCGGCGGCATGATAGAAATCGTCCCTCCGCAACAAAACGAATTGCCGAACACGGAACAAAATGAAAACGACAATTCCGCAAACGTAACGGAAACGATTCCCGATACGCCGCCGAAAGATGAAGCGTTCCAAGCGGTTTTGAATCAAGATTTTTTTCAAGAGAATTTTTCTTCTTCCGATTCGCAAAATTTTTCCAACGCGAAACATTTCCGAAAAAATGCTCGGCTCATTCCTTTTCTTACCGCAACGTTTGTTTTGCTATTGGCGTTTATTCTTTTTCTCGTTTTCAAATCCTCAACGTCGAATCTTCCTCAACAACCGCCGCAAATCCCGCCGCAGCCAACAAATGAAATAACAATATCGCCGGACGAAAATAACAATATTGCGCAAGACAAAAATGAAAATGCGGAAATTGTTTCGCTTGAAAAGTCCGAATCGAGTATGCCTGGCATCTCTGCAACGTCAGACAAAACCATTGACGAGAAACTGGCAGAAATTCTGTCCGTTCCCAACGCAAACGGCATTAACGATTCTTTGGAAAACAACGTTCTAACAATAACAGAAACGAAACCTGAAACGCCGGAAAATAAAGACGAAACGCCGCCGGATTTGTTGCCTGATCCGTTTGATTCGCTGGATGAAGACGCGGGCGTAAAGTCGGCGTCGAAAGATTTTCCGGCAGACGCTTCGCAAAATAAAAATGAGACGCAAAAACAACAAGAACAAAGAGATGAAAACAAATTAGCGCCGCCAACAAAGGAAAAAATCCCCGATGTCGAACACGAAGAAACCAATCCGGCAATCAACATTGAGGAGCGTTTGAAGTTGCCGATTGCGTCGATAAAATTCGAGAAAACGCCGATTATCCGCGTTGTGGAAACGCTTTCCGATTTGACCGGCGTGCCAATGCAATTGGACGCGGACGAATTGCGGGCGAGAAATATCAGCGTTGAAACGCCGCTGACGTTGCAAGTTCAGAACGCGACTGTTGCGGACGTGATTGACGCGGCGCTTGCGAAGACGCATTGGACGCGAAAAATCGGCAGACGGGAAATCGTATTTGGTTATTCGTTGGAAGAAACGTCGGCGCTTCAGACGGTTCATTATGATTTAACGCCGATTGCATCGCTTGAAACGAATCCGATTTCGGCAGAAACGGCGGCGAAATGGTTGTCGGAACTGCTGATTGCTCAAAAAAATCCGAGAATGCAAGGCGCCGCCGTTACGATAGACGGCGACGCGGTTGTAGTTTCCGGCAACCGTTGGTTACAGGATCAATCGCGGCGTTTTCTGTTTTCGCTCTTTTATTTGCGGGATTTGAAGCCGCAAACGAAAATTCCGCCGGAGCGTCTCGCGCCGGAAGTATTTGGTTGGGACGGCGTGAATATTCCGTTATCGTTCCATCTTGTCGAACCGATACCGCTCAAACAAGCGACGCGATTGATTGCCCAACATACGAAAATCCGCATTCTGATTGATCACGCGGCGTTGCATGAACAAGGACTCTCGCATGATTTGCCGACGAGTTCGCATGTCAATAACGGCTCTTTGGATTCGGTGTTGCACGCAATATTAGAGCCGTTGAATCTGACGTATCGGATTGTCGAATCCAACGCGGTAGAAATTACGACTCCGCAAGCGGCGCAAAAAAATATGACGATTGAAATGCAACGTTACGCGCCGCTCACGCCGGAGAAAACGCCGAAATCGTGCGTCGCAACAATGAAACAAGCGTTTGGCGGCGAAGAACATTGGAACGCAAAAACCGGCGGCGTGGTTGTCATCGACGAAACGAGCGGTTACATGATGGTGCGTCAAACCCAGCCGCAACAACGCGCGATTCGTCTTTGGTTGGGAAAAATGCACAAAGAAGAACAACAGAACGTTGATACTTCCGACCATGATGAAACCGAAAACGAAACGCCGTAGGCGCTTTCTTTTATGCGCGGGCTTGGGAGAATGAGGGACTCTTGGGGACGTATTAGGACATTGGGAACGTCGTCAGACGCCAGATACCAGTAGGAGCAAGGCATGCTTTGTCCCTACTTTTTCCTTCTGCAACCACCCCGTCGGTCAACTGCGTTGACCGCCCCCCCTCCACCGGAGGGGAATTTTACGACGGTCACGAGTCTTCTCTAGCGCCGGTCACTCGTCCTATAAGGCGTGAGACCTGCGCACGGGAAGGCGAGAGACGCTTACTAGAGCAGGGAATAGCCGCTTTCTAATGTTAGGAAGAGGCGCTTCCTAAAACCTGTCAAAATGGCAGAGGAAGGTTGCAGGGTCCAGGGAACAGGATCCAGCGTTGGCTTGCCGCGCTTTCGCGTGTTGAATACTAAGTAGTCGTCCCTGAAAAAGCGAATATCCCTTGAAAATTAGGTTTGACGAGCGTTTTTTGTTTGTTAGAATTTACAAGTTGTTTTTTGTAAAGTAGCGTTTTTCAAAAAACTGTGGCAAGACGAATTGTTTAGTAACCGGCGTTATCAAATTGGTGAAGAAAAAATGAAAACGCTTATCGCCGAAACAATCCGCCCGGCGCTTGAGAATCCATTCGTTTCCCCAAAAGAACTCTCCAAGACCGTTGGCGATACGACGGTTCAAGAGAAAAACATCACGTATCCGACCGACGCCAAACTTCTTTCGCGAGCAATTATTCAATTGGCGAAGCATGTCAAACAACACGACGTTAAAGTTCGACAGCATTCCTCCCACAAGGCAAAAAAAGCGTCCGTTAAGCATTCGCGTTACGCGCATGCAAAACAATACAATTGCATGAACCGCGAGATTCGCGATTTGAAAAATTGGTTGGGTCGTTTGGTTCGCGATATTGAACGCAACAAAGGAGACAGGATTCTTTCTTATGAATTTCAACAACTATTGTCGACGTCTAAAAAGTTATTGACGCAAGAGAA
>JAISZO010000037.1 GCA_031269105.1 Planctomycetaceae bacterium | reverse complement strand
CGTATTTTCAGAACGATTGACAAAATAATCATGGCTATACCAAGAGCCATGAGCCAAAATCTTGGTTCGTTGGGATAGGGAATGAACCGTTGACCGCGCAAAGCAAGAATGGCTTCGTCAGTTATTGGTACGACTTTACCATCCTTCCACTCAAAAGCAAGTTGGGGGACATCTTGCATCAATACTTTAGTCCCGTTAGGAATTTCTGATTGAATGGCAAATTCTAAATCTGAGTTTATAGCAATATTTGATAAAACAATATGTCGTTGCCAAGTAGCGCCATAAGTTTTTAGTGTTTGACCATAGTAATCAACCGTACCACCAGTTATTGCATTTTCTATAATAAAATCATCCGGAATAATAATATCGTTAAATAATTTAACTGATGAAATATGACATTTAATAAAACTCATTTGTTGCGGCAACAACTTTTTTGATGAGTTACTATATCCCATTTCAACAGGATTACAAAAGTCATTATCTTGAAATACAATCCACATTTTTTGATTTTGGAACACAGCCGCTGTTTCTAAAAATATTTTTCCCCTATCAGTTTTTTTAACAACATCCATGTTATTTTTTTTAAAAAAATCACCAATGTAAATAGTTTTTTGATTTGTTGAATTGACTTCAAATATTCCCCAAAGTACGCCAAACATACCTAAGTAATCATCGAATTTATGCGTATCATTATACATGCTTGTTATTTGGAAATCGGAATTTCCTGCATCTTTTTTGATTGATGAAATGTGAAAATAATTTTTGGGCGTTACCATTAACTCTATTTGTGATTGATGATAATTATCATCTTTAGGTTCATCCCAAAAGTCCGTACCTTGTTTTTTCACAAAATCCTAACCTATTGAAATACAATGAGTTGTAGGATTCCCTTCCAAGAGAGACAATATCAAACTCCAAATAATGCAGTCGATTTATTGAAGTTCAGTTCCGGCTCCCAACGAAAGGAAAATTCCATAACTCTTTATGAAATAGAAACTTAAACAAGGTACGGACTTTTGAGATGCCCCACTTAAATTTAAGTTAGCGAACAGGTCTACTATAAAATAACAACTTAAATAATGTACAAAATTATCGGATAAATCTTTTTTGACTAAGTATTCAGAGTTAATTTATTGCGTATTTTCTTCATTTTCACAAATTTTTTTGAGAAAGTTGAGAGAAACGCTTGAAAAACCGTTTGATTTTTGTGATAATGGGAGAAATACGAAGTCGGGGATTTCCCCAAAAAAATTCAAGAGAACCGATAGAGGAGTTAAATTGATGCGAAAATTTCTTGGCTTATGTGCTGTTTTGTTTTTGATGACTTCGGTTTCCGTCCTTTGTGCGGCGAAAAATGCCGGAAAATATAAAGGTACTGTTGATCTGGTTCCGTCGCCGGACGGAAAAATTCTGTATGTTCTCAATCAGGACGCGGCGGAAATCGCAGTGGTTTCTGTTGCGGAAAAAAATGTGACCAAAACGTTTCCCGTTCCGGCACATCCTAACGGATTCGCGATCAGTGCGGATGGAAAAATCGCCGCAGTCACATGCGGTAACGATTTCGGCAAAGTCGTTCTCGTGAATCTCGCCGACGGAAAACAAGACGCCGAAACGAAAACCGACCACACACCGAATGCGCCGGTCATTTCTCCCGACGGCAACGTCTTTATGTTGCCAACCGTTTTAGCAAAAATCAAACGATTCAGGAATATGAATTTCCGTCGCTGAAACTGCTGCGTCAATTCAGTGCGGTACGCGAACCGATTACGGCGGCAATTACGCCGGACGGTAAAACGCTTTTTGTCGGAAATTTTCTTCCGAATGACCCCGGCACATCGTTTGACGCAAGCAGCGAAATCACTTACATTGATTTGGCGTCCGGCGAAACAAAAACAATTCGTTTGCCGAATGGTATCACCGATTTGCATAATCTTTGCATTTCGCCCGACGGAAAATATGCGTTTGCTGTCAGCATTTTAGCGCGTTATGCACATCCGACAACGCAAATTGAACGCGGCTGGATGAACACCGCCGCGCTGACGATTGTTGATATACAAAAGAAAAGTTTCGTCAATTCGGTTTTGCTTGACGATGTGGATTTCGGCGCGGCGAATCCTTGGACACTTAAACCGTCTGCCGATGGTCAGAAATTGTACATTGCTATTGCGGGAACGCATGAACTTTGTATTGTCGATGTTCCGCCGATGATCGAAAAATTGTCCAAGTTGCCGGATACGATTGAAGAAGCAAAATCGCTCGGCATTTATGATGATCGCGGAACGTATTCTTCGTCGATTAAATCTGCTGTGCCGAATGACCTTGCGTTTTTAGTCGGCTTGAAAAAATGAGTTCGCTTGCCCGGACACGCACCGCGTTCTGTGGCGGTGATTGGAACGGACGTTTATCTCGGCGCATATTACAGCGATACAGTCGATGTAGTCGATACGGTCGCGCCGGGACGACCGCGCGTTTCGACAATTGCTGTCGGACCGGCTCCGGTTTTGACTCCCGCGCGAAGAGGTGAATTAGCGTGGCACGACGCAAGTTATTGTATGCAGCAATGGCAAAGCTGCGCCAGTTGCCATCCCGACCTTCGTTCCGACGGATTGAACCGGGACTTGATGAACGACGGCATGGGAAATCCGAAAAGTGCGAAATCAATGATTTATGCGGAAGAAGTCAAGCCGGCGATGTGGCGCGGCGTGCGACCGGATTCTTATTATGCTATCCGCATGGGATTCCAATACATTTTGTTCTCCGTGCCGAATGAAGAGATTTGCAAAGACATCGAAGCGGCGTTTCAGGAATTGAAACCGATTAACAGTCCGTATCTTGTCAACGGTCAATTAAGCGAAGCGGCAAAACGCGGCAAGGCGATTTTCGACAGCGAAGCAATCGGCTGTTACAAATGCCATCCGGCGGCGACGTATTATTCCGACGGCAAACTGCACAACGTCAATACGGTCGGGCAATTAGACAAGAGCGACGAAAATCCCGACACCGGCGAAGACAAATACAACGGACGTTTTGTAACGCCGCAACTCACCGAAGTTTGGCGAACTTCGCCGTATCTGCACGACGGACGTTACGTCAACATGCGTGACGTTTTCCTCGACGGCAAACACGGCAACAATGTCGGCAAAGTTGACGGCTTGACCGAAAAGCAAGTTGATGATTTGGTCGAATATGTTTTGTCGTTGTAAAAAATTAGGTTTTCTTGATCCGTTTTGAGTTGATGTACTGCAAAATATTAAAAATCATTTGCGATATATACTCCTCTCAGTAAGGAATTACCATTTTTTGAATTGCCCCGTCATTCATGACGGGGTTACGAAACAACAAATATTACGGCTTTAGCGTATCTGCTCCAGCAACTGCATCTCTTGCCAAGTATTCATTTATTGTTGAGAATAACGAATGCTAACAACCCGACAGTCGGGTTGTATTATAAATCTCACCAACAGGAGACATTCTCTC
>JAISZO010000391.1 GCA_031269105.1 Planctomycetaceae bacterium | reverse complement strand
GCAAAAGAACAAGGCGTTTCCTTGATTCACAAAAAGTTTACCGAACCGAATACAACGCCGTTTTCTTTTGAAGCCAAAAAGTCCGGCGATAAGACGTTCAATATCGAAGTGTCGCCGCCGTGAGAAAACGGCTGAAATGTTGCAGGTAATCAGTGGAATTTTTTATGGTTGAAGACGACAAGATAGCCAATCCTTCGCCGAAAGATTGGGCGCCGTGATGATGGGAGCGATGACTTATATCGGTAACGGTCCGAATTTTATGGTCAAAGCGATTGCGGAAGAAACCGGCGTTAAAATGCCGGGTTTCTTTGGTTACATGATTTATAGCTGTTGGTTCTTCTGCCGATTTTGTTTATTATGACGATGATTTTCCTGCATTGAAAGAAATACAGCGCCGTTATCAAAATCAATAAAATCGTCCTTTTTCAGCACGAAAGCGGACGATTTTATTTTTCTTGTTTCAACAGGAAGGATTCAAAGCGGTTGTGGAAATTTTTTGAGAAAAGGATATAATGGAACAAGCGTCGTAAAAGTTGCGGCTACGACTAACGTTAAGAAGATAATGCGAGCGCAATATCAATGGGACGAATTTATGTCTTACAAATCTATTGATGAATTACAAAAAGTTTTGCAAAAGAATTTATTTATATGATTCAGGAATAGACGACAACCTTGAAGGCGAAACATGGCGCGGGAAGCGATATTCGGACCGAATGACAGTCGAACAAATGAAAGTCGGGAATCAACGGCGGCAAACAAATTGGGATTGCTGACGCCGGACGAAGAACGCGTACTTCGTCCGCAACGAATGTTCGAGATGGTTGGGCAGCGGGACGTTTATGAGCGGATTGAAGTAGCGATTGAAGCGTCGCGGAAACGCGGCGAACCGTTAGGACACGTTTTATTCGACGGACCGCCGGGACTTGGAAAAACGACCTTTGCGCTTTGTATTCCGCGCGAATTGGGCGTAAGCGTGCAGATCGGAAACGGAGCGACGCTTCGTGCGCCGAAAGATTTGGTGCCGTATTTGACAAATGCCGAAGAAGGTTCCGTGTTGTTTATCGACGAAATTCACCGGATGCACAAGTCGGTCGAGGAATTTTTGTATCCGGCGATGGAAGATTTCCGAATCGATTTAACGCTTGGCGAAGGAGTCAACGCGCGGACGCTCAACATTCAACTCAAACCGTTCACGCTGATTGGAGCGACGACTCGAACCGGTTTGATTTCCGCGCCGCTGCGGGACAGATTTCAGATGCGGGAACATCTTGATTTTTATACGGTTGACGAATTGTCAACGATTGTACGGCGAAGCGCGGGAAAACTTGGCGCGGAAATTATAGACGACGCTGCGGATGAAATCGCGTCGCGAAGCCGCAGCACGCCGCGATTGGCAAATAATCGTCTTCGCTGGGTCCGCGATTATTCCGACGCCCGCGCCGACGGACGCATCACGCTTGAAGTGGCGCAAAAAGCGTTGGATATGGCGGGAATCGACGTCATTGGACTGGACGCGCAAGACCGTAAATATCTTGACACAATTTTGCGGGTCTTTCAGGGCGGACCGGTCGGCGTTGAAGCGGTGGCTCACACCATGAACGTCGCGCCGGACACGTTCATTGACGAAGTCGAACCGTTTTTGCTCCGTAGCGAATTGATAGTGCGAACGCCTCGCGGACGCATTCTCACCGGCAAAGGCGTGCGTCATCTCGGTTATGATCCTGTCCAATTCCCGCAATGCTCGCAAAATCATTTGTTTTGAAAAAAACGAATTTTGTTTTTATTCGGAATATCTTGCGAATGTTTCGTAACAAACGACGGAAGATTCAACAGTTTCCCCGCAAGGTTTGGGGGACTCCCCGCAAGACTTCCGGGACGCCGCGAAAGTTCGAATGAAATGTCGCCAAATTAAGTATTTTATACGTCCGTTAAATTTATTCTTCTTCAAAGAAAAAACAGAAAATCTCCTATGGCAAAGAAAAAAGTCGTTATTCGTAAAAAAGCAACAAAAAAATCGTCGGCGAAATCCGATGTTGTAACGTCGTCAACCAAACGCGAGCCGGTAAAATATTCGCCAAAAGACAAAATAACGCTCGGCAAATTGGTCAACATGGCAAACGACGTGGCAAAATACGCCGAAAAACGCAAAGACCCGGCGCTGGATATTCCGCTTCGTTCCTTGTCGAACGTCTCGTTCAATCCGTCGAAAAAAATTCTTGAAATGGGGCGAAAGAAAACGCAGCGGCAACTTTTTAATTTGTCGCAAGCGAAAAGTTTTATGCAAACGATGCTTGTGGGCAGCGGCACGAAACAATTGATCAATGAAGGAAAGACCACCAGCATTCGAGGTCTTTACTATATGCTCAAACATAAAATTGCCGGAACCAACGAATCAACGTTCCACGAGCAGGGCGAGTGCGACACGATTATCGAAGATATGGAAGTGCTTATTGAAGCGTTGCGGGAAGAAATGCATTTGGCGGCGGAAAACAAAGGCAATATGGTCGGCGAAATCATTCTCAACGATAGCGGCGACGAAATTGATTGTTCGCACATGGGATCGGGCGGATACGGTATTCCGTCGATTGTCGAGCCGAATGTCATTCAGTTCAAAAAATGCCGCGCCCGATTTATTCTTCATGTTGAAAAAGGAACGGTTTGGCAGCGTTTTAACGAAGACAAATTCTGGAAAAAATATCATTGTATTTTGACGCATGGCGGAGGTCAGCCGCCGCGCGGCGTGCGAAGATTACTTCATCGGCTGCATAACGAACTGAAATTGCCGGTGTATTGTCTGCTCGACAACGATCCTTGGGGATATTATATTTACAGCGTTATCAAACAAGGGTCGATCAATTTAGCGTTTGAGTCGCAGCGGATGGCGATTCCCGAGGCAAAATATCTCGGCGTCCGCAGCATTGATTTTGAACGATGTAAACTTTCCAACAGCGTCATCATTGCGTTGAGCGATAACGATAGAAAACGCGCTTTGCAAATTGCGAATTATCCTTGGTTTGAAAAGAAAAAGGCGTGGCAGAAAGAAATTCAACAAATGATCGATAACGGTTTCAAACTCGAAGTCGAAGCGTTAATCAGCCGCGACGTCAGTTACGTTACCGAACAATACGTGCCGGAACGTCTCGCGGAAGGAAGTTTTTTGGATTGAAAACGTCGCGACTTCTACCTAAACAAAAATTTAACGTCGAAAAATTTGTGAAAACAATCCAAAAATTTTACTTTCTTCGACGTCTTTACTTCCATAAAATTTCTGATATGATAACAATACGTTTTTAACGTCAAAGTAACGTTGGCGTCCGTGGCGCAACTGGATAGCGCATCGGTCTTCGGAACCGAGGGTTGTAGGTTCGAATCCTATCGGGCGTATTTTTGTTTTTTGTACTCGTCTATTTTGAGAATTTCTTGATTTCCTATTATAACGCCGAATAGATAACATCTTGCGCATATTTCCAAATGCCGAAAAAATTTGTCAAAAAAGTCGTAAAAAAGGTCAGGAAAGCAAAATCGACCGGCGTTGTTGAAACAAAAAACAACAAAAAATCTGCGGCTATAAAAAAGACGAAAAAATCCGCGTCTTCTCAATCGATTCCATCTCCTCAAAGCGCCGCAAAGAAAAAATCTACCGCCGCAAAAAAGAAAACAGTCAAAAAAAAAGCCGTTCGTAAAATCGACGCTCGGGCGAAAAAACTTCCGACGCTTTTTGCCGCCGCAAAAGATTTCGCCGATTCCGCAAGCCATCTCAATCCGAATTTTCCGCAACCGAATCCGTTGCCGGAATGGGATCAAGGATGGTTGACCGTTTTTGGAGCGAGAGAACACAATCTCAAGTCGATTGACGTGGCGATTCCGCTTGGAACGTTTACGGTTGTTACCGGCGTCAGCGGTTCCGGCAAAAGTTCTTTTGTCGAGGACGTGCTTTACAACACGCTTGCATTGAAACTGCACCGCGCGTCGCTTTCGCCCGGCGCGCATGAACGGATTGAAGGATTAGAACTCGTCAATAAAGTGATCCGCGTCGATCAACAGCCGATTGGTCAAACGCCGACATCCAATCCCGCCACTTACACCGGCGCGTTTGATTTAATCCGCAATCTGTTCGCGCAGCTTCCCGACGCAAAGTTGCGAGGTTATACGTCGAGGAGATTTAGTTTCAACGTTGCGGGCGGACGTTGCGAAAAATGCGAGGGAAACGGGCAACTCAAAATCGAAATGCACTTCCTTCCCGACGTTTGGATTACCTGCGACGCTTGTCAGGGAAAACGCTACGACCGTCAGACGCTTGAAGTCAAATTTCGCGGATATTCGATTTCCGACGTCTTGGAAATGTCGTGCGGTCAAGCGTTAGAATTGTTTCAGAACGTTCCGAAAATCCGAAGGATATTACAAACGATTTGCGACGTCGGACTGGATTACTTATCTCTTGGGCAGGCGGCGCCGACGCTTTCCGGCGGAGAAGCCCAGCGGGTCAAACTTGCGTCGGAACTCGCCCGACCGGATACCGGACGAACGCTTTATTTGTTAGACGAACCGACGACCGGATTGCATTTTGACGATTTGAAAAATCTGCTCGAAGTCGTGCAGCGGCTTGTGGACGTCGGGAACACGGTAATTATGATCGAACATAATCTTGATATGATTAAGTCCGCCGATTGGGTGATCGATCTTGGACCGGAAGCCGGTTTGGAAGGCGGACGTCTTGTTTACGCCGGAACGCCGGAAGCGTTGGTTGATTATGGAAAACGCCGCGATGCGGCGACGGAAACGGAACGGGCAAAAGCGCCGCGAAGTTACACCGCCGAAGCGCTCGCGCCGATATTGGAGGCGGGACCGTTTGTCGCTCGAAAGCCGTATCATCCCAAACGAAAAAGTGTCGGCATGGAATCGGACAATGAAACGTCCGAAGAATCGCTGACGGAAATACTTGGCGAAGACGCGCAAATGCCTTGGGAATCGGACGGTCGCAAATGGCACACGCAAACGCTTGTGAGCCGCGCCGGAAAGTCGTGCAAATGGAACGGGCGGATTCTTACCGAAATTATCGACAAAATTCAGGAGTCCGACGTCTTTGCGGAAACGAATTGGAACGATCGGGCGACAGTAGAAGTCCGTGCGAAACAAAAATCGCTCGGCTGGTTTCTTCACGCGATAACGTCGGGAGAATGGTTGCTCCGATTGAAATTCCGCACGGCAAAACATACATTCCGCCGCGACTCGCTGATAAAACAACTGAACCTGATTCCGCTGAACGATATCGACGACATTCCGCTTTACGGCGCCGAGCCGCGCGTGGGGATTATGAATCCGAACGGAGCGTTTCAGGAAATCCTGTTGCGGGTTCATTCGTATGAAGAGATTGACCGTCCTGAATTTTGGAACTTTCTGGATACGGCGATTCAAGGATTCGCGAAATTTACCGACAAGACAAAAGCGTCTCCCGAAGAACTGGCTCCGTGGCGGATATTGAAAGAGAAATGGCATTTTCTTCCCAAAGGATTTATCGGCGGTACGACGCCGGTTTGGAGTTATTCCTTATTGGAAGAGTTGTTGACTCTTATCAAAAACGCGGCGCCGGACGCCTCGCCGGTTTGGACAAATAAAGTGTTGGTTCCCTTTCAAATATCGGGCGCGAAATTCCCGTGGCGGGTTCACACCAAACGGACGGACGGAATTTATTTAGAACTTCCCGTCGCAAAGAACAGCATTCCGCTCGGATCGATTCGCGGAATTGGTTACGATCAATTTGTGGACGGCAGCCGCGCCGGTTACGACGTCGTAACGTTGGTTTTCACGAAAGAATCCCATTTAAATTCGCGGGATTTGATACGGCTGCTCCAACTTGCGCTGAAACATAGTCTCCGCGTCAGCGAAAAGCGAACCGTTGAAAGTTAAAAGCGACAACTGAAAAGGTTCAGGGCTTGCCGAACTTTCGCGTCTTGAAAACCAATTCTGGTATCTGACTGTTACCTGAAACTTTCTTCGCGACTTTTATTGATTCACAATAGGAAGCGTTTCATTCATAGCGCCGGTGCGGTAGCCGAGAAGGTCCACCGAAGTATAAACAAAACCGATTTCACGGAAACGCCGATGAATTTTCTCCCGCAACGGTTTGTCTTTCAACAGACGAAAACCGTTTTCATCGGTCTCGATGCGAGCCAGTTTATCGTGATAACGGACGCGCACCTGCCGAAAACCCGCGTCCAGCAAAAATTGTTCCGCTTGATCAATCATAGCCAGCCGCTCTTTGGTAATCGTTTCGCCGTAAGGAAAACGCGACGAAAGACACGCGAAACTTTGTTTATCCCACGTCGGCAGCCCGCGTTCATTCGAGAGTTTGCGGACGTCGCTTTTCGACAAATTCGCCCGCCGCAACGGACTATGCACGCCCAATTCCGCCACCGCCCGCAATCCCGGACGGTAATCGCCGTCGTCGTCCGCGTTAGAACCTTCCGCGATAGAAACAATGCCGCGCGACTCGGCGATTTCGCGGATTTTCGTAAACAGCTCCGTCTTGCATAAATAGCATCGGTTGACCGGATTTTTGGAAAAACCTTCGATTTCCAATTCTTCGGAATCAACAAGCACGTGTTCGACGTTATTTTGCCGCGTAAAATCGCACGCTTCTTTGAGTTCGCGTTCCGGGAAACTGCAAGAGCGGGCTGTTACGGCAAGCAGATTATCGCCTAAAACATCGCGCGCAGTCGCCAACAGAAACGTCGAATCCACGCCGCCGGAAAACGCGACCGCGACTTTTTCTAAATTCTTTAAATACTGCTTTAAGTTTTCGAGTTTTGTTTGAAGCGGTTCCATGGTTGTTGAAATTTGTTTTGATCGTATGTTTTGTTATTTTCGGCGTTGGAACGAAAGAACAAGTATTTTTAACGTTTTCGGAACGCTTTGTCAAGCGTTGGGAATGTTTGGAACGGTTATCTTCTATCTTCCTAAAAGAATCTGAACGATCATTGACGCCATCGCAATCATCGTAAGAATATAAAGCCCAAACAACAGCGATAACGGCTCAAATTTTCGCAGAGAACGTTTTGTTTTACGTTTTTTCTTTTCAATGGTTTGAATCGGCGGAGCCAAGAGTTGACTGTTTTCTCCCGGAATTTCAACAACGACCGGCGGAACAACAATCGTTACCGTGTCCGATTGTCCGGGCAAAACGATTGGTAATTGGAATTCGATTTTTTCCAATGTTGAATTGTCGTTATGATTCTTGCCGAAAGACGCCTGTTCAATATTATCGTTATCGGCTTGATTGCGCGGCGACGTCAAATCGCGGCGATAATCGCGTCGGTCGAAGGCGTCCGCCGTCAACAACCGCCAAAGACGGCATAAAAACGACGGTTCGCGTCCGTTCTCCTTTCGCGTTTGCCGGCAATAACGCCGCATCGTAATTTCTCGTTTGGCAAAAGATAACCGCAAACGGAGCGGCAAACTTCGGCGGACGCAAGCGTAGAAATCGCGTTTCCAACGCGGAATTTCCAACTTTTGAAGCGATGCGGCAAGTTCGGAAAGCGTCTTTGAGTCCAAAGAAACCGGCAAGACGCGATGTTCCACGTTTTTCGTATCAAACGAATCGCGCGAAGATGAAACCGCGTAACGTTCTTTTTCAAGCGGTACGCTCTTGACCGACGCGAGATCAAGCGATTCATTCAATTCTTCGTCGGAATCCGTTTGTCTTTGCGGCGGATTTTGCTGCGGCGTTTCGAGAAGTCCGTCCGTCTTCGGCAGATCGAACATTGACGGAGCGTAAATCGCCTGATCGGAAAAGTCGAACAACCGCCGTAACGTTTCGGCGTCCACCGCAACATGTTCCGGCTGCTTGGCAATGTCGGCGATGTGCGACGCGATGCTTGTTTTTTCGGCGGAGTACCAAGGTTTGAGCGCGGAAACGACCTCTTTTGCCGATTGAAAGCGCCGTTGCGGTTCTTTCGCGATCATTTTTGCGATGACTTTCGCCAATTCGTGCGGCAAATCGTTCCGAAACACGCGCGGGTCAATGACGTCCGACCGCAGATGCGCCAATATTTTTTCCCGCGATTCTCCTTTCGGAAACGGTACGATTCCCGTTACCATCTGATAAAACGTACAGCCGAGCGAATAGACGTCCCAAAGCGGCGAAGATTGACGCGGATTCCTGATATGATCGGGATCCATGTAATCGGCGGTTCCGACCAATTTTCCAAATCGCGGATCGTATTTTTCTTCGTTATTCAAATATCCGCAAAGTCCCAAATCTCCGACTTTGGCGTCGCCGTCCGCCGTCAGCAGAATGTTCGCCGGTTTGACGTCGCGGTGAACGACGCCGTTCTGATGTAAATACGCCAAACCTTCGGCGGCTTGAGTAATAATTTTAACGGATTGCAAAATCGGAAGCTGCAACTCGTTCCGAATCATTCTGCGCACGTCGCCGCCTGCCATATATTCAAAAACCATGTAATCGACATTGCCGTCCCGTCCGAATTTTATCAGTTGTACGATATTTTTATGCGAGAAAGATTTTTGCAATTCGATTTCCTGAGAGAACCGTTCATAAACTTCCGGGTCGGATTGAGACGTTGCAAAGACTTTGAGAGCGACGCGTTCCGACGTTTTTTGCGATTCCGCCAAAAACACTTGCGCGTAACCGCCAAGTCCGAGCGAATCGCGGATAAGATATTCGTCTAGCGTGAAACGGGTTCGACCTTCGAGAAGCTGCGAAATCTGCCAGGTATTCAGCCAACCGAGCCGCACCATTTCTTTCGTCAAAAACTGTTCGGCGGACGAAAGTTTCTCAAATCCCGCAACGTTTTGTAGTGAAATCAGTTGCGATTCCGCGTCGGCGTTTGGGGAGTTTTGTTCGATTGTTTTTCCATGACGCGCCGCCTCCGCCAAACGTTTGAGTTTTTGCCGCTCCACCAGCCCGCTCTGTCGAACATAATCGAAAAAAATTGATGCTTTTGTCATAAACTTATTATAAACCGAACTTGCAGATTGTCTATTCCTTGTCATGTTCGGCGAATCATGTAAAATAACAGAGAAACAATTCGGCGGAAAATTAACGTTATTCCCGATTTCAAACGGACAAGGCAATATCTTATGCAAATGGAACAATTGGTCGCGCTCTGTAAACGGCGCGGTTTTCTCTTTCAGTCGAGCGAAATTTACGGCGGTCTGAACGGCTTTTGGGATTACGGTCCGCTCGGCGTGTTACTCAAGAAAAATGTGAAAGACGCATGGTGGCGCGATATGGTTGTCGGTCACAACGAAATGAAACGTCAGACCGGCGCGCCGGGACTTTACGAAATGACCGGTCTGGATTGCACGATCATCATGCACCCACAAATCTGGAAATGTTCTGGACATTATGATCTTTTTCACGACGACATGGTCGATTGCCGCGAATCGAAAAAGCGTTACCGTTACGATCATGTTCAGGGACGCGCCGTAACTTATCAGGGAAAAACGATCTTCGTTACGACAATGGAAACCGAAAAGACGCAGGACGCTTTGGAACAAGCCGCGCTCCGGTTCTTCGGGATTCGCAAAAAAGACGCCGGAAATCTTGCGTGGGACGGATCAATCACGGCAATTTCGCAACTTGCCGATCTTTCGAACGTTCTTGCTCCCGACGCCAAAACAGTCGGAACATTGACCGAGCCGCGAGAATTTAATCTGATGTTCAAAACGGTGATCGGCGCGTTGGGCGGAGAAGAAGATTCCGCGTTTTTGCGACCGGAAACGGCGCAGGGAATTTTCGTCAACTTCAAAAACGTTTGCGACAGTACGCGGGTAAAAATTCCTTTCGGCATTGCGCAAATCGGAAAGAGTTTCCGCAATGAAATCACGCCGCGCAATTTCACGTTCCGCAGCCGCGAATTTGAACAGATGGAAATTGAATTTTTCTGTCATCCTTCGGAATCGGAAAAATGGTATCAATACTGGCGAGACCGCCGTTTCCAATGGTACGTCGATTTAGGATTAGCCGGCGACCGGTTGCGGCTCCGCGATCATGAGAAAGACGAGTTGAGCCATTATTCGTGCGGCACCGCCGATGTGGAATATCAATATCCGTTTTTGCCCGAAGGAGAATTTGGCGAACTGGAAGGAATTGCGCATCGCGGCGACTTCGACCTTCGTTCTCACATGGAAGGAAAATTAGTGCGCGACGGAAACGGTTTGGCGCCGGAACTCGACGCGAACGGTCAGCCGAAACATCGCGGCAGCGGCAAGGACTTGAGTTATTACGACGAAGCGACGCGCGAGCGGTTCATTCCTCATGTTATCGAACCGTCCGCCGGCGCCGACCGCGCGACGTTAGCGTTTTTGTGCGAGGCGTATCATGTCGATCAGGTTCCGAACGATAAAGGCGAACCGACCGAGCGCGTTTCTTTGAAATTCCATCCGCGTCTCGCTCCGATCAAAGCGGCGGTTTTCCCGCTAGTGAAAAAAGACGGAATGCCGGAAATTGCCGTCGAAATTTACGGCGAACTGAAGAAAAATTTCTCCGCGTTTTACGACGACAAAGGCGCAGTCGGACGCCGTTACCGCCGTCAGGACGAAATCGGCACGCCGTATTGTATCACGGTGGACGGTCAAACAGTCCAAGACGGAACGGTGACAATCCGCGACCGCGATTCGTTGGAACAATGGCGCGTCAAAAAAGAAGCAATCGTTGAGGAATTAAGAGAACGGACGACGTAAATTTTTGCGTCCGCGAGAATTTTTATTGAAAAGCGCTATCAAGTCATGCGTGTGATTCTATTAGGAAGCGGCGAACGTCCGGGCGTTTTAGAGGCGGTGGAGCGCTTACGACCGGAAATTCATCAATATTGCGAAATCGTTGCGGAGGATTTTGCCGCCGCAAAAAACTTAAACGTTTTTGACGCCGATTTCGCGATCGTGTTTGGCGGCGACGGTTCTCTTTTACGGGCGGCGGCTCAAATGGGAAACCGGCAGCTTCCCGTCGTTTCCGTCAATCTCGGCACGCTTGGTTTTCTGGCGGATTTTACGCCGAAAATGCTAATCGGTTTGTTAAAAAACCTCAAGACAATTCATGCGTTGCCGTGCGACGAGTATTTGATGTTGTCGTGTCAGATTTGGCGGGGAGAACAACTTTTGTTGGAACATATCGCGCTCAACGAAGCCGCCGTGCAGTCGGGTCCGCCGCATCGAATGCTTGAAATTGATCTTTTCGCCGATCGGGAACGAATCACGACCTATCATTGCGACGGCTTAATTATCAGTACGCCTGTCGGCTCGACGGCGAGAAATCTTTCGGCAGGCGGACCGATTTTGCGAAGTACGCTTGACGTGGTGGCGATTTCGCCGATTAGCGCGCACACGTTGAGTCATCGTCCGGTTGTCGATTCCGCGTCGCGCGTTTACCGCTTGCAGGTGAGAACGCCGGAAGCACACATTCTTCTCGACGGACTTGCCGTAATGGTTGCGGAAGCGGGCGATCATATTTTAGTCACCCGCGCCGCGCCGCGATTCAAAATGATCAAGCCATCCGATTTCAGCTATTACCAAACGTTGCGTGAAAAACTCGGCTGGGGCGGTCTCTTTGACCTTGTGGAAAGAAAGAAGGAAGCGAAAAGTTAAAAACGAAAAGTTTCGCAGGCGAAACGCGTCGTTCCGAGAACAAAAATTCAACGGAACTTTTCATGAATGGCGCTTCGGGAACAAAACTTTCATGGAAATATTACTAGAAACGGCGTAATATTTCGAACTTATGGCGTTTGGGGGCTTTACGTTTTTTTCAAAAAAAAGCAGACCCGCAGGTCTGCCTTTACGTTTTTCGCGGCGAGATCAATATTTTCCAAAATCGGTATCGTCGAGTTTGAAATTGTAATTTGGTTCTTCGTCGAGAACGGCGGTTGCAGCGCCGCCTCCCCATCTTTCTTCCGACGAACCGGCGAACTTGTAAGCCGTTCGTTTCGCGGTCGGGGAATTGCCCGAAATCTTTTTCTTATTTCGTAACGAAACGTTTTCCGCGTTTGGCAAAACCGTTTCGCAACTGTTTGACCGCGTATTTCCGCCGTTTGTATTCGCGTTGCGGAGTTTGAACCGCGATACCACCTGTTGCAGCCGCGTCGCGTGATTGTTCATTTCGCTCGACGCGCTCGCCGATTCTTCCGCGCTCGCCGTATTCTGTTGCGTGACCGAGTCAATCTGTTGCAGCGCCTGCGATACCTGACTGACGCCTTGCGCTTGTTCGTTACTGGCGGTCGCAATTTCGTTAATTAAATTGGTTGTGTTCGCAACGTGCGAAACAATTTGATCCAACATTTCCGCCGTCTTTTGAGCAATTTCCGCTCCTTCATTGATTTGACGGTTGTTGTTTTCAATCATTTGCGTCGTTTCTCCGGCGGCTTTCGCGCATCGCGCCGCAAGATTCCGAACCTCTTCCGCCACCACCGCGAATCCTTTTCCATGAACTCCCGCACGCGCCGCTTCGACCGCCGCGTTCAATGCCAGCAGATTCGTTTGGAACGAAATGTCGTCAATCACCTTGATCACTTTTTGAACGTCCTGCGAATTTTTCGTAATCTGTTCCATTGAGTTGATCATTTGTTGCATCATTTGTTGACCGTTTCCGGCGGCTTCGCTCGCGTCTTTGGCAAGATGACTCGCTTCGGCGGCGTTTTGCGCGTTCTGATGCGTTTGACTTCCCATTTCGGTCATGGACGACGTAATTTCTTCCAGCGACGCGGCGGATTCCGTTGCTCCCTGCGACAGCGTTTCGCTTGTCGCGGCGACTTGTCCCGTTCCGATTGTCACCTGTAAAACCGCACCCTGCACCTGATTCAGCACGTCGTTGACCTGCTCAAACATGTTGGCAAGATTCTGATTCATCGTATCTTTTTCGCTCTTAATTTTCACGCGATACGTCCAATCGCCGCGCCCCGCCGCTTGTCCGGCTTCCGTCACGGAATGGTAATCGCCGATAATCGCTCTTGCCTGTTGCGCGAGTTCCCCTACTTCGTCGGTACGTTTCAAATAGGCGTCGCCGATGTTTGCGTTGGTGTCGCCTTCCTGAGTAATCCGGCGGAAAATTTCGACGATACCGGAAATTCCTCCGGCAACAGAACGCGACAACAACCATCCCATTGCAATTGCCGTTAGCATGGCAATTCCGGCGACTGTATAGCCGACATATTTAGAAAACGCGATAATTTTTGCTTGATTTTCACCTTCGTGGAACGTTGCGTCGAAATTATTTTTCAGTAATTTTCCGGATTGCTTGATTGAATCCGCCAGTTTCAGCAGAAGTATTGATTGCGAGTTGTTCAATTCCTGAATGTCCGCCATATAGTTCCTTGCAACCTCCAACCACTTGCTGCGGAGTTCAATAAATTTTGCAAAAGATTTTGCCGCGTCGCCTTCGGGAAGCTGCGGACGGACCTCTTCAATCGTTCGCACCAATTCCTGCATTTTTACCTGAATGTTTGTTGAAATTCTTTCGCGTTCTTCATCCGTCACGGCATAAACGACGCCGTAACGTAAAATGGCAATTTCTCCCAAATGCGATTCGCATTCTTGCAACAATTCGATAACGCCCAGTTTCGAAAGTTCCATAAGCTCTTCGCCTTCTTCATTTTTTGACGCTGTCGCACGAATCATCTTATTGGTCGCTAGCGACGTTTCGTCAATTGTTTTTTCAAGTTGGTCAAAAACGTGAAAATATTCTTTGTGTCCGTTCGAGACCTTGTTTTCTCGTAAAATATAAGCGTCTTTCAATTTTTTCACTTCATCGAGTATCGCTAAAATATTTTCGGCAATTTTGACGTTTTCCTGAATCGGCGTTGTCGTCTTGACGTCTTTGATTTTTTCGGCGGTTTCGTTCAATTCTTTGTCGAACTCTTCGACAAGCTTCGTATCGTGCGTACTCATATAAACAAGCACGTCGCGCCGCATTTGGTTGGCAAGCTCGATTGATTCGTTGACATGCGTTGACGCTTCAAATAACCCGACCACCGTATGGGTTGAGCGCGTGATAGACGAGTAACTGTAAGCCGTAATAATGGTAATTGCCGTCAATAGAATAATGACGGTTCCGAAACCTAAAATAAGTTTTGTCCCTATTCTCAATTTGTTGAACATCTGTAACCTTCAGTTTCTTTCTGTTGTTTGTTGCGTTACGACGTGTAGGAGCGTGTTGTAACTTTGAATTTGTGCAATCAAGAATTTTACAAACAGCGTAAAACTCTTACGTGCAAACAATAGGATAAAATTTCCGATTGGGGTAAAATTTTTCCTGTAAAAATTACAAAAAACGAAAAGGATTTCCCGAAACGAATAAGAAAGAAAAGAATCGTAACGGTTATGAGGATTGCCGATGGTCTTTCAAACGGGATGCTGAAAACCGGAGAAAGCGTTTTTAAAAATCAGATGAAAAGATTTATAATGTTTTTCAGCGGAATTTTCAATTTCTCGATTCGTTTTCGATTCGAGAATATTATTGCCGAATCAGTTGGATTATTTTTGTTGCGAGAATGTCCGCCGCTTCCAGTTGGCGTTGTTTTTGTTTCAACAGATCAATCATGCATCCGGGACGCCGCATAAAGTTTCCGAAAAAAGTTCCAAGCTGACGCGCGCGATGCGCATTACCGGAAAATGATTTTGTTTCACGAAGAATTTCTTCATCATAAACGCTCGTAACAATCCGCAACGGCAACGCCGGAGTTTGTCTTTTTCGGCAGACGTCCGCCGCCGGAAACGCGGAATGATCGGCAATTTTCGCGGCAAACGTCGAGCGGATTTCTTTTTTTTGCGACACGGTCAGATAGAAACGTTTCACTGTGACTATCGCCGCGCTGCGAAAAAATGTTTCGTTAGCGGTTGTTTTTTTATCGGCGGACAAATTTTCTGCCGACTCGTTTGCCGTTGTTTCGGGCGTTATACAATCCGTCGAGCGCTCGTTTTCCGGCGGCGCGGGAAGAAGAAGTTGACGTAAATCAATCGTTTGCCGCGACGCCTCGTCGATCAACAAATCAGGAACATAAAGCGAAAATAACGTCGCGTCTGGCGCAATTCCTGCGGCAAAACCAGCGGTAATAATGCGTTGCGGACGAAAAATATCGAGAACCGCATTAGCGAGATTTTCAAAATGTTCGCGGGAAAAATTGCTCGGAAACGCCGCGACAACACGTTTGCCATCTTGAAGAAACGTATAAAACGTATTGCCGTTTCCGCGAGTCGCCACCGCGTCGGGATGACGGTCAAGAAGTCCGATGACCTCATTGCGCTGCGAAAAAAGAATTGCGAAATCCACGCTGCCGTCTTCCGCGCGAATGGACGCCGCTTGTTCCAACGCTTCTTGACGCGAATGCAACTCGCGATGAATTTGCGTTGTTATTTCCTGTTCCACAAAACGATAGGCTTCTTGCGCGAGAAATGTCCGAATCAGCGAATTGATAAAAAACGACATAAATTTTTCATAATCATTTCAGAGGTTCTTAAAACGTTCATTTTACCATAAAACAAAAGAAAAGAAATCAATCTTTACAATTCGTTGAATTTTCGTTATGATTTTAATTTGGATTGAACCGTTTGAAAATTATTCCTCAAATTGCAACGAAACGATTGATCTATGTCAAGTATTACGCGAATTTCCATTTCTCTTGCGTCGGACGTTCTGGAAAAATTCGACGCGCTCAGCAAAGAACAAGGATTTCCGACTCGTTCCGAAGCGATTACGCATCTGATTCATTCCTCGCTGGTTCAGCAACAATGGGCGGACGGCAAAGTCGTTGCCGGAGCGATTACCCTCATTTACGATCATCATAAGTCGCAGATTTTACAAAAGATTGTTGACGTTCAGCATGATTTCGGCAATCTGGTTATCTGTTCGCAACACGCCCATCTTGATCGCCATAATTGCATGGAAAACATCATTGTTCGCGGCGAAATGCGGCAGATACAAAAATTACATCAAGGACTTTCCGCAGTGAAAGGTATGAAACACGCCGTACTTTCCATGACAACGACAGGAAAAGATTTGTGAAAAATCACGGCAAAGAACTTTCGCAAAACCGATTTCGCCGCGAAGATACTTTGTACTTCGCAAGGGGTGATTCACAAGCGGCGTTTACAATGTTAGAATTTTCTGGTGAGATGAAAAGCATGAGATATTCAATCTGTTCGAGGTACAATTTTGAGCAATCCGCAGACAAATAGCGACGGCGAAAACCGCAATCGAAAACCGTTCAAAAAAGTCGCAATGACATTTGTGCGATGGGGAATTATTCTGTTGGTGATGATTTGGGTGATTCGCGAGGTCGTCCTAACCGGTCGAGACGTGGCGAATTATCAATGGAAATTGCATATCGGTTGGGCGTCGGCGGCGGTGATTTCCTATTTGGTCGGCTATCTTCCGGCGGGAATTTATTGGCATATCATTTTGCGAAAATTGGGACAAAAGCCAACGCTTTACCGGTCGCTTCGCGCATATTATATCGGTCATCTTGGGAAATATATTCCCGGCAAGGCAATGGTCGTGGCGCTTCGCGCCGGATTGATACGCGACGAATCCGTGAAAACGTCGGTTGCGGTTGTTTGCGTTTTTCTTGAGACGCTGACAATGATGGCGGTGGGAGCAATGATTTCGGCGATATTTCTCATTATTTTTTTTCACGACCAAATACAGCTTATGCTCGTTGCTTTTGGATTGATGGCGGTTTCGGGACTGCCGGTTGTGCCGTTTTTTTTCAGAAAACTGGTTCGCATTGCCGGACTTGTAAAAACTGATGAAGAAACGCTTCTTGCCTTAAACCATTTCGACGCCAAACTTCTTTTTTGCGGAATAGGATTGATGACAGTCGCGTGGTTTTTTCTCGGCGTGAGTTTATGCACAACGATTTGCGGCGTTGGAATTTCCATTGGCGATTCATGGTTTGTCGTTTTGCGGCGTCTTCCGCGATTTATTACGGCTTCGGCGTTATCGACCGTTGCGGGATTTCTCTCAATGATTCCCGGCGGATTTGGAGTGCGCGAATTGGTTTTATTCGAATTGATGCAGCCGTATTTTAACGACGCCGCATTGCCAACCGGTTTAACGCCGCGTGCCGCCGGATTAGTTGTTGCCGGCGTCACGCGATTAGTTTCTATTGTTTCCGAACTTGCTCTTTCTATCATCCTTTATTTGATCCGGTCAAAAAGCGGATGAAAAGTTAAAATGGCGTCCCGAAACGTCTTCATTCGTCCCTGCGGAACGAATGAAGACGATAAAAAGAAAAGAAACTCTGTAGGAGTTTTCCCCAACTTTAAAAATTTTTCGCGAATTCGTGGTGAACGTGTTGAAAATCAACCCTGGTACCTGGAATCTTTATTGCGTCAAGATTAAGCCTGAAGAAAGGAGTTAAAGAATGTTATAAGTCATTGCATTGAAAACCTTTCGTGAGTACCTTGCGGGACGCGCCCGCCCGGTAAGGTCTGACCAAC
>JAISZO010000378.1 GCA_031269105.1 Planctomycetaceae bacterium | reverse complement strand
CCCCAAATCGGCGAAACCCACCAATTGGCATAAGAATTGATGTTTTCCGCTTCTTTTTCCAGCTGTTTTAAGTTTTTGTCAACTTCTTCGAGTTCGTTTTCATAATCCTGAATCGCTTTTTGCCGCAGGACGTCCATGAAATTCTGCATGGAATCCGCCGCCATTTGAAACGAATTGCTCATGGAATCCATCGTAACGCCCAAGTCGCCGTATTTGCTTTCAAGCTGACCGGCAAGCGTTTCCGCTTCTTTCATTTCGGCGTTGGATAAACGCTGTTGTTCGGCAAGCTGCTGCAAGCGTTTCATTTTTTTTTCGTCCGCCGCGCGTTCCGTATCGTTGTTTTCCCGCCGTTGACTCATGGCGTTGTTCAACTCTTTGGCGTCAACAACGGCTTTTTGCAAATACGAAGAGAACGCCGACGTCGCGACAGCGGCGCCGACAATCCATAAAAGCGGATGCGCCGCCATCGACGCTTTGAGCGTATTCATGGCGACGGTTGACCGCGTGGTCGCGGTTGTCATGGCGGTCGTTGCAACGGTATTTGTCGCGGTCGCCGCGATATTTGCGTTTTTCGCAACCGTATTCGCGGCAACCGCCGCCGTGTTCGCATTTTCCGCAACCGTGTTCGCAACATTCGCGGCGGTCGCCGCCGACGCCGCAGGAACCATCGAAACAAACGCGGATTTCAGAACCGTCAACGCCGTGCCGCCCGCTTTGTAAACGGCAAACGCGCCGCCGACATAGGCAAGAGTTGAAATCAACGTTTGATTGGCATTTACAAATTCCGCGATTCCTCGTGCGGCGCTTGCGGCAAATTGCAGAACGTTCCGCGCCATTTCGCCGGTCGCTGAACCAAACGCAATTTGAACCGCTTCCACCACCGACATAAACGAAACCCAGTCCCCTTTGAGATTGTCGCCCATGATCCGCGCCATTTCCGCCGTCGTGCCGGCGGCGTCCATCATCTTTAATCGGTATTCCGCAGCCGCGTCGCCGGAATTTGCCAACACAATGGCGGCGGTTCCGGCTCGCGCTTCAAAAATGTCGTAAAACGTTGCAAGTTTCTGCGTATCGGTCATGCCGCTCATTTTGCTTTGCATTTCCTGCAAAACGGAAATCAACGGGCGGATTTTGCCGGCGGCGTCGGTAACGTCGACGTCAAATTGTTCTTTGAGTTTCGTTTGGATTCCGGCGTCGGCAAGTTTGATCAACATCATCCGCACGGAAGTTCCCGCCATGTCCGCTTTGATTCCGTTGTTGGCAAGAATCGCCATCGCCGCGGCGCATTCTTCAATGCTCTGTCCCGCCGCAGCCGCTGCGGGCGCCGCGTATTTGAACGCCTGCCCCATTTCCTGAATGTTCGTATTGGAAGAAGTCGCGGCTTTGGCAAGAACGTCGTTGACTTCGCTGATTCTTTCGGCGGCAATTCCAAACGGTGTGGAAATATTCGTGGCAATATCCGCCGCCATTCCTAAATCCATGTCGCCGGCAAGAGCGAGGTCAAGCATTCCCGGCGTGGCGGCGAGAATTTGTTCGGGATTAAACCCCGCCATGCCAAGAAACTTTTGAGCTTCGGCAACCTGCGACGCCGTGAAAAACGTGTTTTTGCCAAGCGCTTTTGCCTGCTCTGTCAGTTTCGTAAGCTGGTCGGCGGTCGCGCCGGTAATCGCCTGAACTTTCGACATGCCCGATTCAAAACCGGCAAAAATGGACGCGGTATTAGCGAGCGGCTGGATTGCGGC
Source organism: Planctomycetaceae bacterium (assembly GCA_031269105.1). Lineage (GTDB taxonomy): Bacteria > Planctomycetota > Planctomycetia > Pirellulales > Thermoguttaceae > WRMR01. The sequence goes on along the minus strand of JAISZO010000378.1, from coordinate 4,188 downwards.
GCGAATCGAAACGAGAGCGGAAGACGCCGTCACAAAACTATCCATGATCGTCCGCGCCATGCCGTTAAAACCGCCCTGAACACGTTTTATCGAGTCCAGTACCGGTTTATCCATCGCGATAACTCTTACCGCAATTGTTCCCGCTTCTAATGCAGCAGCCATAATATTTTTTGAGTTTTGAGTTTTATTTTCTCACACAAAGGCGCTAAGTCGCAAAGGTTTTAAAAAATCTTATTGTTTTTTTCCTGTAAGTCGATTACAATAAAACCAAAGGAACAAACAATGACCAACGAAGAATTTGTACAACTTGCCCAACAAAATAACGCGATTCTTACGCCGGAACAAACGGAACAAAGCCGCCGCGAAACTCAAGAGTTTTTTGAACGGTACGAAGTTTGCCGAAGCTGGGACGGAATTTATTACGTTGTGGATACCAAAACGCCCGGATACCGTTTTGTTCATTCGGTTCAGAACACAATCGCTTTTACCGGTATGGCAATACTTGGTTTTCTTGCATGTCTTTATATTCCGGCAATCGTTATTTTTGTTATCGGATTAGTGGTAACCGCTTTCGCAAATCCCACGCATTCGGGAAGTATGTTTTTTTTCGTTTTGTGCGCCGCGTTTGTCGCGGGTATCATTCAAAGCATGTTAAAAGGTAAAAATTAAAGGCGTCCGATTTAGTTTTTTAACGCTTTTTTCGTATTGTCCGCAAACGTTTTTTGGACTTGTTTTCTGGATTTCTCCGCACCGGGTCGCATGAACGGACGCGGCGAAATGTTGCGGTATCCGCGCTTGCCTTCAACCACTTCTAAATACGTGATATGCACGCTTCCGTTCTTGAACTCGCGGCGAATAATCTGATACCCGACCACATGCCGTTTGTTGTAGCGCGTCGTTCCGCCCGTTTCCAATATTTGCGGTATCGGTAACGCTTTTGCCGCGTGAGCGGGACTCGAATAAATTAATCCCTCTTCGGCGTCAAATTTAATACTTTTCCTTAACCAAAAATCCGTCCAGCCCTTTTTCTTTCTTCCCCAAACGGTCGTGTCGTCGCTTGCCCATGAAAACGGAATATTTCCAGGAGCCGCACTGTTTCCCGTCAGCGCTTCTCCCGTTTTTTGCAGTTCGGTCGGCGTCGCTTTCGCGCCTTTTCCGCGACTCCCGCCGTAAGGAAATATCCTTGCTTTCTTGTTTTTTTCCAATCCGTTCTTTTTCACGGCGGAAAGATATTTTGCCACCGTTTTCACTTTTTTATATTTGCCGCCGTCCGCTTCCATAATGTAGAGCGGAAACTTTTTTCGGCGCCCTTTTCTTTGCCGCACGGAACGCCGTATCCGCGTCCACACGATGCGTGTTGCGTCGGCAATGGATTTCTTTTTCCCCTTATGAATCTTACTAATAATCAAAGGAGCGTTGAAATGGATTGTTGTTTTCGCTTGAATTTGCATACTTATTTTTTTCTCGCACAAAGGTCTGTTTTTTTCACACAAAGGCGCGAAGATTTTTAAATTTGGGCAAACGATGATTTTTACCGCAGAGCTAAAAATTCCGCTTGCCATTTTACGCTCGCTTACGCTTCCCGCTCTGTTTAAAACCTTTGCGCCTTTGTGTGAGAAAACCAATACCTGTTACCTCTTGATTCTTTCCTTCAAAAGCAACCAGTTGCCTCTGTTAAACGGCTTGGCGGCGCGTTTGCGTTTTTCAAAAAACGGGTGAATTTTTTCAACTTTCAACCGGTTTCTTTTTTTCAAATTCGGGTTCGCTACGTAACAAATCAGCGGCGCAAACATGTCCCAGTGGTGCGAAATTTTTCCTTCTGCCATATTTTTTAGCTCGCGGAGAGTGAAGTCGGCTGGGTTGATTCCGATGATTCCGGCGTATCGCCAGACCGCCCGAATTGTCCATCCAAGTTTTTCTCCATCTTTCTGGCGGTTGTTTCCGCCAGCGTTTTCCATCGGTCGCCCAGATGGGAGGTCGCGCGGTCGTACATCATATTCACCATCTTGTTGCGGTGTTCCGCTTCGAGTTTCTCGATGGCTTTTTCCCGTTCGAGAATCGCGAGAAATGCCTTTCTGCGGTTCTCGTTCGGGATAAAATTTGCGACGGACTCCTGAAACGCCTGAATCATGCCGACAACCGTATCTCCATCAATCAAGCCGCCGAACCAGCGGCTCGCTTTCGTCAGCGGCGGCTCTTTCTCCTGTTCAGGAAAAAGAGCGTAAACCGCTTTGTTTTCTCTGTCGTATTCCGCGACGTCAAAACTGTCTTTGATTTGGTCGAGACACAACACAAATACCGTATTGACGAGCGTTTCCACGTCGTAATAGATATTCGCGAGCGTTCCCCGCTCCGCCGCGTCAAATAAATCGACCGGCGTTCCGTCGGGATATTTCACCAGTTCCCGAACCGCCTTAGCGTCTTTTGTCGTAACGTTGATACGGAACGTCATTCCGTTGTTGGTTTTAAAACTTGCCATTTTTTTAATCAAAGTTAAGTGAAAAATTTTTTGTTATTCGTCATCGTCATCGTTGTTTTGGGGTACGGTTTCAATTTTATCAATCACCGTTTTTTCCTGCTCGCTCGGATGTTTTAAGCCCGCTTGGGTATACCATTCTTTTTCGCGGGCAATCTGTCTGATTTTTTCCCGCGTATCAATGCCACGAATGGAATCAAAGTATTCCATCGGTAAAATGTTGCCCTTAACCGCTTCAATTTCCGTTTTGAGCGTATCCACGTCGTCCCACCATGTCGTTCCTTCGGGCGTCCACGTAAAGTAAATATCGTTCGCCGTCATGCCGCGCGGCAGTTTCAACCGCCCGTTCGCCACTTCGTAATTCAACCGCCATCGCGTTAATTGATTGAGTAACTCAATATTGTCGCGGCGTTTCGGTTTCGCGGTTTCAAGGTATTGCAAAATCGCCGACTTGTTTCCGTAAAATTTTCCCGTCGTTTCGTCAAACATCGCATAAGGAATGTCGAGGGCTTTCATGGCAATCATTATGCTGACTTTCATATAATCCTGAAATTCGCTTGACGGCGTTTTGTTGTCAATTAATTCAAGATTTTCACCCACATTACATTCATAAAAAAATGCGGCGTTTTCTTTCAGAACCTGTGTGCGGTAATTTGTTGTTTCGTCTTTTTCTTCTTTTGTTCCAAGATTATTGGAAAAATTGGGGTCAATCGTGAATTTGTATCCCAGCATTTGGCTGATTTTCGCCTTAATTAAGGCATAATCCAGACTTTTATAAATGTCTTGAAACGTATTTGCGGCGGTCAAGAGCGGCGAGATTCCGCGTATCTGGTCGAATCTGTTGTAATATCCGTGTAATATCATGTTTTCCGCATTGATTTCACGTTCCAACTCGAATTGTCCGCCGCCCAAACCGGAACGCCGAAAGACACGAAACGACATAAAACGTCCGGCTTTATTAGTTTTGACGCCTTGCGTCCATCCGTCGTTATTATCAAGTCCGTCGAATGCCGATGTGCGTATCCGGTCGGCTTCGACCGGCTGGATTGTCCCGTCTTTCAGCTTGAGTATTCCAATGTCTCCGTCAATCAGCCGCGCGGTCTCAATCAACGCCATGAATTTATTCAAGGAGTACCGCCCCGCCGCGTCCAAGTTTCCTTTCTGACTCCATTCCCAAATCAATTCCTCGACTTGGCGGTTGAGCGTTTCGGCGGTTTTTTCATCCAGCGTCGACGCGTAACGTTTTCCAATTTCTTCGTCGCCGATTTTCGACGCGAAGACAAACCGGCTTGTGTAGAGAACGCTCATTCTCACCGCCCATATCACCGCGCTGAAATTTCGCATTAAATCGCGCGTCGAACACTGGGCAAGCCGGCGTTCAAAATTTTGAAGTTCCCGGTCTTCGCTTCGTAAAATCGGATTCGCGCGCGGACGTCGGGCGTCGTTTGCGACGGCGTCGTAACCGAATTTCACGATTGGCGCCGCGCCGTTGTTGATTCCGGCGCCCGCCATTGTTACCATTTGTAATTCCATTTTTTATCCATAGCGCTAACGATGATTTTTATCGCAGAGCCAAAAATTCCGCTTGCCATCTTTCACTCGATGACGCTTCCCGCAAGGTCAGTTTTTTCACACAAAGGCACAAAGTCACAAAGGTTTTTAAAGTTGGGCAAACGATGATTTTCATCGCAGAGCCAAAAATTCCGCTTGCC
>JAISZO010000292.1 GCA_031269105.1 Planctomycetaceae bacterium | reverse complement strand
TCTGTTGTTCGACAGGATCGGCTTTACTAGGGGTTACTTTAGGTTTCTTATATTCAAAACCTATCGAGTGCAATAGCTTGGTCATGCCGGAAATGGAATACTGGATACCAAAGGTCTCGCGAACATAAACAATAATCAGTTTGACGTCAAGATAAATGGTTTCGCGAAGATGTTGTTTCAATTGTTCCTTTTGCGCGTCGGTTAAAAAAGAATGACGTCCTTCGTACTTGATCTCCAATAGTCCATTAATTCCGCCTTCCTTATACAAGCTGAAATATCGACGCACCGTATCAACGTTGATTAAGAATCTATCAGCAACTGCGGACGCAGAATCCCCCTTACCAAGAGAAAGCACAATAAGAATACGATTCGCAATATATGGATTACTCTTCTTAATCTTGTCATGCTTTTTCTTGAGTTTTTTCACCTGCCTGGAATTTAATTTATACCCTGACATAAAAAATAAAAATATGGTCTCAATAAAAACAACAGGCGAAGTATAAAAATTTTCAATAAAAACGTCAAGACGAATTTTAAAGGAAGAAGAGTATAAAATCCACAAAACGGCAGAAAAGCCAACTAACGACCAAAACCAAATCGCGGCTGTTTGGGGCGAAAAATCGTTAAACGAATTTTTTGTTTGTAATTTTTTTTCCATCTTTTTTCTCGCATTTTTTATTTGTTAAGGAGATAAATTTATTGAAAATGTTCTGATTATTTCATATTTTTTCGTAACATATCTATCATTTGACAAAGTAGAACTTTTTCGGCGGTTTCACCGCCGGTTACGCATGATTGCGTCCCTGCGGGACTCCTATTACAAAATGATTTAATCTGACCCAAAATCCTACGGAATCGTTACATAAAAAGACTTATAAAATTTCGAAAATCATCACGGAATGGGAGAGCGCCCGACTCGGTTGGGGAACACCGTTTTAATTAGCGAACGAAACGCCCGAAAGATTGAGATGTTTGACGTCGGCGGCAAAATTAATCTTTTCAGAAAATTTGAAACGACGCCTGTTTTTTTACGGCGGCGGAATAACGGCGGCGCCGACTTTAAGCGGCGGGACTTTGGTTCCCGTTTTGTAAGGCAAAATAATCGGGTCGGGAATAACTTCGGCGTTCGGAAAACTTTTGCGCAACCAATCGGGAACGTCATTCTCCGATTGGGAATTGTCGGAAATATTCCAAACGATCATTCCGCCTTTTTGATTAACGTCTTCATCGGTTGACCATGAGCCGGTTGGTTTCATGTTGTTTGATTCGGTTTTTTGCCAGTAATAAAAATGAACGCTTGGGCGATTTTTCATCGCGTAAGCGGCGTTACCAGCAATAATCCAATCTCCGGTAACATAAGGACACGGCGTCGAAGAATGGGCGTCCCAAATTTTGTCGCATGCAATTCCTAATTCACGCATCGGAAAATGAAATCTGCGCGGAGTTCCTAAAAAATACGGCGAAAAAACAGATTGAACTAAAAACGTTGCAATTAAAACCGCTTCAACAAAAACAAACGATTTGATTGTTCGGGAAAAAATACCAGACGTTTCTCTTGTCCGAAATCTCAGAAAAAACCAGACGCCAATAAATATCCAGAAAATTGCTCCGTAATCTGTCGTTAAATGTATTCGTCCTAAAGCGGCAATAACAATATGAATAAAAACGGGAAGAAAAATACAACAAAATAAATAACGTTCCGCCGATTTCTCTTTGTTGTTTCTTTCGGAAAATTTGAAACATTTCCCATGAAAACACGGCATAAGAACAAAACAAACTGGAATCAAATAAAAAAATTGATTCGCCAAAAAATTTAATGGATAGATCAGATGATAAATCCAATACGACGAAACGTTCCGGTTTTGCACGTATGTGAGAATAGAAAAATCGTCCAAGTACAACCAAATCAAATGCGGCAAAAAAGTGAAAAATGCAATAAACGACGTTAAATAAAATCCTTTTTCTTTCCAATATTTTCTCATATCCGGTTGAATAGTCATAAACGCAAGAATTGAAAGAACCAAAAATATTGCCGTGTATTTTGCGTGAAACGCCAAGCCAAGCGATAAACCGGAAAACGCCCAATAAAACAATTTATTCGTTTGAAACGCTTGAAAAACAAGATACATTGAAAGCGACCAAAACGCGATCAGAGCAATATTTTGATTGAACTTGATAGACTCTATTGTGAAAAACCAATAAGGAAGCGCCGCAATAACCGCGAGCAACGCAAATTTTTCCGACAACACTTTTCTGCCAAGTTGCCAGACCGACCAAAGAGAAATAACAACGCAAATTTGCGACGCGATAAAAGGCGCGGCAAATGCACGATTTGTCAGTATGTTGATGATTTCGAGAATCCACGCCGGCAGCATCGGATGTTTTCGCGTCGCAAGCGCCCATTCTTTGCCGACCATTTGAAGCTCAATAACATCAGGGCGATATCCCGCATGAAACAACGTTGGTAATAAAATCCACAAAACGGCAGAAAAGCCGACCAACGACCAAAACCAAATCGCGGCGGTTTTCGGCGAAAAATCATTCGGGAAATTTATTGTTTGTATTTTTTCTTTCATCTTAATTGCGTTTTTTTATTTGTCAGGGAGTATACTTTTTTCACTTGAAATTTCGGTTTTAAAAACACGCGAAATGCGTTTTTTAGGAATGTATTCAGCGGAATTTTCGTTAAACATTTGTCAACATAAGGTAGGCGATAGCCGACTTGCCCCTGATTTCCAGCTGGCAACCGGATTCCAAACTGCACGGCAATACGAAGCGCCGTCGTTAATCTGATTTGCCGGCGTCTTACGACGCAACCTTTCGGCGAAAGGTTGGCTACCTTGTCTTTTTCAACCATAAAAAATTCCACTGATATATTACGTTTTTTATTAAAAATAGAGTATGTTGTATGCTCTCATAAAAAACAAAAACCGTATTTTTAAGCGTAATGAGTATAAATCTATTGAAAATGTTCAAGTATCGACGCGGCGTTCGTCGAAAGATTTGATCGGAAAGAAAAGACATTTTATCACGGTTGAAAATTGCCATAACCATCGTTTGCAGGTATTCAGTCCGCGATACAATAACATCGGCGATAAAATATATCTTCGGACAAACGGTAATTTGTAGCTATGCGACGCCGCAATCATTGTTTGTTGCGAAAACTCGTTAAGCGCGATGGGAAAAGGATGGATCATCATTGCCGTTATTCCAAGTTTCCAAACCTGATCAAGAGCGTGATCGTATGGTAAATACATTGGCAACAATAAAGTAACGATTCTTTCCGCCGCTTTACGGTTGACCAGATACGCTCCCGTTCCGCCTGTCCAATAAACGGGAATAACCAATTTGCCGTTTTTTAATTTCTTTATCGGAACATGCGTCGGCGCGTGCAGACTGTTGACCCGCAATAAATCCCAATGTTCCCGGTATATCGCCGCTTCTTCTAAAGTTTCACGCAATTCCGGCTTTGCCGTAATATCGTCTTCGCAAATCAAAGCGCGTTCGGCGTCGGACTCAAGGAACATCCGCAATGCTTTCATGTGCGAAAAATAACAGCCGATTTCGCCTTTGTTTATTTTTTTTCCATGATAAAGCCGGTAACGCCGCTCGTCGTAATCAGGATGCGGCAACTCAATTTGTTGTCCGTCAACGCCGGAAACCCGAATAATATTGAGACCGGACAAACAAAATGAATTCATAAACCGTTCGTATCTGTCTCTGGAACGATCCAGGTTAATAACATAACAATCTATCATTTGACGAATTATAAAATTTGCGGTTTTTATTGAATTGAATTTCACGCGTCGTAAACGCCGGAAAATCCGGCAAGTTGAATATTGCGTTTATTGAGCGCTTTTACACTTTGCAATGCCAGAAATTCTTTGGCGCGGTTTGGCGAATGATGAAAATCGTAATCGCCTTTTGAACAACATAATAATGGATCATTTTGCGCAACCGAAAAATCGGACGGATGAACGTTGATTTCGTATTGATCAAAATTTGATTTGTCCGTTTCAACGACGCGGATCATTTCCCGTAACGAACGTTCGTTTATCTTTCCGCTTTCGAGGATTCCGAAATAACCGGCGTTCTGTTTGATTGATTTCAGGTAATGGTTGAGGATCGCGCGTTTTATGAAACCTTGCGGAAACCATGCGTGAAACCGTTTGAGCGTTCTTTTGAATCCGCCAAAATTTTCACGCGGTATTCGTAACGGCAAATTCCGTTTTTCCGATTCCTTTTTCAATAAATCAAAAATTCCCGGAATAACGTGAATGTGCCGATGCGAATCAAGATGATCAAAACGAAGGCGGTATTTTGAAACGAAACGATCCATCAATTCCATTTGCGCGAAAAATTCGATTTGAATTTGCTGCAAAAACAAGTCGCGTTTTTTTGAACGCAACGCCCGCGTCAATTCTAAAAACCCAAACCTGAATAATCCTTGCGAATCGACGAGCGCCGGAATCTTCGACGGTTCGGCGACCGGTTTTCCGCTCGTAAGCGTGAAATGCAATCCCAAACTTAAACCGTTGCGGCAATTTTGCGAGCTTCGCGCCGCGTCTTCCGCAAACGGCATATTGACCATAACGCTTGCCGCGGTGATATTTCCGGCAATCGCGCCGTTCAAAATTGCGGAATTAACTGCCGGTGAAAAACCGAAATCGTCGGCGTTGATAATGAGTTTTTTTGTATGATTCATTGCGCGTCATGCAACTTTGATTTGATCTGCGTTATTATTCCCGTTCAAAAAATCCTCCGAATGGTTTTCTTTCTCTTCGGCGTCAAAACCGTATTTTTCCTGAATGACAAAGAGCGGTCGCCGTTTTGTTTCCATGTAAATCCGCCCAATATATTCGCCGATAACGCCAAGCGACATGATTTGAACGCCGCCAAGAAATAAGATCGTAACAATCAAAGTTGGCCATCCGGGCGTATTATTTCCTGTTGCAAACACTTCGCAAAGAATGTATCCCGCATAAAACAAACTTACGAGCGCGACGGAAATTCCCAAATAAACAATCCACCGTAACGGCGCGACAGAGAAACTCGTAATCCCATCCGCCGCAAATAATAACATTTTTTTAAGACTATATTTTGAAACGCCATGACGCCGCGGTCTTGCCGTGTAATTCAGACAGACGTCGCGAAAGCCCAGCCATCGAATCATTCCGCGAATAAAACGCGAATGTTCGCGCATCGCGTTTAATTGATCAACAACCTTGCGATCCAACAAGCGGAAATCCGCCGCGTCCGAAACAAATTTGACGTCGGACATAAGATTACAAAACGAATAAAACAATTCCGACGACTTCTTTTTGAACCAACTTATTTCTTTGCCGTATTCGCGGATTGTGTAAACGATATGATAACCTTCCCGCCAACGTTCTATCATTTGCGAAATCAATTCCGGCGGATGTTGTAAATCGGCGTCCATGACAATCGCCGCTTTCCCCGTCGCGTGTTGCAATCCGGCTGAAATAGCAATTTGATGCCCAAAATTACGAGATAAACGCAAAATTTTAATTCGTTCGTCGCGACAATTCAAATCCCGCAAGATTTCCGGCGAGTTGTCCGAACTTCCGTCGTCAACAAAAATGATTTCATACGAATCCGTGATTTTTGCAAGCTCCGCCGAAACCGCTTCCGCAAAAACGGGAATATTCTCCGCCTCGTTGAACGCCGGCGCGACAACGGAGATTTCAACGAAATCATCGCCGTCAATATTCTTCCCATACAATCGAAAATTCTGATTTTGATAAGCGCTCATAAAATATAAAAATCTCTTTTTGTTTGTTGACGTTTTGTCGTCGTTAATCAATCCTTTGAAATCTATTCCGCGAAATTTTCGTTAAGCCGGCGCGGCGTTTCGGCGAAACGTCGCCTACCTCCGACTTAACAACTTGTAAAAAAATTGCGGAATCATGATATTCCTTTTTATTTTGAGTTCGGATCATCTTGAAAAACTTATTCCGACGCCGACGTTTTTTGAGTTGATTATCGGAAAGACTTCAATCTTACGGTTTGAAAACACGGTTTCGGTCTTGTTGATTGCGGAAACGGAAAGATATGCGACAAACCAACCCAGCAAAACTTGAGACAAATAATGACTGTCGTCGTTGATTCGGCTCATTCCCGCAAATGTTGAACAAACATAAAACACAGATTTCAACCAAAAACGGTCGTTGATATTGCTGAGGATCGAAGGTCAATCGTTCGTTGTTTTCATCCGTCCAACGCTTGAATTGGAAACGGCGCGTTGGTTGAAACAAATTCGCAGAAGAAAAATAGGAATTTTCCTTTGTAACGTCAACGAGTTTTGGAAAAGCGGCGGCAGAAAAGAACGGCGGATTTTCACGTTCCAGCCGCTGAAGAACGGGAATTTCTGTCAGAAAAAACGGTTTCTTTTCTATGCGCTATAGAATGGGGGGGGGGGGCTTCAAAATT
>JAISZO010000239.1 GCA_031269105.1 Planctomycetaceae bacterium | reverse complement strand
GATAGAGCGGTTATGGCGTTTTGGCAGAAGCGAACCGTTCTATTGTCGATATTACGAAAAGTTTGTTGATTTTAAGAATGCGTTACAAAATTGTTTGGAAAATTTAGGGTCGAAATACGACAAGCGAATGAAAACATGATTGAATCCGGATTTTCAGTCGTTTGAAAACAGCCGCGTCGATAGCGGATAGAGTATAGTTTGGCGTATTGTTCCGGCGTAAAAAAATCAACGGCAATTTGCCGGTATGCCTGATATATTGGCTGATAGAATTTATCAAATGCTTGTCCGCCCAATTCGGCGTAATTCTCCAAGATTGGGCGTAATATCGCCAAGTTTTTCAGTGGTATCCAACAAAAGTTTCAACGTATCGGCGGCATAAGCGTTGAAATTTGTAATCTCCGACATTGTAACGTCCACGTCTTCCAGAAACGCGGCAATAACAGCCGCCTCATTTTCCTGTCGGATCTCAATCTCATATCGGATCTCATATTCTTGTTGAGCGCCGCTATCCGAAACGTTTTCTTGAGCATAGGTAACGTTCATCGGCAACAACGCCGCCCATAAAACCGCCGTCGTCGAAAATAGCCGCGTGAAATTAAAATGGAACATGCGAAATCCTTTCATTCTTTTTATGATGGAATCAAACTGTCAATAGCGTCAAACTTCCCAATGAACCGAAGAGCAATTCTTCCATCATTGTTCTTATTTTCTTTTATTTTCGGAGCACTGTCAAGATAAAAAGTTTGCGACCGTCTTCACGTTCTTACACTGCGAAGAGAGCGAAAAGTCAAGTTCCAGGAGCCAGTGTTGGCGCGCCATACTTTCGCGTGTGGAAAAACAATACTGGAACCTGATACTTAGAACCTGACGCCTATAAAGTCTCCCGCCCTTCGGCTATCTCTTTGCTTTCCACCTTCTTCCGACAACGCCCGTCAAAAACATCATCAGCCCCGCCCACGCGAAGAAACTGACGGTCGCGCCCAAGCGGAACGAAAACGGATCATAGACAAACGTGATTTCCCATTCGCCTTCCGGCAACGCCACGCCCCGCAATACGCGGTTCGTCCGTAAAATCGGCGCCGTCCACGCAGGCGGCTTCGGCGGATGCGGTTTCTGAAATGTTTGCTCGCGTTCCAACTGTTTTTCTTGTTCCGGTCGAGGAACCGCGCGGACTTCCGCATGCCAGTTTTTATCGTATTGGTCGTGAAGAATCAACAAGCCCGGACGACGAATCGTTGCCCGAACAATCACTTTTTGCGGTTCATACGCGGTGATTTTCGCCGTTCCCGCAGGCGGCGATTCGTGCGGACGGAAAGATGATTCGGAAAAATGCGGCGAAAAATCATGTTCGCGCCGCGTCGGGCGGTTACGTTGCGACGTAATATCGCCTAACGCCGCTAATTTGATAAACGCCGACGCAAACCGCGTCGGAAGAGAATCGAAACGCTCTCCGCCCCATTCTACCACCGGAATTTCCGTGCGCTGACTTTTCGAAAGGATCGCGTAGGTTTTTGAAAAAAATGCCTCGCGGGAATAAAATGTCAACGGCTTTTCCAACACAAACCGATCGGCAACCGTGACTCGCGGCGTTTCATGCAACGACCATAACTCAAATTCACCGCAAAACTCGCTTGCCCAATCGTCGTTCCATGCCGTTTGCGGAAACGATTTGCCGAGACGTTTTTCCGGCGGGATTCCTAAATCGGCAGAATGCGGATTTTCCCAATCGTTTTGACGCGGCGCTATCATCAACGAATTTCCAAGCGTTTCCAAATAACGCGGCAACGAGAATGTCCCGTTTTCCCGCGCGGCGGGATTCCGCCATGCGTCGCGCAGCAAATGCGTTATCACATAATAATCCGCCGTAACAATCGTTCCGCGAACATCGGTAACGCCGATTCTCATCGGCAACGGATAACGCGGCGACAACGTAGAACGTTCCCACGCCGCCCATTCCGCCAATCGATTTTGAGACGGCGACAAAAACGCCGAAGGAAGCCATATCCGCGTTCCCACCGAAGAAGTCGCATACGTCGGCGCGCGCCAGATTCGTTGAGGAATATTCGGCGATTTGCCAGAATTGTTGGAGGTCATCATCGCGGCAAGCGGCGGACGATTCTCGAAAATACGTCGCGGAATCGTACCGACCATCCAGAGATTGGACAACAGCAAATCGCAGCCGGTCAAAACAATCACGGCAATTCCAAACCGCGCGAAAAAGCGCCGGTATTTTTGCGATTGTTTTTCCAACGAAATTTGTTGTTGAGAAACTTCTAATTTTTGAACGTGCCGCAAATAAATCCGCACCGCCGCGAAAAATAAAAACAGCGCATTCAAAACGTGCATCAGGGAAAACGCCGCTTCGCCAAGTGCACGGTCGGGCTGAAACGCTCCGAATACCGGATGATCGGGAATATGCCGCGCCAGCCAAACCCAAAAACCGGAAATCAACACAAGCGGGATCAAGAGCAAGCTGATAAGAACGAGTCCTTGACCAAGACGCAATAACGCGATACGTCGTCGCCGCCGTTGAATTTCAGCGTTATGAATCGTGTCGGCAATATCCGGTATTCTAAACGCCGCGTCAAAATTCCGCGCGGCAAGCATCGCTAACATCAGCGACACAACCGTTAAAAGTTTTGCCGGATAACGAAATTGCGAGTAACCGGGAATCAGCAGCGTCATCAGCCAATATACGCCGCCGAAAGGATCGCCGACGCCGCTTGCGCCGGATGATTGACCGCATAAAACGAGAATTTGATTGACAATCCAACCGAGTCCGAAATAGCCGAAACTTCCCAAAAGAAAAATCAATCCCGACCACGAAAGCCAAAGCGTTACCGGATGCGATTTTCGGAAACGGACGGCGGAGATCGCCAATAAAAACGGAAGAATCCCCATATATAATGAAGGAACCCAAAGTTCCGCCGCCGACCATTTTTGACCAACGGCATTTCCCCAATTCGTGTTGACCGGAAAATTGCGTCCGTTTGCGTTTGGAAAAATCCATTCCGACAATCGCCAGGGACCGACGCTGTAATTGTATCGGATTCCGGCGATTCCGCTTTGCGGTTTGGAACGGCACAAAATTCCGTTGCGGATATTGTTCCATGCCTGATGATCGTGTTCCCGATAACCGCGTTCCAACTCGGCGCCGATTCCCCAAACGGAAACCGGACGATCTTCGAGAATGCGGTCGCTGTTCGCTCGAAATTCAAGCGACGGCAGCCATTGAACGGCGGAAAGTACCGCCCCGACCGTCAACGCGCCGCAAAATAGAATGAGCGGATGAAACCAGTAAGAACGTTTCGGAAATCCCGCCGCGTCATACAAAGCGACCGGAAAAGCGCCCGAAGACGACGCGGTATTTTCTAACATTTGCAAGACGGAATGCGTTTGCAAACTCAATCGGGCGTCGGCGAACGGCGGTTTTCGGTTGCGGTAATAAAAGAACGCCAGCAAAAGAATCAATATTGCCGCGTGATACGCCGTTTGCGGGTCGCCGCCTAAAACGAACATAGCGAAAACGACGCCGAGCGTAATCATTGGCGCAACTCGCCGCGTGATGAAAAGCTTGTCTGCCTGACAAATCGCTTCGGGCAACCACGCCGCGCCGAGAAGAAACACGACATTGCTGTATTGAAACAAAACGCTTCCGCCGAAAACGTAGGAAATTGCGCCGAGCGTTGCGGCGTAAGTCGAAATCCGCCAATGCCGCGCGAGCCGATAAAATGTGATCGCGGCAAGTAAAAGATGTCCGACGACGTACAAATGATACGCACAAAACGAAGAAATCGGCAGAAAATAAACCAATTTTCCCGGATAAAACGCCGACGCAACCGGATTCGCTTGCAACGGCTGCCCGATATTTTCATAAGGATTCCAAAGCGGCGCTCGTCCTTGACGCCATTCCAATTGGATGTACTCGAACAACGCGGGAAAAAAATGCGCTCCGTCGCGAAATCCGATTGCCTCTCCCTGAAAAATCACGCCCCAAAAAAACAACGCCGTTAAAATTATCACCGCCAACACAAACCACGCCGGAATCCGTTTCAACAAAGGAAACAGCCCGTTTTGCGAAGAAGAAGGATTGTCGGTTGAGGAGGACATTGTTTTTTGCGGCGCTAAATACCATAACCTATTGACGCTGAAACCATTAAAACATTCTTATTGATTTTAAACCATCTTTGACGGATTTGCAAGAGGAGATGAAAAAGCTAAAAGGAACGTGAAAAGGTAAAAGATAAGATTTAAAAGTTTCGCAAGCAGAATTCGTCGCTGGGATTGAAACAATCTTTTGCCTAACTTTTCACTCTTATCTTTTTATTCCCTCTAATGGCGTTCCGAAACATCGGCGACAGTTCCACCTTTGCTTACGCTTCGGGGCGTCATTTTATCTTTTCACTTTATCCCTGCCATTTTGGCATTCTTCCTGTCGATTTTACCAATTTTCTAGACAGTTGAGACGTT
>JAISZO010000224.1 GCA_031269105.1 Planctomycetaceae bacterium | reverse complement strand
TTTGGGGTTCGCGACAACGATTGGAATAAAATTTGCAGCGTATTTTGAGAAAATACGCTGCTTTGCAAAAAACAACTTGCAAATTCTAACAAACAAAAAACGCTCGTCAACCCTATTTTTCAAGGGATATTCGCTTTTTCAGGGACGACTAATTATCGTCTTTGCACAGGCGATTGGATCGATAGGTCGGAACAATCCAATTTTATCAATCCGCGCGGCGCGTTTGCGATTTCGCCTCACAAATATAGATCAATGGCAAGCGTTTCCGACGGTTTAAGCAACACGATTTTCTTTATCGAGGCGAATGCTGCGCCGGGACGCGGAAATAGTATCGGAGGAAATGTCGTTTCCAATATTGCCGGAATTCCAACAGACGCGGCAGCCGATCCAAGTACAAATTTGGATTTAACCGCTTGTATTGCCGCCAAAGACGGAAGCAACTATAAAAGCGGTCAAGCAATTATCAATAACAGAGCGGGACGTCGGTTTGCCGATTCGGGAGGACTTTATTTGTCCGTCGCAACGATTTTACCGCCGAACAGTCCAAGTTGTAGCGCGGATGCAAGCATAGACGATAATTCCACGTCAGGAAATTACGATGCGGCGGCAGCCAAATTGATTTCCGCGTCCAGTAAACATACCGGAGGCGTTATGGCGGGACGCGGCGATGGAAGCGTCTTTTTTGTCTCCGATACGATAAACGCTCAAACTTCAGGAAGCGTATATCCTCTTTGCGTCAAAAGCGGAATTTCACCTTTTGGAATTTGGGGAGCCATGGGAAGTATCAACGGCGGAGAATCGTCCGTCGCGCCGTAATGTAAAAGTCTCCAAATTGTTAATACTTTTCAGAACCTGTATTCAATAAACAGCCATAAAAGTCCTGATAGATTTCCTACAATCATCTATGAAACGAGATAGATTGGGGTACGGCACGGACTTGCCAAGCGTCCATAGATTGGGCTGCAAAATCTGACTTACGACACGTGTCGATAGGTAATTTGTCAGACTTGTTTAATAACGCAAAAAATGCGATAATGGCGGCGCGAGAAAATAAAAAGAAGACGCCGGACGCCAAGCGGTTATTAAACAAGTCTATTTATTGAATCAATCGCAAGAATAAATTCATCTTGTATTTTATTCCAAAAAGTCCGCTTTTTCGCCGTTTCTTGAGGAACCGGTTTTCCAAAGAATAGAAAATAAGGCGCAGCGACGTCTGTAATGCCTGACGAGGAAATCGTTGTCGGGGTCAAATTCGTTGACGCCGGTTAATGGACTTAACGCACCGGATGATGATATTTTAGCGAACGTTCTTATATAAACATCACCGGAAAGACGGTTTGATCTTTCAATATCAATTCGTCCGCCAAACGGTTTGGGAGCCGTCGGACCAATTTGCAAAACAAAAAAGACAGACGATATAATCAATGTTCCCCAAACAAGCAAAAGGTAAATTGGTTTGACGACTATTTCAACCCAATTAGGAAATTTGACCATCACACGCGATAGCTTGTCTGTAATCAAAGTGAATATTATAAATGTAATGAGTAACAACAAAATATATACCAGCGAATCCCAATAAAACAATCCAATAGGAACCGACGACGCGATGGCTTTTCCTATCGGCTCGTAAAAATTGAGCGCAAGAAGGGTAGAAAATACGAGATTGAACGAAAGGAGTATCGTTCCCCAAAGTCCGTCGCCCCATCGCCACGCAACAAAACCAATTGTTGCAAGCAAATTGAAGATAAGAAAGAGAAGAATCGTTCCTAAAACATAGGGATTCGCTACCGTCGTATCAAGTGCGTGTTCCATCTTTTCAAAACAGAGACATAAGACCGAAGATTTTATCAACAAAACCGACGCCGAAAATCAGCAGTCTAATGCTCTTCCTTTCTACATTTTTAAAATTCTTGTTAATTCGTCAATGGAGGTCGTTCCTTTGACGACCAACGCTAAGCCGGAGGGAATAAAACCGCGATGTCCCGATTTTTGCAGACCAATACGAAGTTCGTCAACCGATTTACACGATAGAATCACTTTACGAATCGTATCGTTGATTTCCAAAATCTCAAACATTGCCGTCCGTCCGAAATAACCAATATCGTTGCATTTGACGCACGGCGGCGGTTGTTTTTCGCCTTCCTGCGGCGCGGAACGAATCCGATACAACCGACTCGCCGTTCCCGGTTGGATACCGAGTTTCTGGAGCGTCGCCGGAGCGGGTTGAAACGCTTCTTTGCAATCCGGGCAAAGACAACGAACCAAACGCTGACAAGAGATCGCCGCAAGTTTCGACGCAAAAAGCTGCGGCGAAACGCCTAACGACAATAATTTAAAAATCGCTTCGGCGCAATCTTTCGCGCGAACCGTCGTTAAAATCAAGCGGGCGTTTTCCGTTTCGCGACAGCAAAGTTCAAGCGTTTCTTTATTAATCATATCCCGCAAAACCAACGCTTGCGGCTCTTTGAAAAACACGTCCGGCAAAACCGTCGTCGGATTTTCTCCTTTGGCGGAATCGTAATAAGTAATCGGAATGTTTTCCACAACCTGATATTTGTTCTGTTCGTCTTCGACCGTGACAAAGTCGCGGACAAAACGATCCGCCAACCGGAAAAACACGTTGGACGAACTTCGTAATCCGTTGGCGGGCGGCGCGGAAAAAACGACAACGCCTTCGGGAATCGCCAGCGCGTTTTTAATTTTTGTCAATTCGGGTTCCACCAATCCCAAATCTTCGGCGGTGTTGAACGGCGTTTGGGTCATTTGGAATTGAATCAACGCTTTTTCGCCGGTCGGAACGCCTTGCGACATAAATTCCGTTTCGTATTTATTTTTCTGTTCCACAATAGCGACAAACGTTCCTTGCTGACGTTTTCGCCGTTCCTGCGGATTCGCGCCGACAAGAATTTTCGCCGATTCCAAAAGCGGGTCGGATTGTTCGCGATTGATCGTTTGCGTCAAATGCCAAACGCCGTCGATTTGAAAACGAACTTGCGTTTCCGTTTCCGTAAAATCGAACATCACGCCCGTCGCCCGCTTGAAAATCGCGGTGGCGAGAATAAAACGGTATTGATTGAATCCATCGTGATTGCGAGCCAAAAGCGTTCTTGCGTCGAGTTCCGTTTTTGAAAGTCCTTTTTGTAACGCCTGAAGCGCGACCGGCGGTCCCAATTCCCACGCTTGTTTCGGCGGCGGCGTTTTCATCCGAAGCGCTCGACCGAGTTTGAAATAGATATGATCCGCCGTAAAAACGCGTTCATGCGGCGGAAGTGGTTTATTGCGAATTGCCGAATAAACGAGAACCGGAACCCAAAATGAAACGACGCTTACGCCAAGACCAATCCAGAATATTGGAATCAGCAGCATCGTTCCGAATCCGCCGATAACGACAAGCAAACTACAGTTGATACAATTCCAGATTGTTCGATTGGGATTTCTCAACGTTTCCGCATCGCGATTCATCCAGTCGATCATGTAAACCCAAATCCAAAAACCGATCAGACAAATCGCAAATTTCACCATACTGAAATAGAAACCGTTTCCGTACCAACCGGTTTTCATCGCTTCTTCGCCGTATTCCAGATAACTGTCTCGCGTTGTTTTTTGCGTTTCCGTCAGTTCTTTTTTTTCTTCTTTTTTCGCCGCAAATGCGCGGTTCTCAACAAACGTTCCCGAAAAAAGCGAGAACGTCAACATCAGACAAAACAGGAAAAGGAGTCGTTTGAACATGATTTTTATTAACGTGTCTTGTAAGTAATCTTAAAAATGTTTTTATCCAAATGAATTGTAATGATTTGCGTCTTAATGTCGTAAAAACAAAATGCGTATAAAGAAAATAGTTCTATTCTACCTTCATTATACAACACATTCTGTCCATAGGAAAAATTATTCGCTTGGCACAATCCAGAAATCAACGCCGGTATTGTAATAAATACGTTCCTTATATTTTTTTCATTGATATCGCTCCAACTATGGGGCATCTCTAATAATTTGATTTCCTGCGTTATTTTTTTCTTTTTTATTTTTTTGGGGGTTATTTCCTTTTTTTGTCTAATTTTTTTATTTTCTATGGGGGTTCTTTTTTTAATT
>JAISZO010000220.1 GCA_031269105.1 Planctomycetaceae bacterium | reverse complement strand
ATATTGTCCTAGTAAAGCAGTAGAAGAGTATCGACAAGATTTAGGCGCCATTGTATTTCTCTTTTTACCAACCTACTCGCCTCATTTCAACTCGATCGAGCGACTTTGGAAATTTTTTAAAAAGACAACGTTCTACAATAAATATTACGAAAAGTTTGCAGATTTCACGCAGCCTGTAAAGACTTTTTTAAAAACATAAAAAAGCACGAGCATGTATTACGCACTTTACTCGCCGAAAATTTCCACATACAAAAAAATCAAAAAAACGAATTTTAAAGTGTGAAAAGTATATATTCTTCTTTCAAACTCCTATCGAGATGATTTTGCTCATTGAATCCATTTATTATTGGTGTATGAGTAGAGAAAATTACGACGCAAAATATAACGATACGCCGCCGTCTCCGTTCAAATGGTAATGTCGGTCGTCGTTTGTAGAGGCAACGATGTTCAAACAAAACAACCGGCGTCCAAATTTGGGCAACCGCGAAGGTTGCCTCGACGAAACAATTTTAACAACAATAGAAACAGGAGACATTGAATATGTCCAAATTTTGTCCGCATTGCGGATGCGAATATGGAAAAGAAGGAAGTCACGATGAAAACGCCGTGATTTGTACGAACACAGGTTTACCTCTCGGCGAAAGAAATTCTCCGAGCCCCAAACGGAGCAATTTCGATTCCTACGGTCTTAACGAATCGTGGAATGTCGGATTGTTTATTCTTTTTATTTTCCTGACTTTAATTGTTCCGCTTGTCGGTATTATACTTGGCGGAATGAACCTAAATTCAGCGAAAAATACGGAAGGACGAAGAGGACAAGCAATTACCTTGCTTGTTTTAGGGATTGTGATGTGCATTATCAATGCAATCATCATAATCGGCAACGCGGCCAACAGCGGTACGGGTTTTAATGATCTGTACAACGATAAATCCGAAAACATCACAATCGTTAAACCATTAAAATAAAATCCTGTTATTTTCGGCGGAATTTACAGAAAGTTAAGAGTTAACAGCCGGGCAAATGATTGTTTCAATCGCAGAGTGAGAAATTCCGCTTGCGAAACTTTTAGTTTTTAACTTCCAATCAGTCCCTGTCGGCATTTTATCGAACGTTTTTTCCTGTCGTTCTATTGATATATTTTGCCGTGCCGACGTTCGGCGCGACCGTTTGCAAAATGGGCGTTTGGTGATTTGCAAGAAGGATTTTCGACGTTGGCGGTTCCGGTGCGTTTGACGCGTTATTTTCTTCTTCAGAAACGCTTTCTTGACCGACGTCGCGATACGAAAACTCCCGCCATCGCGCTTGTTGCTGTTGTATTTGTTGTTGCCATAACATCGCTTGACGCTGACGCTCCAACATGAGCCGTTGTTCTTGCGGCGTGCGCATCGTCGGATTTTGCGGCGGCAATGATTGCTGAATCGCGCCGTAATTTGCCACAAGTCCCGGTCGGCGCTGATAAACCGGGTGAAGCGGCGTCGGATGAAATCGCGGATAAGGCATTTGAGCAACGTTTTTCGGCGGTGATTCTGCGTCGTCAGAATTGTTTTCCGCTTTTTTCGTTCTTGGCGTATTTGCCGCCGTATTTTGTTCCGACATTCCGCCAAGCGGTCCGGTAATCGGCGGAGCGTATATCGGCTGCGCATACCCCGGCGAATAACCTGTCGGCGCATAACCAATCGGCGGATAGCCCGGTAATGAAAGCCCGGTCATCGTTAATCCCGGTATCGCGCGGGCGTCGACCGGATTGACCATCATCGGATTTGCCGATTGTTGAAACGTCGTATTTGCGGCGCTATACGCCGTTGCATTAGGCGAAATTCCCGAAACCGTTGGCGCTCCGGGAGCCGGCGGCGTAAGTCCGTTTGCAACGTAACCATTCGCAACGGCGTCGTTTATAGCGCCGCCGTTTGACGTTAATCCGTTTGCGATATTTCCGCGAGACGCCGCGTAGGTTTCGTTTGTTTGCGATCTATTATCGCTATTGCCTGTTCCATGAGGCAACGTTACCGGGAATACCGCCGACGTTGGCGGCGCTGACGGTAAAGATTGTCCTGAAACTTGTCCCGACAACGAAGGCGGCGATGGATTTGGAATATTACGAGAACTATTCAGCGCTTCTTGCGGATTTTGCGGCGGTTGAATGTTTTCTTGCGACGAATGATTTTGTAATGGTTGCGAAGTAGGAAACGGCGGATTATGTTGTATGCTGGACGCTTGTTGCGGAAAGAAAAGATAATGGGGCAATATTGTTCCGTTTGGCATAAACACGCCATTCGGAACAACCACTGCCCCAGGGGGAAGCGACAACGAACCAGGGGGAACAGAACCGTGAAACGCAGGCGTAAAAGGGTTCGGAAAAGTATTCGCTATCGTTGGATTATAACTTGTAATATTGATGTTTCCATTGGTTCCGGTAGCGGACGCCGCCGTACAATTTTTACAATGGCATTTGCTCTTCAAAGCGCTCAACGGACCAAGAAGCGAATTGGCAAGCGTTGAATTTTTTCCTTTTGTACAATCAGATTTTTGTTCATTTTCCGAATCGGGTATATCTGTATTTCCGGAATGACCGACCCAAGGCGTTCGATTGATCTCAAACGCCCAATCGCCGCGAAAAATGATCCCGCGCTTATTTGAATTAGCCGTACATCCTATTACGGCAACTCCCATAACGCAAATTATGATAATATAAAATGTTATAAAATATTTTTGCGAAAGTTTCTTGAACACGTCAACCTCGCTATCGGAAAAGAAAACTGTTACCAAAAGGCAATTATCACGTTGTCGCTGAAATTTTCTGAAAAACTCCAGTGATTTTCAATAATCTTATCGTCTGCACCGTCGGCAAACTTGATATAATCAGAAAAGTTTGTTTATTTTTGCAAGTTTATGTAGGCGTCTGATTAATATTGATTGTTGTTTTTGAAAAATGCATGCAATAATGCACATAAAATGCGACAATTTTAACTCTGAATGTAAGTTTAATGACGAAAAATAGTTATGTAAAAATAATTATTCGACAAAACAAAGAATAAAAACTAAAAGTTTCGCAAGCGGAATTTATCGCTCTGGGATTGAAATAATCCTCGCCTTTTACTGAAACAACATTCCCGCGTAACCCACCACGCGTTGTAAATCGCCGGAGCGCGCGCCACTTGTGGTATAGCCAATCGGGACGGATTTGCGTAAGACGCCGAGCGATTGTAACGTTTGGAGAACAAATGCGGCGGCGTAAACTCCGCACATCGAAATTTGTTTACTGACGACCGTTTCAAAAAATCGTTCAGGATTGAGCGTTGCGACGGCGTCGAGAGCAATTTTGTCAACCATTCGCGTTGTTTCTTCCGTCGCAAAATGATTCATATCGGAAGAAATAATGAACAACGGACGCGGCAAAGTTTGTTCGTGCCGCAAAAGATTCGCAAATTGCGCCGCCGATTCCGCGATTTCCTGCCAATCTCCGCCGGTCATCGTAACGCCGACCACTTTAACGTCCGGTTTGAGCCGCGAGAGAATCGGCAGCAAGACCTCAATCGCGTGTTCATGCTTGTGCGGCATTTCGTCAAATTGAAAACAACGAACCGAATCGGCAAGCTGCGACGCCCAACGAAAATCGGCGGCAACTTGTCTAAACGGCGTTCCCCACGTTTCATAAGGCGCGACCGCCCAATTCGCGCCTCCGGCACGATGTTTCGGCGCAAAAATAAACACTGTTTCGGGAATGATTGTTCGCGCTAACGTTTGAGCCGTCAAGCGTCCCGAAAATATCCAACCCGCGTGCGGAACCAACGCGGCAATCGCAGGAATCGGCGAATCAAGCGGTATCGGCGTCGTTTGCTCTTTTCCGAAAGTCGAAAGAATATTGTTCTGCGCGTTATTGTCTTGCGAAATGTTATTCTGCAGAGGAGCATCCTGCACGACGTCTCCCGGCGCAAACATCCGGTTGAGTTCCGCTTCTATCTCTTTTGCAAGCTTGGGATAAAACGCTCCCGCAAGCGCGGCAGGACGCAGTTTCGGAAAAATCGGCGGACGATATTCGCTTTCCAACGCAAAATTATTCGTGGTAGAAAGCGTTTCAAAACTATAGACGCAGCTTGTTTCGTCGGAGAATGTATCCGCGTCTAGTTTTTCGAACAGCAGATCAAACAGTTGTTCCGCCGTTTGCGATTCGTTATAGACCATCGCCCAGCGGTTGCCGACGCTTAACATCAAACTTCGCCGCCGCGTGTCGATACCGCTTAAATCATGCGATTCTAAACTTCCGTGAATTGCAACGTCCCATTGGACAAAGAGGTCGAATTTCGTTTGCAGCAAATCAATCGTATCAGGACCGACGCGTCGAATTTGTTCGGCAAGCGCTCCCGCAAATTCCGATAACGCGCTTTGCAGAGGAACGTCCGCGCGCACTCCGTTTTTTGCGCAAGTCAACGGCGATACGTCGGGCAGCGTAATTGTCAATCCAACGCCGGTCATATTTCCGTCGTAAAATTCCGGTTGATAGTAACTCGGCGTCATGCCGTCGAGATGACGGAAAAAATTATCGCGAGCCGCGTTACAAAGTCCAATCACGTCGCGCCGACACGGTCCCTTGGGTGGCGTCGAAAACGATTCTTGGATTCGCTCGCGTGCCAGAGCGTCGGAGAGATCGCCGGAAATGACCATTCCTTCAAAGACGGAGATTTCAGCGTTATCGTCGATCCATGCGTCGGTCGGCAGACCGGCTTTTTTGCAAACCGCTTCGAGAAATTGCATCGCGTCAAAATGACGTTCTTCCGCCACGCCGGGCAGCAGCAGCCCTTTTTTATTTTTCCGCGAAATTTGCAAACCATGTTTTCCGATTTCAACAGCGTTAAGCCGGTCGCGTCCTTTTTCTTCAATCTTCCGCATTCCTCCGAGTATCCAAACTTCGACTTCAAGTCCCGACAATTCGGTCGGCGAAACCGGCGGAAAACGCGGATCTTTGTTTGCAGAACGAGCGGCTGCAGTTTCTACCGCAATTCCAAGCGGCATTTGTTCCTGTGCCAGACATCCCATACACGCGCGCAACGAACCGCCGCGTTTCAGCGAAACAAACGCGCCAAGTATCGTCCATCGCGATAATTCTTTACCAAGCAGTTCATCAGCGCGTACTTTCGGTTGCCGCGACGTCGCCGCAATAACGCGTTGGCACGCCAATTGAAAAATCGCTTGTTTCTGGGAATGACTTAATTCGGGAATGTCGGGAATTGTCATGGAAATTTTTGTCCTTTCCGTATATAAGAAAGAGATGTCAATTTGTCGTAAAATTCAAACAAAAACGCCAATCGTTCTTGATCGTCAGCAAACGGTTTGGAACGATAACAGCGTTCAACGGCTCTGTCCAATTCCCAATGCGCTTATAAGTAACTCTTTCGGCATTGTCAGCGGATCATATAATACGGCAACTAATCGCGCAATGAACATGAGCTTTTCTTTTTGCTCGTCGGTCAATGGAGAATTCCGCTAATCTTTTTCGCAAATCTTGGAGTTGAATCGCGTCTTCTCAACTCCGCCTCAATAGTTTTGCCGGAATACGCCGAGTCGGAAAGAACATCTTCGCGTCGGGAACTTTGCCGCCCAAATCAAGACGCAAAGACGCGAGAAAAACCAACGGGTTGCGGATTTGCAGTTCGGCGCCGTCGTCGGACAAGTTATATAATGTCTTGAGAATGAGGATTTTGGACGTCGACACGGCGTCATACGGACGGCGTCCGCCTTTTGAACTCGACTGGGGACGCGCCGCCTCGATCAACGGATGAAACGCTTCCCAATCAATCGCTTCGTCGAGGCGTTTGAGAAGCGACTTCCGTTTATAAATCTCTGCGAATTGGCGCTCGACCACAAAAGACGCAAACGAATATTGCGACATGATACTCTCCCTCCAAAAAATTTTATTCTAACATATCCGCCCGTTTTGAAAACAAGCGGTTGTTAGAGATTCCTAAAAGAAAGAATCGCGTCGCCGCAAAAAAACTATTCAATGACGACTCAAAAAAAACGGAACGTCTTAACTTGAAACGGCTGAATGCGAGTCCATTTGTTTTTTCAATTATGCGGCTATTTTTTTAGAAAATTCTCCTTTGTTGAATGCAATGTATTCCAAAATATTAAAATCGATTTTTTCAAATAGGTATCGCTCTTCCGATTTTTTAATCGGTACGCCAAGAAAAATTCCGGCGGATTCATGAATTAATTCGCGAAACGCCGGAATACACGGCTCAAGCCAATCAATATTCGGCGTAGCAATGACAACGAGATCAACTTTCTCAATCATTCGATCTAAATACAATTGTCGAATCGCATTGAGCGGCGACGAAGGAATTAAACGCGAAGGAATTTCCAAATTGTTGATCATCCGATGCACTTTTCGCAACGACAATCCCGGTCCGTCTTCTTGCGTCCGCGATTCAAATGGATCGACGCAACTATAATGCACGTCAGACTTTTCACCGCAAAATTGCAACAACAATTTCAGCATAATCAATGTCCGCTCACCATTTTGAATCCCAATTTCAAGAACTTTTCGCGGATGCTCTTGCTGAATATGCCGATAAATGTTCCGGCAACTGACTGGTTTGGAAAAATGAGTCAAATAGAATGTTTTGAGAAATCTCATTTCAACACTGCAAAAAATAGCGCCTAAATTTATTTTACATTATTGATAATCGGCAAAACTTGCTTGCTTTATGCTTATTTTTCTAATAAATGAAAAAAATTTTATCAATTCCTCTTAAATAATCCTTGTAACGATAACGCTCGCCTTTTTGTTTCATTTTTTGGATAATTTAGACGAATAAGCAATTATGTATTAACGATTAGAGTTTAGAGCGCATGTTAAGACAACATTTCATTGTATGTGTCAAAAAATATGATTTAGGAGATTATCATGCCAGTATTTGGCGCTTTCCAATCCGCGACGGGCGGTTCTTACTCAACCGGCAGTTCCAGAACGTCGTCTAGTTCTTCCGCATCTTGCCCGACATGCGGGAGGTCATCGACCAGTAACAGTAACACACGCCAGAGCTACGCTTCGGCGTATTACACAAGTTCCGGTTCCAGCCGAAGTTCGTCGTCTTCCTGCCCAACCTGCGGAAAAAATTGCACGACTTGCGGAAGAACGTCTAATTCCAACGCCTATTCTTCGTCCCGAAGTTCGTCGTCTTGCCCGACTTGCGGAAGAACGGGTAGTTCCGCTTATTCAAAATCAAGTTCGTCGTCATCCTCAACTTGCACAACTTGCGGAAAAACATCTGGTTCCAGCGTTTACCGACGTTGAACATGACAACGCAAGTTCCTTTCAATTTTACCACTTACGTTCCGGCGCGAGTAATTCTTGAATGGCTTGCAAAAGATTTGGCAATCCTTCGCCGCTTAAAGAACAGATAAGATGCGGCTTTTTGCCGAGTTTTATTTCAAATTCTGATTGGACTTGCGCCGCTTCGGGCAAGTCCGCTTTTGTGATGACCGTCAATTCGGGGCGTTGACCGAGAAGAGGATCGAATAACTCAAGTTCTTGACGAATCGCAAGATAATTTTCGTAAGAATTTGTTCCGTCTTCCGGCGTCGGCTCGATAAGATGCACGAGTATTCCGGCTCTTTGAATATGCCGCAAAAAATCGTGTCCAAGTCCAACGCCGCGATGCGCTCCTTCAATCAATCCGGGAATATCCGCCATGATAAACGTTCGTTCGCCGTATCCCATAACCAACCCAAGATTGGGATATTTTGTCGTAAACGGATAAGACGCGATTTCCGGTCGGGCTTTAGAAACGCAACTGAGAAGCGTACTTTTTCCGGCATTCGGTTTGCCGATGAGTCCGACGTCGGCAATCATTTTTAATTCAAGACGAACACGACGTATTTCGCCCAATTCGCCCGGCGTTGCGGTTCGCGGAGCGCGGTTTGTCGATGTTTTGAAACGCATATTTCCTTTTCCGCCCGCGCCGCCTTTTGCGACAATAATCTCGTCCCCTTCCTTTGCAAGGTCTTTCAACAAAAATTCATATTTCGCATCGTAAACCATTGTCCCCTGCGGCGCAAGTAAAATACAATCATCGGCTGACGCTCCCATTTTTTGCGAACCTTGTCCAGAACGACCGTTTTCCGCTTTCCAGATTTTGCGTTGCGAAAGATGAATCAAACTGTTGAGAGAAGCGTCGGCTTTGAGAATGACGCTTCCGCCGTCGCCGCCGTCGCCGCCGTCAGGACCGCCGCGCGGAACATATTTTTCCCGACGAAAACTCACGCAACCGTCGCCGCCTTTTCCGCCTTCCAGTTCTAATTCAATTTCGTCGAGAAACATAATCTTTTATTTGAGTGATTCAATGATTTAGTTTGACCTGATATCATCATCGGTTCCAAGTTGTCCATCAGGACCGCATGAAAAAACAACTACAGTGTCGCCTTCAATCTGGTATTGATACGGATTTCCCCAAGGATCGTCGCCAACGGGTTTTTTATAAACTTGTTTATACACTGAAGGGTCTATAGACGGCGGACATGTCCACAATGCTTCAATTCCTTCATCTACGGAAGGATATGTTCCATTCAATTCTTGATAAAGGTCCAACTTGCCCGTCAAATCATTAACTGTTGATTGAGCGATTCTTTCTCTGGCAGCGGTACGCATTTGTCCGACTGCCAGCAACGCCATGCCTGCAATCGACATAATAATAAAGAGAACCAGCATGATTTCAACCAGCGTAAAACCTTTGCGAACATTTCTTTTATTCTTTTTCAACATGATTCGCTCTCCATTTTGTTCCGCCGACGTATTTATATAAAAAACGTCGGCGTTTACTTCGATTATTACACATTTTCCGAACCCGTCAAGTTCATAACCATAACGAATTGAACAGCGAATAGAAAAAAAGGCGTCGCAATTTTTTGAAATTGTTTTAAAATAAAACGCAACAAACGAGAGTCGGCGGTATAAAGCCGGCGACATGATTGACGCGAAACGTTTCATTTCGGAAGACGGTAATCGCGTTTCGATTCTTTTGTTTCCGTTGTTTTAATATATTCGTCCGATTCGCGGAATCCTAACAAATCCACGCCCAAAAGCGACGCCTCGCGAAGAATATCTTCTTGTTTTTTCTTATCGGAACGCAATAAGAATTCCGCGTATTCGTCCAAATCGAAAGATTTTTCTTGTTTTTTACCGGATTTTATTTCTGATTTTAACTCGATTTTTTCAGATTCCGGTTGCGGAAAAATCGGACTTTCTTTCGGCAAATAACGTTCCAGCGACGGAACATCCGCTTCGCCCGTTTGATATCGCCGTAGTTTTCGCAAATAATCGCCCAAGATCGTTTCTTGATCGTAATACTCCGGCGGAAAATTTTCCGGCGTCGTCGGTACGATTTCCACAACCCACGCAAACGGTTCGGCTCTACCAAATTCGCGCCGTAATTCGTCGCGAATCGGAGCGACAACCGCGTCGCGCCGCAATTGCATTTCGAGTTCCTGCGAACCGTCAACCGTCCAACGAATAAATACGTCGCAACGATCCTGCAAACTATGATGAGAAATCAACCGGTCGCGCAATTCCTCCTTCAAACGTTCTAAATCCGCCGTCGATTCGATCCGAACTTGCTCGTCGATAAAACGAATCGGCGACGTCGGAACGAGCGACGTCTGCACCTGTCCCAAATCGTCAACTTCGACTAACGTCGCGCCGTAATGTCCGGCGTCGTCGAAATTACGGGCAAGCGTAGCGCCCGGATAATGGACAATCGACGACCGCGAAAATTCTTCCCGCATGCGTTTGAAATCAATAGGAGAAAACGACTCATGATTTTTTTTGCCGGTTGCGTTTTTGTTTTGATTTTGATTTTCTTCTTTCGATTCGCGTGAGAATTTCGCCTGTTTCTGTTTTTTTTCGTCGATTCCCGCCGGAACAAATTGACCGTAAGATGTATGACGAACCGAATTTCCGCCGAGCGCCCAATAATCAATCCCTCGATTTTTCAGTCGGGACGGATTGATTTTTCCGACCGCGACCGCAATGGTAAACAGACCGGAATTGTCCGGCGCGAACTCGCCCGGACGAATTTTCCGACGTTCCGGCGACCGGCTGACGCCAAGAATTTTAGCAATCGAAAAACCGTCCTTTTCAAAGACGAAAGATTCAACGTGCGAAACGGGAAAGATTGTCACATTGGACGGCAAATTTAATTCTGCGGGCAAACGTTCCGCGGCGTCTGATTTTCCGGTCGCCCAAAAAACGGGAATATGAGCCGCGTTGAGTTTTTCAAATTGTTCGAGAAGAAAAACGGGTCCCCAAGGTCCTGTTTGATACGGATTCAGCAGATTTCCGCTTAAAATGACAAAATCGACTTGAGCGGTAACGGCGGCGACAAAAACGCGTTCTGCCGCAAGCCGCGGCGCATCGACGGCTCGCGGCAAAAGATGCGCAGGAACGTCGTCCAACCCGTTGAGAGGTTGGTTGATATTCAAATCCGCCGTATGCAGAAATCGAAAAGGTCGTTGTCGCAATGAAGCCCCCATGCAAGAAGTCAAACGTTATCTTATGACTCGTTAAGCCAATGTTTTTCGTTTTGCTGAAACCGTATTTTTATAAAAACCGCTATCACGTATTTTACACGAAAGTACGAATTTTGGGAAACGTTTTCATGTCAGAAAATAAGAAAAATAAGAAAATCTCTAGGGATTCGCGTGGAATGAGAAAAGGCGTCGCAATAAAAAATATTTATTTAACTTTTTTCTCTTTCAACCAAGATGGTCTTGCTAAAAATCAAGAGATTTTTGCGTTTGCAAAATAAACGATAAAATGCTTACTCGAAAATTTTAGAAAATATATTTTTACCGTAATTCCATTCCTCCGCAAAGACGGAATTTGCGCTATTACGCTTGAATTTATAGAAATCATCGCGGACATGAGAGAAAAAGTGAAGTTGAAGTTAATGAGTCTTGATAATAAACAAGAGAACAACTCGCTTACTGAATAACCTTTTGCCGATTTAATGCAAACGCTGCTATCCAAAATGACTAAGTTACCGCTTTCTCTGTTAGAATTTTTTCACAAATAACGAGCGATAAACGGTTTCGCCATGCCCTAATGTACGGCGTTCAAAATGCGTCCGATAGTCGAAATTGTAACCGTCGGATTGTTTGATTTGTTCCGCGTTTGTCTTATCGGGAGATTCCAAAAATCTCTCGAAACCGGAAACGGCGGCAATGCTTTTCAGTCCAGCGAGAAAATATTCTTCCACGTCCGTCCAGAAATGAAGTTTTCCGCCGACAACAAGCCGACGCCAAACAAGTTCGATCACCGATTCGCAAACAATTCGGCGCTTACGATGACGGCGTTTCCACCAAGGATCGGGAAAATAAATATGCACCGCCGTAAGAGATTCGTCGGGAAGATAATCTTTCAACACAAGATAAGCGTCGCCGTAAATCATAACGGCATTGGATAATTGCTTTTGAGCGATTAGCGAGGCGCAATGCGCGGCGTATTTTTTAGAAATTTCAACGCCGAGAAAATGACGATTGGGAATCGCGGCGGATACTTGCGTGATAAAAAGCCCGCGTCCCGAACCGATTTCCAATTCAAGCGGCGCGACGCTACCGAAAAGCGCCGCTTGATTCCAAGTTTGCGGTAAGTCTGACGTCAATAAAGCGGTTGCGTTTTCCAGTAACGTACCGTGCGAAATCTTACGAGCGCGTTTTCTCATGTTTTATTTACGTTTTCGTCGAAAATCAACGGAACGCCTTTGATAATTCCCTCGCAAACCAAATCGTCCTTGACCAATCCGACAAATTGCGCCGTCACAAGAATATTTCGCGCCGTAATCAATTTAACTTGCATCACGAGCCGATCGCCGGGGCGCACCATTCCGCGAAATCGTACTTTATCCAGTCCGGCGAATCCCAATGTCGCCGTGTTTTCTAATATGCGATATTTTGTCGTAAAATAACTCGCCAGTTGCGCCGCCACTTCGCACATAATCACGCCCGGCATAAGAGCAAATTCCGGCATGTGTCCGCGAATCCAGAACTCGTTTTCCGTAACGTCTTTATAACCAACACACGCAACATCCGCCATGTTTTCATAAACGACGGCGGTCAACTGCTCCATCTCAAAGCGTTGTTTGTTAAAAGAATGAATTTCACCAATCGCTGCAAGCGGACGATTCAAATCGTAAAGCGAAGGATCAACAAGCAACTCTTTCCTGCCCAACGTCAAACTCCGTACTCATATTATAAAATAACGCAAAAACCATGATATTTCCAATCATAGAAAACATCATGGTAGTCAAAACAACTACAAATGAGAAGAAATGAAAATGTATAAAAATTTCCTCCGCGTCAAAACACGTCAAATTTCCCTTAAATTTTCTGGAGATATTCTCATCCATAATAACAAAATTCACGAAACAATTTTGATTTATCAAGTTTTTACTTTGTGCCGTTTGGCTTTCCGCATTTTAGAACTTGCGGGACGTTTGCCATGATTTGCTTTTTTCGGCTTGTGTTGCGGTTTCGACATAATTTCTTTCTATTTTCCGTATTTACGGCTCATTTCAATGATTCATCTTTTAAAGAGTAAAATCCAACAAGTTTTTTATTATATCTTTCTTCTTGAAACAGAAAAGCCCCCCGCGTCAATTGAGAAAAAAATCACAGTTTATTATTTTCAGGCGTTATATTTAACAAAGAGAGAAACCGGACGCTCAATTCATGCTTGACGCCGCAGGAGTCGATTGAAATTTCGCTTGATTTGAATTAAGCTTTATCCCTGTTTTTCTCATCGGTTTGTCTCTAAAATCTCCTGAATCTACCGTATTAGGTGTTTTGTTTTTTTCTTGAGTTTGAAGTTGCGATGAGTCGGTTTTGCAGCCAATTTTTGTGGTATCGTTTTTTGTTGAGTTTTTCTGCGGGACAATGT
>JAISZO010000203.1 GCA_031269105.1 Planctomycetaceae bacterium | reverse complement strand
GGCGGTGATCTCCTGTAATTTATCGAAGACTTCGTTAACGAAACATATTATCGGCTGTTTCGTTGCGACATTTGACAAAGCATTTAATGCCGTGCGATGATGGAAAAGGTAACAAATGTATCAATATGTGAGGGGTAAATTTTGCCTAAAAGCCGAAAAAAAAAACGGCAGAAAGGAAGGTCAAAATGCGTGAAATTTCTCGTTTTTTTTCCGAACAATTTGAACTTAATTTATTTTATACACAGCGTTTACAAGCCCGAGGTTTCAGAACCCCCCGACTTTTAGGGGGGATTGGAACCTCGCGTACTTTTCAATCCGCGAAAGAAACTGTTTCAGAACCCCCCGACTTTTAGGGGGGATTGGAACCTTTCGAAACTCTGGCAAACTCCTTTTCGTTTCAGAACCCCCCGACTTTTAGGGGGGATTGGAACGGAAGCAATAAGAACGTTTGTTTTGACAAGGTTTCAGAACCCCCCGACTTTTAGGGGGGATTGGAACTGCAAGGTCTGGTGTCGTGTGCAATTTGATGTTTCAGAACCCCCCGACTTTTAGGGGGGATTGGAACGTACGCGCCTGCCTTCATTGGCAAGCCGTTGTTTCAGAACCCCCCGACTTTTAGGGGGGATTGGAACTCGTGAATTTTGTCGAACGACGGAGTATGATGTTTCAGAACCCCCCGACTTTTAGGGGGGATTGGAACCCAACCTTTTTCCCGAAGCGTACGTATACCAGTTTCAGAACCCCCCGACTTTTAGGGGGGATTGGAACCCCGATAGATTGCATCCTGCCGAAAAGCCGGCGTTTCAAAATCTCGATACGGACAATCAATGGAATGTCCATCTGAAAATGTTTGCCGATAATATCCGCCGTGAATTTCTCGAACAACCGCTGTTTATTCAATTGAGTAACGGTTACCGTGTCAAATGCTTTTTACCATTTTTGCAACTATAATTATTGTGTTTCTTGCTCCATCAAATCCTGACTGGCAATGGTTTGGTTCGCTGTCGTCCGACAAGGAGACTGCGCAAAAAGTGAAAGATAATCCCAATGTTGAATGGTTACAAAAAGCCAACACATGGATTACGAGAACCGCTCAACATGTATTGTGCGGACCGCCGCAACATTATGTTCCGGTGTTGACTGTCAATAACAGTAACGGGCGACTTGGTTTTTTGATTATTGACGAAAAAATAACTTACGGCAACACGGCGTCAAGTGAATATAATGAATTTGAATCACACGCTTACAATGCTGCAAAACTTATATTCGATTTATTCAAACCGTTTCAACATAATCTCGGTGAACCGCTTGTCGATATTTATCTTGATCAAACTGGCGGCGGTTCGTCGTTGTCGTTGCCCGCAATGATTGCCGCTTTGCAGCGTTTGACCGGAATTTGTTTGCCGGATACGGTTGTTTCTACGGGTTGTTTTTGTTTGACCAAAGGAAAATTATTGTCGGTCGATTCCAATACGCTTTCATTGAAAATTGATACCGCCAAACGTTTTGGTTATAAAAAAATTATTCTTGTGGAAGGACAAACGGGTATTCGCAAGATTGCGGTTTAGAAATCATTCAGGTTGATCACGACCCGATCATTGCGGTATTTCAGTTAATTGATTCTGAACGGACCGGCGCAATTCGCAAAGACCGGCATATTGCCCGATTATTGTTTTTCGCAAATAGATTAGGAAAATTGCGCAACGAAAATATTATTGAAACATTTATCCAAAGCAACTCGCTGTTAGTAAAATCTGTTGCGTGTGATATTCTTTCGCGTAATGCTTTACATCAGGGCAAGACGACAAAATCGGATCAATATCGTAAACAAATCGGGCAGGTTTCCTGGAATAAAATTCCGAATGATTATTTGGGGCATTATTGGCGTTATGAACGTTTTGCGGCGACGTCGATTCTCGAAATTGATTTAGGAATTTGGAATGATGATCACGAAACTCACAAGGAAGTTGACGAGCGGCTGGAACATTTACAAAACGCAATTAAAAACGGATACGCAGAGAGAAACGATTATTTCGGAGCGTTGACATTAGCAAACACAAGAGCGTTACGAAAATGTTTTTTAGCGAGGTATGAACAAAATGTTGACCGATTAGAATTGGCGTGGAAGGATTTGATATTTCTTTTCGATGATTGGGAAGAAATTTTTTGTTACGCACAACAACGGATTGCAACAAATCCCGCCGTCAATTGCTCCGCCGGAAGGAACACGGTTACGAAAGATTTACGATCATTTAATTTCCAAGCCGGAAATACTGGTTGATCGTTGCCCTTATTGAAACGGGAAAAATTTTTCTGTCAGATTTTTCGTTTTTCCGGTTTAATCTTGTTGTTGCAACAAAAAATATTTGTAGCCGTTCGTAGAAAATTTTTGTCAGATTCCGCGTTTATTTTTGTTATATCTATCAAAGATTGAGACCTTTTGAACATTCAACAAAAAGAAAAAATTGACGACGAAAAATTCGCTTACTGTTTTGTGTTTGTTTTATTTCCTGTTCAATAAGATTTAACTTAGGAAAATATTATGAAAAAAATTAGTTTTTCAATCATTTTAATTACCGCTTTATGTTGTGGTATGACATTTGCTCAAACAACGGATCGTCCGTATAAACGGTATCCGCTTTCGCAGGAAACTCGCCGACAAGTTTGGGAAAATGCCCGTGAATCCAGCACGGGGCAAGTTCGCGATCCGCTTACTGGAAAATTTATGTCGCCTTCTAAACCTTGGGACGCCGGTCATAAACCGGGTTACGAATATTCCAAGCATGTTCCGAGTGCAATGGATCGGGCGTTGACAGAAAACGAGTTTAAAGCGGAACACAATAATCCTTCCCATTATCGTCCGGAATTACCGAGCAGTAACCGGTCTCATAAATTGGAAGCCCCAAAAGAGATAAATAAATTTCCCAAATCAACTTACTGGCAGACAATTAGAAAATACGTAAAAATTTTGTCGAAAGTTCTTTAACTCTTAAATTTCACGAGGTCATTATGAGTAACAATCATCGTTTGTTTGTTTCAGATTCAATTTCAGTTTCCAAATATATTTTTGAAAGGAAGTTTAGTATGAAAAATGTGTTTATAATGTTTGTGTTGATCGTTTGTATCGGCGGTTATGTTTCCCCCAATACCCATGCCGGAGTTTTGGATAAAGTTGTAAAATCGTTGGTTACTCACGGACCGGATGCAGCTAATCTGGCGCTTGAACCCACAGCAGAAAATGCAGTTGGTATGGTAGGCGATGGAGTGGGGAGTTACGCAGGCGGAGCAGGCGGCGCTTATCTTGGCGCGGTAGGAGGAACGATAATTTGCCCGGGACCGGGAAGTGCAATTGGAGGATTTATCGGTTATTGGGGCGGTATTTTCGGTGGTGGTTATGTTGGAGAGAAAGCCGCCAAAAAAGTCTATCGCCAGTTTAAGTAACTTATGTACTGTTGCGGTAAAATCAGGATTCTGAAAAAATCTGTTTCCTGATTACCGCTCTCTATTTTCTCCGCAAAAATTTAGACTATAACATGGAGTCAACGCATTAAAATTACATCCGTATGGTGTAATTTTACAAACGGCAGCAATCTTAATGGATGATCTCGTCCCTTGCGGGACTTGGTTATTCAGCGCTGTCTTGTCCGTAGGTTGCGCTACGCTTCACCTACGGTTATGCATCGTTTCATCCCTGCGGGACTTTCCTACCCCCGATTTCATTGGGGATTGTTCAAAGGAAAAGGGCTCGGCGTTTGACTCTCGTATGTTGAAAATCAACGCTGACGACAAACGGTAACGAGTACGCGGCGTTTCACCCTCGCTGACGCTTTGGAACGTCATTTTTCACTTTTAGTTTTTATCTTTTAACTTCCGCAATCCTGACCTGGTATCTGAACACTGGTACCTGACGGCTTGTCACTCTTAATTTTCCGCTTTTCCCGAAAGAAATTTATGAATATTTTCTGCCGCTGCGCGTCCCGCGCCCATTGCTAAAATGACGGTCGCGCTGCCGGTGACAATGTCGCCGCCCGCCCAGCATCGCGGTTTGCTCGTTTGCCCCGTCGTTTCGTCGGCGACAATATATCCCCATTTGTTTAATTCAAGTTGCGGCGTATTTTTCGTCAATAACGGATTCGCTAACGCTCCGGCGGCGACAATGACGCAATCGGTTTCTATTTCAAAATCAGAATCGGGAACTTCGACCGGACGCCGCCGACCAGACGCGTCCGGCTCGCCGAGCGTCATGCGAATACACCGCATCGCGCGAACTCGCGATTGTTCGTCGGCAAGATACGCCTTCGGATTTGCGAGAAGCTGAAATTCCACGCCTTCTTCTTCCGCATGATGAATCTCCTCCGCCCGCGCCGGCAACTCGTTTCGGGAACGGCGGTAAACGATTTTCACCGATTCCGCGCCTAACCGCAACGCGGTTCGCGCGGCGTCCATCGCGACATTTCCGCCGCCGACCACGCAAACATTTTTTCCGCGAACGACCGGCGTATCGTAGTCGGGAAATTGATACGCTTTCATCAGATTGCTGCGAGTCAGATATTCGTTTGCCGAATAAACGCCGTTGAAATCTTCGCCCGGAATCCCTAAAAACATCGGCAAACCGGCTCCAACTCCAATAAACGCCGCGTCAAAACCGTCTTTTTCGAGAAGTTCGTCAATCGTTACGGTTTTTCCGACAACTTGATTCAATTCGATTTTCACGCCGAGACGCCGAATACCGTCAATTTCTTTTTCGACAATTTCTTTCGGCAACCGAAATTCAGGAATCCCGTACATAAGAACGCCGCCCGGTTTATGAAACGCTTCAAAAATCGTTACTTCGTAACCGAGCAAAATTAAGTCGCCCGCTACGGTAATGCCGGACGGTCCCGCGCCGATGACGGCGATTTTTTTTCCGTTTTTTGAGAGAATTTGCGATTTTTCAACAAGAGGATTCGCGCGTTCAAAATCGGCGGCAAACCGCTCGCAACGTCCGATAGCGACCGGTTCAAATTTTTTGCCGAGAATGCACTTCGATTCGCATTGCGATTCCTGCGGACAAACGCGACCGCAAACGGCGGGCAAAGCGTTTGTTTCTTTGATTTTTCTCGCGGCGGCGGCAAATTCTCCGTCGGCAATCAACTTCAAAAACGCGGGAATGTTGACATTCACCGGACATCCGGTTACGCACAACGGTTTTTTGCAGCCGATACACCGCGCCGCTTCCTGCCTCGCCATTTCCGGCGTGTAACCAAGCGGAACCTCCAGAAAATTTCGGGCGCGGATTTTCGGCGGCTGCTCCGGCATCGGAGTGCGCCCGGGTTTTTGTGATATAGATTTTTGAGAATTTGATTGCAAATCGTTCGACGGCATTGTTGGTAAATTGTTTTTGTTGATTTTAATTTTTCTAAAGAGAAAATCTATCTTTTTTATTACTCAACTTATAAAGAGTTTCGTTCCGTATTGATATTGTAATAATAAAGTTTGAATTTTTAGCAGTTCTATGATTTAGTATTCGGCTTTTTAATGACTTACGCATTCATTGCGTCATTTCATTAATTTGTACTGTTGAATAACCGCTTTTTTTAAGCTGTTTCCGGCAGCAAGATATTTGTCAAACGTTTTGATGTTTTTTCCGTAACCATAATTTGTCCTTCGTAAATATCTTCTTTACGATAATCTCTTTCACGTCCGGCGGTCGTTTCATTTCGATGTTGCGGCGTAAAATCGTTATGCGTTTGGATTGCATTGGAATTAATGACCCAATATTTGATAGCGTCGCGATAAACGGCAATCCAAAGGAATACGTCGCAACATTTGGGTTTAAGTTGTTGAAAATTCATTAAAAACGAAGATTTACTCTCTGAAGATAACGCTTTGATATAAAGCGGAGCGTCGTTTTTTTCCGATCATTTGCCCGCGACGCTTTGACTTCGATTTTGACGTAATGTTGTTTTTTGCAGTTATCAAACCAATCTAAGTATAAATCGTATTCGCCTTTGTAGGGTTTCATCAACCTTTTTGTTGGGACGTTTGAAATCAGGTTCTAATTCATGCAAATGACCAAACGCCCAAGTGTCGCCGAAACCTCTCGGCGCCGTTATTTCAAAAACGTAAAGAAACAAATTGCGATTGATAGATTCATCATAATCTTTCAAATTCCATTTGAAAAGATTATTTGTATTTTCCGCACCGACTGCAACATTATACGGCGGGTCTTGAATTCCCAAAACCGCTTTTTCATGTCCGAATATTTTTTGCACATTGTCCAGCGCAACAGCGTTCTGGACGCCGATTTTGTGTCCGCGTTGGGAATCGCTCCCTATTTCTCCCGCTTTCAAACGGCAATACGGAAGCAATTTTTCCCGAATTTCAAAATGATGATCTAGGCGTCCAAACGGTTCTGTTGACATAAATGTTTTCTTGTTATGTATTATCAGTCGTTTTCAAAACGGAAAATAAAAAAGTGATATTGTCGAACCCAAGTTATTTCTAGTAAAAAGGTTATAGCAAATCAACAACCGCTTTTTTAAGAAAAACAACAATAAAATCGACGAAAAGATTATAACAAATACTATTCGCAAGTACAGAGCCGCTCGCCGACACGGTTATTGATAATTTTTAAAAAGTAAATATTCTCTATTTGTAGTTCTTGTTTTTTGCATTGACAATGATTATGGATTATGCGAATGTGTAACTATTGGGGATTAACAATTTAACGACTTTGGAATCGTAGGCGTTTTTGTTTAAGAAACGATTGAAATCAATACTAAACGCACAAATACTCTTTCAGGATTTTATTATGCCTAAATTTTCCGTCATCATTGACCGCGACAGTTTACGTTTTTCCGCGTCCCATTGGGTCAAATTCATTCCGACACAGATTGTTAAAAACGCGGATGGAGAAATTTCCGTTCAAAAACATGGAATCGCTGTGGTTGAGCCGTTGCATGGTCATACTTTTCGCGCAAAGCTGAAAATCTCTGGAAAACCAGATGATTTCGGCTGCGTTATCGACTTTGTGTTGGCGGAACATCTGCTTCGCGCGATTCTCGAACAATTTGAACACAAAATTCTTATCGCGGAATACGATCCCGACATGAAATTGCAAAACGAAGCCGGACAGTTGCATATCAAAGTTCTTAATAGAAAATGGGAATTTCCGGCAAAAGACGTTAAATTTCTTCCCGCAAAATCTGCATCAACCGAAACGATTGCAACGATTATTCTGGATAAATTCATTCAAGTATTGCAAAAAAACAACACGATGACCGCTCCGTTTTCCGATGAACAATTTGTGTTGACGCTCGAAGAAGAAACCGGAATGTTTGCTGAAATTGCGTATTCTTCCTGATTTCTGATTTCATATTTCGGGAAAATGCGCGAGTTTAAGTATTTTCGTGAACGAAAAATCCCATTATTTATTGACGTAATGTCATGGCACAAAACAGTCTTCGTAAAGCCGCCGTTTTTTTGATTAGTATTCCAAAAGAACATGCGTCGGAACTTTTGAATCGGCTTGAACCGCAACAGGTCGAGGCGGTCATGGTTGAAATTGCCAAGTTGGGAATCATCACGCCCGAAGAACAGGAAAACGTGATCCGCGAATTTTCCAAAGCGAATCCGACGAAATTGATTGGCGGAGCGGGCGGTTTTCAGGTTGCGCAATCGCTTGTCGAAGACGCGCTCGGACAAAACGCGCAAATCGTTCTTGAGCAGGTCAAAAATTCGCTCGAAGCAATTCCTTTCGGATTTTTACAAAAAGTGGACAGCGAAAACCTGTTGACATTCATTATTGACGAACATCCGCAAACGATTGCCTTGATTGTGTCGCATCTTACGCCCGGACAGGGAGCGGACGTTATCAACGCGCTCAAACCGGAACGCCAGCTTGAGGTCATCCGCCGCATCGCCACGATGCAGCAAACCAGCCCGGAAATCATCAAAGAAGTAGAAAAAGGTCTCGAAAACCGGATGTCCAGCGTGATGAGTCAAAAGTTAGAAAATGCGGGCGGAGTAGAAAGCGTCGCGGAAATTTTGAACGTCATTGACCGTCAGACCGGACGTAACATCATGGAAAATCTCGGTCAGGACGATCCCGAATTGGTGGATGAAATTCGGCGGCTGATGTTCGTATTTGAAGATATTCTCAAACTTGCCGATCCTGATATTCAAGCGATTCTCAAAAACGTCGAAACGTCGCAATGGGCGTCCGCGCTCAAAGGAGCGAGCGAGGAACTCAAAGAGAAAATTTTCCGCAACATGTCGAAACGCGCGGCAAAGATGTTGCAGGAAGAAATGGATTTTCTTGGTCCGATGCGCGCGTCGGACGTGGAACGCGTGCAGCAGGAAATTGTCGATGTTGTGCGAAAACTCGAAGACGTCGGCGAAATTACGGTTCACGCCAACGGCGGAGACGAACAGTTTATTCAATAGAATTGTTCCATAAGATCAAAATATCAAAGCCCCGCACGGGTAGGGTGTTCAAACGGGCATTGCGTTTCATTTTTATTTGAGTTATCGTTTTTATTGAACCTATTGGTTTCAAAGAGGTTAGTGAAAATAAATAGCAAAAATTGAAAGTATCATCTTTTGCGCATGAAAAATCTGTATCTCATTTTGGCAGCCCGTGAGCGTAAGCGACGGGGGGAACATTCCCAACCGAAACCCCTTGCTTACGCGCGGGGCTGCCAATATTTTATTCTTTCGTGACTTTGCGCCTTTGTGTGAGAAAAAAGAAAAAATACAAGGCAAACAATGTTGTTTACCTTGTATTTAAGAGAAACAAAGGAAGAAGAGGTTGTTTCTTGATTTTTTCGTCGGAAATTTTCCGAACGGTTTGCTGTGGGAAATCAGAATGCGTAATTCAATCCGGCTTGAGCGGTTTGAACCTGGAAATGACCGGCAAATTCTCCGTTATAGCCGCCGAAAATTGTCAAATTCGGACTTGTCGCGATACTCAGATTTGCTCCGATCAAACCGCGATTTTTATTGATTGCGGCGCCTTTGATCGTGAATCGGCTTCCTCCCGCGTATTGCGCGGTTGTGTAAATATTTCCGGCGCCGTAATCGTGAACCCAACCGGCGGTGACGGAAGGATTGACGATCCAACCATGCCATCTTCTCGAACGACCAAACTTGACGCCGATTGTCTGCAAATACGAATTGGTATTTTGCGCGTCGATACTTGACGCAAGCGCGTTGCTTCCGGTCGTATATTCATCGTATCCTTCTTCTTCCAGACGGACGAAGTCAAGAGCGTAGAACGGAGTCAAGTCGTATTTTGCGAATCGTAATTTCTGCGCCAATTCAAAAGACGCAAAATACTGATCGCCGTTATGGTTGCTGCGGATTTCCACGCCGACGGGGTGACGAGTCAAATCGTAATCGCTGTAGGCGTAACCGCCCGCAAAAGAAAATGTCCAGTTATCCCACGAACGCGAACCGTAAAGGGAGAAAATATACTGTTCCACGTCGCCCCATTGGGAATGATCGTTTGTTTTCATGTCCGCATAAGCGCCGCCGAAACCGATTCCTAAAATCGTATACCGATTGATTCGTTGATCAACACCGAGATTGAATCCGCCGACATT
Organism: Planctomycetaceae bacterium; assembly: GCA_031269105.1. GTDB lineage: Bacteria > Planctomycetota > Planctomycetia > Pirellulales > Thermoguttaceae > WRMR01. The sequence continues at coordinate 40,683 of JAISZO010000203.1, read as the reverse complement.
GGATCGATAACCTTGCAACGTTCCCGTATTGGATTGTCGCAGGAAGTCGCCGAAACCTTCAAACCATGCGTTGGCGGTTAAACTGTTCCTCGAATTGCGAGGATCGGAAACCGAACCGCACGGGTCGCAAGCGCTGTTTTGACCGCGAAAAATCGTTTCTCCATTCGCGAATCCGCCGAGACGCGGTTGGGCGTCTTGAAGGAAATGCAAACGGTTATAAATCGAACGGTTGGCGGAAACGACATTCCGCTGCGAAGCGACAAATAACGCGGAATTGACGGTCGGCAACGCCGCTTCAAGAGCCGCCTTATCGACCGTACCGCTTTCCCAAAGAGACGCTTTCAGATAATTCGCAAACGTTCCCAAATCTCTCACCTCGTCAAGAGAATTGAAAAACGCCAATTGATTCGGCGTAATATCGGAAGGTAACGGAACAATCGTTCCCATTGCAGTCAACTCAAGTTGTTTTGAGTTAATCACTTTCGCTTGTTGAAGTTCAATTCCAGAGACGCCGGAAAATACGATCTTATGGTCGCCGCTACCGCCGCTGGCGGAGTCGTCAATGGTAATCGTGTTATCAGCAGCAGCAACCCAAGTGTTGTCATTAATGTCTTGAGCGCCGAGTTGAATTGTTCCGCCCGCTTGAAAGACCGTGTGCTTTTCCTCGCTATCATTCACGGTAAGATCACCGCTGTTGCCGACAATAACTTTGACTTTGCCGACGGCATCGGAAGCGAATTTGATATTGCCGGAATTGATTGTCTGAACGAAATCGGCAGTTTTTCCGAAATCAAGATAGACCTTTGATCCGGCGTTGTAGTTGATATCTCCATCGACGGTAAAAGTTCCGGGCGAATGACCGGGGCGATGGAACGATCCGTCGTTGAACGTCAAATTGCCGACAATCACCGCAATCTCGCCCTTACCGCCGGAAAGAGTTGCGCCGCTGTCAACTATCACGTTATCTGCGGTGATCTTTCCGTCAACAACCGTATTGCCCGCCGTCAAATCGACTTCCTTACCGGTAAAATTAAGCTCGTTTTTAATGGTTAATGTTCCGGAGCCGGCTTTTTTAAAGTCGCCTAATGTACTGGTAATACTACCGCCTTCAAACGTGTAATTGGCGGAACTGTCAACCAACATCGCCGGATCTGATGTTGATAGTCTTGCAACCGTAACGCCGTTTTGACTTACGGTAATGTTTTTGTTTTGATTGGCGGCGCCGCTTTTAAATTTAACCTGGTCGTCGTTTTTGAAATGGTGCGAGTCACTATCAGTCACATCCCAGGCGTTTCCGCTCCACGAAGCATTCGCCTCGTTCGAATTCCACTCGGCAACTCTATTATTGTTGTCAATATTGCCGGAGTCGTATTTAATTGCAACTTTTACCGAGTCCTGTCCTATAATTGAAGCGTCGACGTCATACCTAAAACCTTCTCTGTCGTTTACGATGACGTCAAAACTACCTAAAGTGAAATAGACGCCGGGAGCATTGATTAAGTTATAGGTGTTTGCACTGCCGCTTATAAAATCTTCGGCTTTGGCATTCAGTATCTCGACGTTAAATTTTCCAAGCTCGCCGGACTGAGAGGCTCTCAAATTTACGGCGGCGTCCGTATCGTTTGAAGTAAGACCCGAAACGTCAAACGCAAACGTACTTCCTTTTGCGATATTGATTTGGTTTGCGTCAACGTAATGTCTCGCTCCTTCCAATGTTACTTTGGCGTTGGCGCCAATATTGATTGTGCCCTCATACACGCCAACATCACCGCCATACCAACACTCACCATTATACTCACTTTTGAGTATTAAGTTCCCGCCGGTCAGGTTGAGAACGCTATTGCTATTGCTAGAGGCGTATATGCCTCCAGATATTTTGAACGTTCCGCCACTCAAATCAAATCTGCCTACACCATCGTTGGATTTATTGAGATCATAATCATAGTTACCGGTTCCACCGAGACCCAAATAACTATCCAAAAAATCGACATCTCCTCCGGTCATCGTGAACGTACCGTTTCCGCCGGTTTTACCCCAACCGCCAAGCGCCAACTCTGTGCCTTCTGTGAACTTGACGTTTCCGCCGTTCACCGTGAACGTACCGTCTCCGCCGTTACCGTAATACTCGCCGGCCTCGTTATAGTCGCTATTGCCGCCGAATTGCAATATGGATTCTCCCGGATTGCCGACGATACTATTTATAACGTGAAAAGTATCGCCCTCTTTGACCGTCCACGAAGCCGAACCGGCTTTTGTGTTGCCGGAAGTTTTTTCGCCGAAAATTAAATAAGTGCCCTCATCCAAATAGGTATAACTCGTCTCATGATCTTGAGCTTGTAAATCAATCTTGACGTGCTTGATGTTGTCAGGATTAACCCGGTTATTGTTGGCGTCGAAAATATTGGGAGACGAATTCGTTGTTCCGAATGTAACGTCCCTGTCAAACCAACCTCCATGCTCATCATTCACGTGATTTGCTCCCTGACCGTTTTTCACGGTAATATTGAGCGTATCTCCGCCGTTGAAGTTTTTGATATTGGAATATTCGGCGTCGGAACTGATCGTTGTCGATGCGGCGTAATCCCAATCTTCGGCATGAGTTGCGGGAACCTGAAAGAGACAGGTTGCCGTCGTGATTGACGCCAGAAACAATCCAACCCTTTTCCCAAAGGAGTTGAAATCTCGCTTGCCTGTTAAAATACACAGACTAGTGCGGGGGGGGGGGGTAAAAAACTTGGGTGATTTTCCATGCTAGCTCCTCCTGAGTCTTTGTGAAAATCTTGTCGCTCTTACTTACGGGGAATAACGCTTATTCTCCCGCAATTTTACCGGAATAGAAGGACGTTATTACAATTTCGTAATTTTTGCGCTTGCCTTTCGGTAAAAATTCCTGATTTTTATATCGTCCATCGAAACGGTTTTTATGCAATCAGAGGCAACATTATTTTAAAATTCTATTATTTTTTTTCGCCGAAGTATTAGAATTTGATTATTACAACGATTGGTGAGCGTATAACTGTTCGTGAATAAACCGCCGATTAAAATTTCCGTGATTAATGGCAATATAAGTAATTTAAACGTTTTGCCGTAGGTTATGCATCATTTCGTCTTTACAGGTAGGGTGTTCAAACGGGTATTGCGTTTCATTTTATTTCCGCTTGGCAACCCGTGAGCGGTAAGCGACGGGGGTAACATTCCCAACCGAAACCCCTTGCTTACGCGCGGGGCTACCAATATTTTATTCTCATTGCCTTGTTGGGACGAAATCGTGTTGAACTCACGTTTTGTAGGGCTGCGCCGCTTCAACGGAGGGGAATTTTATGCGGAATTTTTGGCTCTGTGATGAAAACAATCATTTGCCCACTTAAAAAAACTTCGTGCTTCCTTCGTGCTTCTTCGCGACTTCGTGGTGAACGTGTTGACGTCAATGAGTAAAATTGGATAATAAATAAACATTCGTTGTAAATTTCATTTTCATTACGATATAGGCGTCAAATTCACGAATTATGTCAATGACTTCTCCCCGCACAATGTTTCAGAAAATTTGGGACGACCACGTTGTTCGCGTTGAACCGGCAGGCGATACGCTTCTTTATATCGACTTGCAGCTTTGTCACGAGGTAACAAGTCCGCAAGCGTTTGAAGGACTTCGACTTGCGGGAAGAAAATTACGCCGCAAAAATCGGGTTGTCGGCGTCCAAGATCACGACGTGCCGACGACCGACCGCTCGAAACCAATCGCCGATCCGATTGCCAGACAGCAGATTGAGACATTGCGGCAGAACGCAAAGGATTTCGATTTCAAACTTTACGACGTTGACGATCCCGATCAAGGAGTCGTTCACGTTGTCGTACCGGAACAAGGTTACACTCAACCGGGAATGACGATTGTTTGCGGCGATAGTCATACGGCAACGCACGGGGCGTTTGGAGCGTTGGCGTTTGGAATCGGAACAAGCGAAGTGGAGCATGTCTTTGCGACGCAAACGCTTCGGCAAAAACCGCCCAAAACGTTCCGTATCACTGTCAACGGAAAATTACAGCCCGACGTGTCGGCAAAAGATTTAATTTTGTCGATTATTGGAAAAATTACAACTCAAGGCGGCGCCGGATATTGCATCGAATATGCCGGCGAAGTCATTCGCGCGATGACGATGGAAGAACGAATGACGATTTGTAATATGACGATTGAAGCCGGAGCGCGTTTCGGGATGGTCGCTCCCGATGAAACGACATTTGCGTATCTAAAAGGTCGAAATCACGCTCCGCAAGGCGCGGATTGGGAGACCGCCGTTGCTTACTGGAAAACGCTGACAACCGATTCCGATGCGAAATTTGACCGTGAAATTACGATTGACGCAACAGAAATCGAGCCGCAAGTCACATGGGGAACAAATCCCGGACAAGTCGTTGGAATCAGCGCAACAATTCCGCATACAAGCGATTACGACGATCCGATTGCTCGAAAAAACGTCGAATCGGCGTTAGAATATATGAACGTAAAATCCGGCGATTCGGTAACAAATATTCAAGTGGATTACGTTTTTATCGGCTCATGCACGAATGGACGGATTGAAGATTTACGTGCGGCGGCGGAAATTATCAAAACCGCTCTCGCCAAAGGAAAAAAAGTGCAAAAGTCCGTCACTGCTCTTGTTGTGCCGGGAAGCGGAATGGTCAAGCGTCAGGCGGAAGCGGAAGGATTGGACAAAATTTTCACGGAAGCCGGTTTTCAATGGCGCGAACCCGGTTGCAGTATGTGTTTGGCGATGAATCCCGATCGCGTGCCAAAAGGAAAACGTTGCGCCGGAACGAGTAACCGCAATTTTGAAGGACGCATGGGAAAAGACGCGCGGACGCATCTTGTTTCTCCCGCAATGGCTGCCGCCGCCGCAATTGCCGGACATTTCACGGACGTTAGAAATTGGGAAAAAGAATAAAAGCCGTCATTTTTGTTCCAAGAAGAACGCGAAATCGTTTTGGGGAGACAAAGACCGCGCCGCCATTCCCGTGCAACCGCCGCACGTTTCATCTTTTCTATGTTCGTTTTCCATTTGGCGGATGCGTCCCGCAAGGAACGCGGTTTTCAGGTAAACATTACTCCTGAATAATTGCAAAATATCTCCCCGCCCTTGCTTTGACCATATTCGCTATCTCTGTTATAATGCTCTCGTTGCGTTTTTCCGATAAATAGTAAATATCACGGTAACAACAGCGTCAACAACATTACAAAATTCAACTTTTGAAATATGAATAAATTACAGATTATCCAAGTTGAATCTTCGCGCGACAAAAAGCGATTCCTGGAGTTTCCGTGGATTTTATACAAAAATAATCCCTATTGGATTCCGCCGATACAAAGCGAACAAAAATCTCTCGTTAATTACGCGTTTTGCCCTTTTTATAAAAAAAATGAGTGTCAGACGTTTATTGCTGTAAAAAACAATGAAGTTGTCGGACGGATTGCCGCTATCGTAAATCGTAGCCATATCGAGCGTTATAACGAAAATATCGGATTTTTTGGTTTCTTTGAGTCGATTGACAATCCTGAAGTTTCTCACCTACTTTTTGACGCCGCGTTTGGTTGGCTTCAGCAAAAAGGTATGAAAATCGTGCGGGGACCGGTGAATCCGTCGCTAAATCATACGCTTGGGCTTTTGATTGACGGATTTGACTCAACTCCTTATTTTATGATGACTTACAATCCGCCTTATTATGAACGGTTAGTCGAAGAATACGGTTTTCGAAAATCGCAGGATTTGTATTCGTATTGGGGAAATATCAATATGCTTCCGAAAATCCGCGAAAAACTGCTGCCAATTTCAAAGATTGTGGCGGAACGAACCGGAGCAACAGTTCGCTCGCTTGACAAACGGCATTTTATGCGCGACGTCGAGTTATTTTTGAATATTTACAATCGGTCGCTGACCAACACTTGGGGATTCGTGCCGATGTCGGATGCGGAACTCAAACAGATGGCGTCGGGGTTGAGATATTTGATTGTGCCGGAACTTGCCGTCGCGGTTGAAGTCAAAGGCAAAATGGTTGGCGCGGCGTTTGTGTTGCCGGATTATAACCCGCGCATTAAAGAAATTGATGGAAGATTATTTCCGTTCGGTTTTCTGAAATTGCTGCGTCATAAAGAAAGAATTAAACGGATACGCGTTTTAAGCACCAATGTCCTGCCGGAATATCAGTTGCAGGGATTGCCGTTGCTGCTCATGGACGCGCTGGTGCCGAAAGTGCTAGATTGGGGAATTGAAGAAGCGGAGTTTTCGTGGGTCTTGGAGTCGAACCGTTTTTCGCGCGGAAGTCTCGAAAAAGGAGGAGCGATCCGCAATAAAACCTACCGTATTTACGATTACCCGGAAACTGGTCAGGATTCGCTGAAAGCGATAGAAAATATGCCGCAATGAAAAAAGTTGAAAATTAAAAAACAAAAAGTTAAAAGTTGGAAAAATTGCCGTTTCCGTCGAAACGATGGTATAACGCTCGTTCAACTTTTAATATTCCCGTTTTCTGCCTAATAATAAAGGTTAAACGACTCGTGATAGTTAAAGAAGTTAGCACATCAAAAGAGCTTGCTCAGTTTATTGATTTTCCTTGGCAAATTTATCGGAACGACCCGTATTGGATTCCGCCGTTGAAAATTGATGTTCGGAATACGCTCAATCCGAAAAAGCATCCGTTTTTGAAACACGGAGATGCGGTGAAATTTCTTGCCGTCCGCGACGGCGAAGTTGTCGGACGGATTTTGGCGTCGGACGACCCGCATTATAACGAACAAAACGGAACGAATATCGGCAACTTCGGATTGTTCGAGTCGGTTGACGATCAAGAAGTTGCCGACTCGCTTTTTGAACGGGCGTCGGCATGGGTTCGCAAAAAAGGACGTAACGCGATCATGGGACCGACGACGTATTCGACCAATTACGAATGCGGCGCTTTGATTGACGGTTTCGATTCTCCGCCGCGTTTGATGATGCCGCATAATCCGCCGTATTATCCGCAACGAATCGAAGCGTGGGGATTTAAAAAAAACAAAGACCTTTACGCCTGGTGGTTTAACGATCCTTACGACATTGTGAAAAAATGGCAGCCGTTTCTCGAACGCATTACGTCGCGTCAAACGGGAATCACGGTGCGTCCGTTTTCGAAACGCAATTTTGAAAACGACGTGCAGCGGTGTATGAAAATTTATGATCACGCGAGAAAAAACTGGTGGTGGGCGTGCGTCAAATTGACCGACGCCGAAGTGCATTATTACGCCAAACAGTTAAGCATATTCGGCGATGAAAATATGGTTTTGCTCGCGGAAAAGGACGGCGAACCGATTGGTTTCTCGGTGACAATGCCCGATTTGAACGAAGCGATTCGTCCGCTCAACGGACGTCTGACATGGCGGGGATTGCCGATTGGAATATGGCGGTTTTATCGCGGTTTGAAACAAATAGAAACCGCGCGAATGATGGTGCTTTGCGTTTTGCCGGAATACCGTCAACGCGGCATTGCGGAGCGTCTCATTCTTGAAACGTTGAATTACGGCAAAAATACGCGAAAATTCAAAGCCGGCGAATTAAGCTGGACGGACGAAGACAACGCGAAAATCAACCGAATCATTGAGCGAGTCGGAGCAAAACGTTATAAAACGTATCGGGTTTATATCAAATCGTTAAAGTAAAAGAGAAAAATTGTATTTAAGGGAATATTAAAACTATGAGAATTATGTTAAATGAAGAAAAAAAGAGAAAAATCAGAGAAAAAATTATCGAAGAATTACCGGATACATTTTGTTGTCCAATGTGTCATAATAACGATTTTTCTATTGCGGACGGCTATTTTTTAAATAACTTACAAGAACAGCTTTATGCTTATCAACTCACTACTACGGCATTGCCTACGATAGGACTTATTTGTAATCATTGCGGTTTTGTCAGTCAACATGCTTTAGGTATATTAGGATTATTACCATCTCAAGAGGGAAAAAATGTGTCCACAACGAAGTAGCAAAGAACATAGCGATCGCGGCAAATCAATAAGTATCCATAGCGAATTTGGGAAAAATATAACGATACACGTTAATCTCGAACAAGAAGTGATAATGACAACTCAAGACAAATTAAAACTTGCGTTCATTGAAAATCAAAATGCTATATTATCTCAAAATGCTTGGATTGCTCCATTGGGACTTTTTATAACATGTCTTATAACTCTCATTACCGCAGATTTTAAAGATAAATTTTATTTGACCAAAGAACAATGGTTTGCAATATTTTTTATTTCGATGGTCGTTTTTTTTATTTGGTTGATACGCGCGTTGATCCTATTATGTAAAAACTGGAATAAAAATGGAACGGAATGGATTATTTCTCAAATCAAACAACAAAACAACGAAATACAACCCAAATAAAAATTTATCAAACAATAACGTTCAACTTGAAAACAAACGGAAGAGTTGCTCAATTGAATAAAATTTCCTCAAAATCTTGAATACTAAAACCGTAACAGAATAAAAACAAAATTCAAAAAAGAAATTTTTAATTTACTTTTCCGATTGGTACGAAGCCATCGCATAAATTGAACATAATTTGCATAGACAAGTAAAAATCGTGTGGTAAATATGAACAAAATCCTCACAAACCAAGAATCTTCAAAACCATACGAAGAATTAGTACAACAAATTTCTGCAGAATTTTCGCAAGAACAAAACCGTGCAATAATAGCCATACATAATTGTCTTGTCGAAACTTACTGGAAAATCGGACAGTATATTGTCGAATATGAACAACAAGGAAAAGAAAAAGCGGTGTACGGCAGCGCACTTTTAGAAAAGCTGTCACGTGACCTTAAACTATTGCACGGCAAAGGGTTCAGTCGATCTAATCTCAATTATATGAGGTTATTATATATCCGCTACCCAATTTGTGAGAAGCTTTCTCACAAATTGAGTTGGTCTCATTACTTCGAACTACTGAAAATTGACGACGATTTAGAACGCAGTTTTTATGAACAGCAAGCATTGATTGAACATTGGTCTGTCCCTGAACTCAAACGGCAAAAAGATTCGGGATTGTTTTTACGTCTGGCTTTGTCAAAAGAGAAAGAAAAAGTTTTACCGTTAGCAAAACACGGTCAAATTGTTGAATCGCCTACCGATATTATCAAAGATATGTATGTCTTTGAATTTCTCAAAATTTCCGAACCGTATTCCATTTCTGAAACGGAACTTGAATTACGGCTGCTCAATAATTTGCAATCGTTTTTATTGGAATTAGGCAAAGGATTCACGTTTTTCGCGAGGCAGTACCGGATGACGATAAACAATACGCCATACCGTGTGGACTTGGTATTTTATCATCGCATTCTCCGCTGTTTTGTATTGATTGACTTGAAAATCCGCGAGGTCAAACATAACGACGTCGGACAAATAAATATGTACATGGGATATTTTGCCAAAGAAGAAAACATTGAAGGAGATAATCCGCCTATCGGTATTATCTTGTCGAAAGAAAAAGACGAATTGTTAGTCGAATACGCCACATACGGCATGAACAGCCGGTTCCAAATATCAATTATACCTTCCCAACAAAGAAGAGTTACGCAATTTGATTCTTCAACAATTGGAAAGCGAAGATGAAGAAAGTCAAGAATAACACATCCACAATAATCAGATCACGAAGCGTAAGCAAGTGAAAAAACATAAGTTTACCGACACATTTTTACCTTTTTTACCTTAAACGGATGCTACACAAAGAAATTGTCATAACAGGGATGGGGGTACTCAGCCCGATTGGAAACGATCTGGAAACATATTGGAATTCGCTTTGCGAAGGGCGAAGCGGTATTGGCGTTGTCAAAACGTTTGAGTCGGAACGCGCTCCGCTTTGGGGAGGCGTTACGCCGGACGTCCGCGCCCGCGATTACGTCAAACCGCGAAAAAACATTAAAAATATGAGCCGCGACATTCAGCTTGGTTACATTGCGGCAATTCATGCGCTGGAACACGCGGAAATGACGGTCAACAGCGAAAATCCGTCCGTGCCGCCGGAACGTCTTGGCGTTGTATTCGGTTCGGATTTGATCGGTTTGGAATTAGACGAGTTGGTCGATGCGTTTCGCGTTTGTCGGGTTGAGGACAAAATTGAATTTTCGCGTTGGGGGACGGAGGCGCTGCCGAAAATTTTTCCGCTTTGGATGTTGAAATATCTTCCCAATCTTGTGGCGGGACAAATGGCGATTGCTTTCGACGCGCGCGGTCCGAATAACACGATAACCTTGCGCCGATGTTCGGGTTTAGCGGCGGTTTCCGAAGCCGCTCGCACGATTGAACGCGGTCAGGCGGACGCGATGATTTGCGGCGGAACGGGAAACCGCATGAATCCGTTGTTCCTTGCTCGAAGTAAAACGCACAATCTTGTTTCGACCGCAAATGGAAACGCCGCGTCGCATCCGCGTCCTTACGACGCGGACCGTCGCGGAACCGTGTTGAGCGAAGGCGCCGCCGCGTTAATTATCGAATCCCGTGAAACGGCGGACGCTCGCGGCGCGAAACCGTTTGCCCGCATACTCGGTTTCGCCTCGACATTTGAATCGGCGGTCTATCAAAAACCGTTTTCGGGACGCGCGATTCGTCAAGCGATTCGTCAAGCGATGCGCGACGCGAATTGCGAACCGGAAGAACTCAGCCATGTCAATTCGGACGGTCTCGGCGGCGTTTGGGAGGACCGAGTCGAGGCGGAAGCGATTCGCGACGAATTAGGCGACGTGCCGGTCACTTCGCCCAAAGGAAATTTCGGCGATTCCGGCAGCGGTTCGGGAACAATAGAATTGATCGCGTCGCTGATTGGCTTGCAAAAAGAATTGATTCCGCCGACGCTCAATTGCGATAACATTGACAAGTCGTGTCCGATTCGCATTGTACGCGGCTTGCCGCAATCGTGTCAAAAAACGAAAGTCCTATCGCTCAACCACACCCGTTCCGGCAGATCTGTCGCCGTCGTAATTGAAAAGACATAAGAAAAACGCGAAGCGTCATGGGCGACGATTAAATACGAAGCATTGATGAACGATATTGAACAACGCCAACTTGTTCGATTTTGAAATCGGATTCTTACGCTTTGCGTTGCGTGTCGCTTGCGTTTTCCGAATCGCCGCCCTCCCGTTTTTTGAAAACCAACCGAATCGGCACTTCGCCAAAATCTAACTCGTCTCGCAAGACGCCGAGCAGATAACGCCGATAATCCGCCGCAAACATGTCGGGATTATTACAGAAAAGCACGATTTCCGGCGGCTGAACTTCGGTTTGCGTGGCGTAATAGATTTTCGGTTTGCGATGATAATACAACGGCGGCGGACTGTATTCAAGAGCCGCCATTATCAATTTGTTGAGTTTCGCGGTTGACGTTCGCGAGCGGCTCTGATGATACAACATTCGAGCATGGTTGACGAGCCGTTTGGAATTCTTGCCGGTCAGTCCGGTGACGAAAATAATCGGCACATACCACAGCGTCGCAAACGTTTCCCGAAGATAATCCGCCCAACGCTCGGTCGGCATTTGTTCCGCCATCAAATCCCATTTATTGACCACGAAAATGCACGGTTTGTTATGCCGCTCAATATAACCGACTAACTGTTTATCGACTTTGCCAATTTGTTGCGAACAATCAAAAAACATCAACACAACGTCCGCCATGCGGATACTTCGCTCGGCGCGGGTAACGCTATAAAAATCAAGGTCGGCTTTGACGCTTTTACGCTTGCGGAATCCGGGCGTATCAATAGCGATAAACGTTTTTGCGTCCATTTCAAAACGCACGTCGATACTATCGCGCGTTGTTCCGGGAATCGGGCTGGCAATGACGCGCTCTTCATTCGTCAGCGTATTGATAAACGTGCTTTTGCCGACATTTCGCCGTCCGACAATTGCAATCCGCATTTCGCGTTCTTCTTTTTCGTCCGACGTCTTTTTGCGAGTCGGATTGGAAGAATCGTTTTCTTGTTCTTGTCCGGCAATCGCGGGAAGGTTTTTCTCAATCGCGTCCATCAACGCGGATCGTCCCCGTTTTTGCAACGCGCTGACCGTTACGATTTCCCATCCGAATTGATAAAAATCAATCGCCAGCTTTGCTTCGTTCTCCGTATCGGCTTTGTTGACAACGCAAATCACCGGCGCTGAAAGTTCCCGCAGCCGCTGCGCAACCACTTCGTCGAGCGAAGTTACGCCTTCGCGCGCGTCGGTAACAAACAGCGCCACCGCCGCCGACTCGAGCGCAATCTGAATCTGACGCTCAATATGTTCGGACAGATCGTCGCGATCCACGACGCCGATTCCGCCGGTATCGACCAACTCCAGCGTTTGCCCCTCGTATTCGAGCCGATACGTAATCCTATCGCGGGTTACTCCGGCAACGGAATCGACAATAGAAATCCTATCGCCAATCAACCAATTGAACAAACTCGACTTGCCGACATTTGGGCGACCCACAATGGCGATTTGAGGATAAGACATTTTGTTTATTTTGCGTATTTTTCTTAATTTGTATTTTATATTTCATTTAACGCTCTCATTATATCGTTTTTTTCTTTCGATAACAGGTTCGCGGAATTGAATTTTGTAAAAAAATCTTTTGATGGCGGCGAGTTTGGGTTCAATTCGCGTGCAACACAATGGCGGACCGGAGCGTCAGCGACGGTTTAATTCACCACGAAGCCGTGAAGAATCGTGAAGATTTCACAATGGGTTTTCAAAGATTTTTTCCACTGATGTTTTTCAATAGGATTTCTAATAGGGAGAGCGGTAACTTGGTAATTTTGGATAACTGTTCTTGCATTAAATCGGCAAGACGGAACGTTCCGCGATTGCACAAAATCCTTGCCGACGACGAATATTCCGGCGAAAAAATGCGGAAGTTTGTGAAAAAGAATTACGGTTGGGAGTTTGAAACGGTGAAGCGGACGGATTTGGCAAACGGCAAGATACAACATCAGCGTTGGAAGGTGGAACGGACGATAATAGGACGAAACGATTGACTCGCGAAAACACACTATCAGACAAAATTGATCCAGAAATTGAGAACAAACTCAAATTACGACTCAATACGCTTATACAAACTAATTGAATTACCGCGCGTGTTGTGATATCTAGAACCTGCAACCTAAAACAAAATTCCCCTCCGGTGGAGGGTGGCGGTCAACAGAGTTGACCGACGGGGTGGTTGATGAAAGTTAAAAGTTAAAAACGAAAAGTGAACATCATTTCGCCCCGTGCGGGGCTTGATTGTTTTCTTGCGCGTCGCTTTCCGGCGGTTTTACCGCCGGTTACGCATGATTTCGCCGCTGCGCGGCTACTCCAATGATTGTTTCAATCCCAGAGCGAAAAATTCCGCTTGCGAAACTTTTCACTTTTAGCGTTTAACTTATCCAAACCCTTGCTTACGTTTCGGGACGCCATTATGACAGGTTTTAGGAAGCGCCTCTCGCCTTTTCCGTGCGCGGGTCGCGCCTTCAATTATTATTTAACGCGGGAGGCGTTGGGGGCGTATTGTTATCAATTCGAGACGCGGGTTGCAACGGCAATGGACGCAATCCGGTATTGCCGCTCCGTATAATCGGAGTGGACGGAGCGCTAGGAATCTGCGGAGAAAATACGCTGTTGGAACCGTTTCTCAAACTGGGAGGCGCTGTTGATTCCAATTGCATATTTCTCGCCAACGTCTCCGAAGGTAGTCCTCTTTGATTGCCTGAAGCCACGTGCGTTTCTTCATAACTCCGGTCAAGCAACGGGTTTCGCAACGTTTCCAACATGCGATTCGGCGCATTTCCGTTGAGAGGATTTATCGACGGCGTTTCAAATGCCGGAATATTTGTCATGTTTTTCGGCTCGATCGCTTGAACTTGTTGCGTCGCTGTCGCCGGAATCGACGTCGTCCTAGAAGAATTGGCAAGTCCCGTTGGCGGCGGCGACAAACCTTTATTCTGTCCTTGATAAAAATACGCCGCTTGCTCTTTCATTAATTTGGTTTTTGTCGAGCGACAAACCAACGCAACTTGCATTTTATGATGCCCGGAAGTCAAACCTTTGACTTTAATAATGTACTTTAACAACTGTCCCTCTGCCAAAACCGGAATCGGCGTAAAAAGGACTTCGCTTTTTTCAAGATTGATATTCGCCTTGTTGATCGCGTCGCCTTCTACCGCAACCGGTTCAATCGCATTGGGTTCAAAATACGCCGCCACTTCAATTCCTTCCGCCGCTTTGGTGCCTTTGTTGGAAATAATCACAGCGTATTCCGCCGTTTTTCCAATAGCAATAGGACCTATCGGTTTTTCGATTTGAAAATCCACGTCGGCAATCGCCGTTACTTGCGTTCCTGCGCTTGCCGTTTGCACTAAGCCGGTCGCTTCCGATACATTTGCGTCAATCTGGCAATTGCCTTCGCGTTTCGCTTCGCACGTCGCCGAGCAAGCGAACGATTCGCCAATCGGAATCTTCTTAACGTTCCAACGAATGCAATTTTGTTCCGCGTCGTATTTTCCGTTGGCTGTGCTGGAAACATATTTGACTCCGGGCGGCAATGTCGCTTCAAGCGCTACGTTTTCCGCCGCTGCAGAACCGGAATTTTTCGCCGTCAATAGATATTCAATCGGGTTGCCGACAAATTGCATCTCCGGCGCGATAATATCTAAATCCAGATTGGCGCGATGCACAATCACTTGTTTTGCCGCTTCCCCAGATAAACCGTAATCGCCCGTCGCTCGCACGCGGATTTGTAAATTACCGGATTGCTGAGCGACAACCGTAACTTCTTGAACGTTTTCTTCGCCGACTTTCAACGAAGGAATCGTCGTGGAAGTAACTTCCGTTTCCGACACGAAAAGAAATATTTTAATCTCGCCTGCGTTTCCGTTGCCGGTATTTTTAATACGGAGGTTATAATATTCCAAGTTCCCCCAAAGAACTTCGTTTTTTCCCTCCAAAGACATTTCAATCACCGGCTTCTGAACTTCAATCGGCACTTGAATTTCTATCGGCTTGAAATCGTAAGCGACTTTTAGCTCAAACGATTTCCACTCGTGCGGAATCACGTGCAAGAGCAACGTTTCGCTTTTTCCCGGCTCAATTTTTCCAACTTGCCATTGGAAGGTATAAAATTCGCCGTTGAGCGGTAATATCGTTGATAATCCCGTACTCAATTCCGGCGTGCGCGCTTCCATCCAACGCGGCATCTCAATATTTACGACAACCGATTCCGCCGGAGTCAAACTGCTGTTCGTTACTTTACAACGATAGGTCGATTCTTTGCCGACCATAAGTTCTTTTATATCGTCGGCTTCGATTTCCAACACCGGACTATTTCGTTTAATCAAACGGCTGTTTTGGGTAATCGGCGTCGGTCTGTTTTTTTCGTCGGCAAGCGTCGGCAAACTTTCCGGTTTTCGCGAAGGCGGAGAGGTTGACGTCAATTGCTGTTTATTTGAAGCGGAACCGGATTTAAAACGATGAGCGGATTCTTCGGATTCCTGAACTTCGTCTTCCGTACTTAACTCGTGGAACGGCGCGGGAATTTTTGCAACCGTCTCTTTTGTTGTTTTTTTCGGTTTTGTTTTTTGTTCCTCCGTTTCCATTTCTATCGTGCGGACGTTTTGCGCTGATGAAAGCTGTTCTTCGTCGTTTTTTTGAGTTTCTGCTTTTGATCCCGGCGGCGGAGTTGGCAATCCGCTGAAATTCGCGCGTTCTTTTATTGGCGGCGGCGCAATGCCCGTATCAATAATTCCTTTTTTTTGCAACTCATTGACTCGTTGAGTCAACAGAAAACTTCCGGTTGGCGTCGAACTTGCGGGAGTTTGTTGCAAGGGAGACGAAAGCGTCGTTCTTGTCCCGTAATTTGTATTTCTCGACGAGAGATTACTTGAAGGGTTATAAGGCGACGTTCCATATTGTCCCGGACTGGTTGACGCGGCGGCTGGCGAAATAATTTCAGGACGCGGCGGCGTAACGGTAATGCTGTTGGTATATTGTTGCGGCACGACTCCCGGCGATTGTTGCTGTTGGATCGGCGGAACATTTGCCGGCGATTGAGAATAGTGCGGTTGATTGGCGGACGTATCGTTGTCGTTTCCGTTCAGCCATCTTTTAACTTTTTTCACCAAACTGCCGTTGTCGGCGCCGGAATTTGAAGAATACGGCGAATGAAGCTGCGTCTGATTTTGAGGAATTGAGACGTTATTCGCGTTTTGAGCAAAAATAAATAACGAAATTCCCGCCAACAGGAAAGTAACAATGCTAATCCGAAACCAATACTGAAATACATTTAAACCGCACATCGCGTTTTCTTTCTTTTTGAAAAATAAGCCAAAAAAACGTTCGTTTTTTGTCAGACCATCATTTTAAAATCGCGAACTATTTCACGAGAAAAAACTTTGTCATTTCTTTGTATCGAACAATTGAAAAAGAAAGATTAGAAAAAAAATACCGCCTATGAGTTTTTTACTGATTGTTATTTTTGTACCGCCGCAAGGAGAAGATTTTACTTGAAGTCTGTAAATTTTTCGTGTTTGAAAAATCTCAAAAGAAATTTTCTGAAAATACCAAGAATTTATGAAAAAAGGTATTGTATCAATCACGACTTTTTACTACGATTCCACCGCCTTCCTTTTATTAGGAATAGAGAATTAAAATATTACCTAGCATTCAAGTAAACATTTTTCTTTGCAATAAAAAACATGACTTTCCCACAAAATTTGAGTTTTTCTGTCGTCAGATTGAAGCAATTTCGGAATATTTTTTACGTTTTATTTTTATCTACGGTTTTGACGGATTTCGCTATTTACGCGCAGATCAATATCAATTTGGGTTCCGAGAACGGCGAACTTGTTATCGGCAATACGGAGGAAGAAATTAAGTTGATCGCCGACGGAGAAAAGATTCAAGCGGACGGCGTTGTTCTTGGTCAAGATTCCGACGGACGAGGAACGTTGCTCGTTACGGGGAACGGTTCGACATTGTTAGTCAACGCTGATTCCGCGTTGTCTCTTACGTCTGACGGAACCGGCGTTCTCGGCGTTACCGGCGGCGGAAAAATTGAGATGACGAATTACGGTCAAATTCTTTTCAACGGCGCGGCGGTTTTCGATAACGCTTATTTAATGCAATCGAAAGATACGCTTTTGGACGCGGGAAGCGGTAAAATCTTTTTCGATAACAATTCTATCGTGAATAGCGCCGGAACGTTGAACGCCGATCAAGGCGTTTCTATCGGCAAAAATACGACATTAAACGTTGTCGGTTCAAATGGCGATTTGCGAATAAACGGCATTAATACTTTATCTTTCGATAAGACGGCGACGCTTGGTATTACGCTCAATGCGTTTGGAGATGCGGGAAAAATTACGGCGGAAAATAATATCGCGCTCAACGAGGCTATGTTGCTTATTACGCCGGAATATGGAAATTACGGCGCTGCGCCGCTCACGGTAGAAATTCTTAAAAGCGACGGAACAATCGACGGCGCTTTTGCCAACGCGCGGCTTTCGCAAACGCGGTACGGAGCGCTTACGTTGGAAAAAGCGATCGACGAGAAATCGATTTCGCTGACATTCGCGCCCAGCGAGAATCCTTACGCCAATTTTACGCAAACTTGGAATGAACGAAGCGTTGGGCAAACGTTGGACGCGATTCATCATTCGGCGATACCGCCTACATTAAATTCGTTCATGCAGCGGACATGGAACATGAGCGACGCGGAGTTACGAACGCTTTACAACGATCTTTCCGGCGAAATCCGCGCGGAAACAATGGCGTTGCCGCTTGCATCTCCCGGCAGAATGGCGTTTGATCATGTCGGTTGGGATTCGCAAAACGGACATATCTTTTTCGGTCCGCAGTATCGATTAGCCGCCGCGCCGAGCCGTCGCGCGGTTTGGTTGCGTCCGTATTATGCGAACAACAAAGTTCATAGCGACGGAAATGCGGCGGGATATTCGCTTGACGGTTACGGATTTGTCGGCGGTTTTGATCAAACGCTTATCGGCGGCAAAACCGCGTTTGGCGTCATGCTTGGCTACGGTCGTCCTGAACTTCGCCATCCGCGCGGCAAGGCAGAATTAGACGATTTTCTCGCGGGAGCGTATCTGGCGTCGCGCGTTTGGGACTCGCTAGAATTGAAAGTTTGGGGCGGTTACGGTTATCAATATTACGACATGACGCGAAACGTTTCTTTTGATACGCCGCAAACGTTCCGCTCGAATTTCAAGGGAAACACGGGAACGTTCAGCGCGGAAATTGTTCGTCCGATTTATACCGGAACGTTTTTGATTCTCAAACCGGCGGTCGGTTACGATTACTTGTACCTTTCTCAGAAAGAAGCGAACGAAACCGGCAATTCCGCGATTGGACTTTCTTTCGGCAAAACGGAGATCGCGCGGCATATCGGACGCGTCGGATTGAACGCGGAATACGGCGATTCGGCGCGCAGTTTGTACGGCGGAGCGTTTTACAAATATTTACTCGGCGGCGATCAAACTTATTATTCGCGGGCGTCGTTTCTTGGGGGCGGTCCGGCGTTTGAAGTACGCGGCGTTGATTTGGGCAAAGGGTTCGTCTCGGCGAATCTCGGATTACAAATCAATCTTTCCGACGACCGCAGCCGGATGATATATATCGATTACAACGTTGATTTCGGCGAAAATCGTTCGCGTTACCAAACTGCCACGTTCGGTTTTCAGCAAACGTTTTAGAAGACGCGAGATCGGCAAGTCAAAATTGACTCGCCGAGAGCCGATTTTGACTCTCCGAGTGTCAATTTTGATTCTTTTTGAGAGAAATTCGATGTTCGGAAGTACCTTTTGGTACTTCCGAAGGACAAAAGAACGCTGACGCTGGAAATTTTGTCAATGAGAGGTTGCCTAAAAAACGCAACCCAATATCTTTTATTTACGTTTCATTTGGACAGTTCGACATTATTTCGGCGTATTAACGACTTCCGTTTGGACAGCGACAGGTTTGTCTTTTTTCGGCGGGAAAATTTTGTCATACACGCCTTGTTTCACTTTGACAAATGCGCCGATAGTCGCCATAATCAATGCGATCACAAGCAAGACGTTGAAAATTTCGCGTCCCAGTCCTTTGCCGACCGCGTCGCCAATGAAACTGCGTTTGTTGTTCAAAATCAGGAAAATAAAATACGCGACCGGAAGCATCGTTAAACAAATCGCCGACGCCGCGACGGGAAACCAAAGCGGAAGCGAGAAAACAACGCCGAACACTCCAATTGACGGCGTTAATGCGAACAACCGAAACCGCGTTTTTGTGTATTCCAATCCTAACATTTCGCACATCGTAAAACCGCAAACAACCATGTGCGTACTCACGGCGCTGCACGTCATGCCGATTAAACCGAGATAAAAGACAAGCCGTCCGAGTTTTTCTCCTAAAACGCCGGTCAGCGACGCCGCGGCTTTAATCGGAGAAATATTCGTGTTGACGACGTCCTCGCCGGTGTAAATTCCCGAAACGGTCATCGCAATCATAATGAGCGAAGTAACAATCGCAAACGGCAAAAACATCGACAAACCCAAATCCCAACGCGCCAACGTTTTATGTTCTTTTCCCCAACCTTTCGCCAGCAATGAATAAGGATAGAGAAACGTCATATTGATTCCAACCGCCGCGCCAAGCATTCCTAAAACAGTGGTGATTGTTTCCGGTTTGGAATTGGGAATGCCGTAATATCCGGCGACCCCTTTCAGCAACTCTAACCATTGCAGCTTTCTGATATTGGCAACGACGACAATCGCAAACATTATAATCACCAACGCGATCATCGCCCGCAAAAACCATTCGTAAATTTTGATTCCTTTCGAGCCGCTTCCGTAATTGAAAACGACCGTACAATTGATCGCCAGAATCAAAAGTCCGACGGCAAAACTTGTGAAGTAACCGGTTGGCGTGAATTTTTTTTCTTGTTCCGGTCGACCTGTCGCTGGATTGACGACCGGTTGAAGAGTCGTTTTGTCGATTTTATCGACCATGTTTTCCATTTCCGCGCCGGTAAATTCCGTCACGAGCGACCTCGCGGCTCCGGCGGCAAGACCGTATTGCGGAAAGTGCCAAATCACCGACGCGAAAATTGTTCCAAACGCCCAAAGAAAAACGAGAATGATACTCAATTCCCGCATGAACGCTTTGTAAGGACGTTCTCCGGTCGTCAGCACGATATTGCTCAAAGCGCCGAGCATCAGCACGCCAAGAAACATTGCCAACGGTTGAACCCAAAGAAGTTTATAACCAAACGACGCGCCCGCTACAACCGACGCCGCGGCGCTTCCCGCGCCGAGCGTCATTGCACTTTGCAGTAATCCGGGACCGCTTCGCTTGATATACGCTTTCGCCCGCGTAAAAAACGGCTGCGACTCCAACGCGCGAAGTTCCGCTTTCTCTTTTTCTAATTTTTCCGGATCCCATTTCGCGGTCATCGGAAGACCTTTGCTTTGTTCCTGCTGGTTTTCGGACATCTGTATTTTGCTCCTAATGAAAGTTTAATGCGAAAGACAAAATTGGAAACTTTTCAACATTTTAATAGAAATCGCGATCATTGCAAGTCGCTAGTATGAATTGTGGAAACAAACGATAGAACGCGGTCGCTGCGGCGCAAGCAAAGGATTTATTTCGATCAAATAGAACATACCAATGCAAAAAGTAAAGACGCGATAAACCGCGTCTTTACCGAAAAATCTTTGCGTCTTTTCTTCTCAAAGAAATCAAGCGGAAAACGTTTTGAGTTTTTGTTTATTCCGCTTCCGCCGCAAACTCGGTAAGCGTTTTCGGAGGAGCGTCGCCCCGATGAGACGTTTGGATTTTCTCTTTATATTTTTTTATCTGTTGTTCCAGTTTGTGAATAGTCTGATCAATACAGCCCCAAAGATCGGACGACTGATAACTCGCAATAAAATCGTGTTTGTGTTCCGCAGAAACATTAATTTCCACGAGCGGTTCGTCCGCTCTTTTCAGATCAACCACGACTTCAATTTGAGTCAGACGTTCAAAATAACGTCCTAGTTTTTCAACCTTTGCCAGAATTTTTCGCTCTGTCGCGTCGCTAATAGTACCGTGACGTGTTGAAACATTAATCTGCACGATTCAACTCCTTTTAGGTTTATGAGTGAATGGAAATGGAAAACGGCAGAAAAAGCCGATTCAAAAGCAATTCCTAACACAAGCCGATTTTCCTTGAATAAAAAGAAGACGTTTTTATTTTTGTCTTCTGCACAAAAATCTCATTGCAAAATAGAAAGTTTAGCGTCTTGTTTTATTTTCATCACATTTTTATTATACAACTTTTGTGCCGTTTCGGTTAATTTTTGAAGACGAGTTTCACAAAAAATTAAAAAAATCATTGCTATTTCTACTTTACTGTTAATTTAGGCAAACAAGGTATTCAACAACTCTGATACGGTTGCTTTCTTCACGTCTCGCCTTTTCCATTTACCTTTCTATCTTTACTTTTTAACTTTGAAATCTTATCTTTTTTCTCTACCGTTTTGACAAATTTCTCATACGGTTTGACCAATTTTCGATTCTTTTCAAGAAATTTGTATGCGCCAAAAGCAAAAGAAATCATCAGGAATTTTTGGGGAAATCCATGTAATCGCGGCTTTTGCGGTCTTCAATCACTTGGAGAATGACGTCGTCCAAATGATATTGCGGATTCCAGTCAATCAATTTTTTCGCTAATTCTGTCGAGGGAACGCGGCGTTGCATGTCGTCGAATCCTGTGCCGTAAGCGTCGTCGTAAGAAACGTATTCAATCTTCGAGGACGAACCGCATAATTCAATCACTCGCTTTGCCAAATCGACAATGCGGACTTCTTTGTTAGAGCCGAGATTTACGACTTTGCCGATTGCCTCTCGTGAATCGCGAATCGCCGCGAGACCTTTTATAACGTCAAACACGGAGCAAAAACATCGCGTTTGTTCGCCGGTTCCGTAAACCTGTACCGGACGGTTTGCCAACGCGGCGTCGGCAAATCGCGGAAGCACCATGCCGTACTGCGCCGCCTGACGCGGTCCAACCGTGTTAAAAAGCCGCACGATATAAATCGGCAAAGCGCTTTGATAATAATGCGCCAGCGCCAGAAATTCATCAAGGAGTTTTGCTGCGGCGTAAGCCCATCGGCGTTTGCACGACGCGCCCAACGTGACGTCGTCTTCTTCCCGAAACGGCGTCCGCTCCGACTTTCCGTAAACTTCGCTTGTGGACGTCAGTAACATCGGACGGCGATATTTCGCGCACAACTCAACGACAAAATCGGTTGTGCGGACAATGCGCTGAATAATTTCGACCGGTTTTTCAATGATCAATTTCACGCCGACCGCGCTTGCCAAATGATATACAAAATGCGCTCGCGGAATTTCTTCCTGCATCAATCGTTCTTCTTCGACAGACGCGATGAGAATTTTGAAATTCGGATTCGACTCGTGCCGTGCGATATTTTCCCAACGTCCGGTGGACAAATCGTCGATAACAGTGACGTGACTTCCTTGTTCAAGAAGCGAATCAACCAAATGCGAACCGATAAATCCCGCGCCGCCTGTGATTAAAAAATGTTTTTGCATATGTTGGGTTCTGTACAAACTTTGAACGCTAGTATCTTTCGGAAACTTTGAAAAATTTTACGTTTTTTTAGAGAGAATGCGCTCAATTATCCTCAATATTTTTGCGAAGTCAATTATTTTGCCAAAACCGTTGGAATATTTCATTCGTAACGTTTGCGGCAAAAAAAGTTTTTGAAGTTTGCCGATTTTAACCGTTACGTTCCGTTAAAATGACAAAATTTCGCTTGAGGAAATTTCTACGCTTTATTTAAATTTTTCCATGTCTTTCAAAACCGCTTTTTGATATTGCTGTTTTGCCTCGCCTTGTTTGGGAACTCCGGCGACTTGAACCATGTAAATTGCAATCAAACCGGTCGGTTTGTGAATGACCGCGTCGTTGCCATACGCGCCGCCGTGACCGTAAAAATCACCGAACAATCCGAGCCCCAAACCATACGAAGCGTCCAGATTACCGGTCTGTTTCGTACGCATTTCTTCGACCGATTTTGCAGAAAGAATCCGTTTTTCCTGAAATTCGCCGTCGTTAGCAAGCATCTGAAAAAACCGGACAATTTCCGGCGCAGTCGAAAAAATTCCGCCGCCCGCTTCGGCATAACGAATATGCGGATCGTCAAGCGGATACGTCAAAAAATGAATTTTCGTTTCTTGAAGAGATTTTTTCTCATTGTCGTAACGGTACGATTTGGCAATCCGTCCTACTTGTTCGGATGTAGGAACGTAAGTCGTTTCTTTCATACCGAGCGGTTCAAAAATTCGCTTTTTCATAAATTCGTCAAACGGCTGACCGGAAATTCTCTCAACTACCGCCGAACCGATGTTGATACCGATATTGGAATAAACATATTGCGAGCCGGGTTCGTAGTTTAAAAACATCATTGCGTAAGTTCCGGCAGCGCGCGTTGGCGGAAGCGAATCAATTCCAAAACGTTCCATGTACGGCGAAAGAAAAGACCAGCCGCCGGTATGGGAAAGACATTGCCGGACAGTGGGAAGTTTCGCCGGTTTTTTCAGCAAAATTGTTCCATCGTCGTTTTTGACCGCGACTTTCAAATCCCGAAATTCCGGCAAATAAGTTGCGATAGATTCGTCGAGATTGATTTTTCCTTCATCGACCAAAATCATTGCCGCCGCCGCCGCAAACGGTTTGGACGACGAAGCAATCCAGAAAAGCGTGTCTTCTTTCATCGGCGTTTTCGCGGCAACGTCCGCATAACCAACCGTATTGATTTGCAAAATATTGTCCTTCGCCGCTAACAGAGTCACAAATCCGGGAGCTTCGCCCGAATCCACATACGGTTGTAACGCTTTAGCAACTTCGGTTTCCTGCGCGAAACCGGCGAAACTCAATGTCAGAAAAAGCAAAATGCTTAATCCGTTTTTCATGTTCATCATTTTTTTCATTGTCGCGTCTCCAATAAAATGTTTCTGAAATTTAGTTTTAACAACATACGCATATTTTGCCATAAGTCGTAAGAAAAAACAAGCCGCCGAAATTTTTGTAAAATACAGGACGCGTTTACGAATTGAGCGGTTTTGACAACGCGGAAAACGCGTTACTGGCGTTACGCGGAACCGTTTCCATTTCGGGACTGGAAGAAATTACGATTGACGAGGATTCCGGCGGCGCCGACAAAATTTATATCGAACGGGTGCGACGCAAGAATAAATTTTTTGAAACGAACGCCGTTATTCAAAACGTTCCCTCGTATTCGTTTGACGTTTCTTCGACGCAAACGAAAATGACCTGCTCGCTCGACACAATAGCGAGTTACGCGGCGAATGGAAGAACGCCGCGCGATTACGGCGGTTTGATTGGCGTGACCGACGACGGCGTGGAAGGCGTCGATTTGGACGTTGCGGCGGCGGTTTTTTCGGAGACGGCGTTTTTCCCGCCGGAAGTGATGACGGCGGATTTTATCGCGTTCGTTACGGGCGCTTGCGGATGCGTGAATGATAGACCGTGGCGCGGATATTTCGCGGGCGAAGTTCGTTTTCTCGGCGCTTCGGGAAATTGGAGAGAAGACGAGACCAGGCGGAAACCACGTTTCGTTTTGCCGTTTCGCTCAACGAATCGAATTTTTACGTGGGAAATATGCTGATACCGTTTAAGTACGGCTAGGATTATCTTTGGGTTAGAAATCAAAATATCGATCGCAACGGCGTCACGGTGAAATATCCGGTCGAGTTGCATATTGAGCGAGTGTATCATTATATACTCTTTTCGCTAACGAAACAGCGCTTATCAAGTTGACATCGCTGTTAAATCCTAAATTCCAATCGTTCAAAATAGCCGTATCGTTGGCGAATTGAGTATATTGATTTTCGGAGTTTGGGAATCGGAAAATGATCCGCATTCACCACGAAGACACGAAGTTTCACGAAGATGACGCGAAGTATTTTAAAGTTGGGTTAATGATTATTTCAATCCCAGAGCGACGCATTCCGCTTGCAAAACTTTTAGCTTTTCGTTTTTAACTTCAATCAACCACCCCGTCGGTCGGCTGATGCCGCCCGCTGCCCCTCCACTGGCAAAAGTATCTCCCCATCTTTTATAAAGTTTGGCAGGGATTTTTTGAGGAGCACGCGAAGTTTTGCGATTTGGTTCAGGTCGTTGCCCATGGAATCCAGGTAGTCAAGGACTTGGAGCAACACGAATAATCCCGAAAGCAAAATTCCCGCGGTCGGCGGCTTGCCGCGTTTGCGACTCTTGCCGCTCAAACAAGTCAACACGGTTTTGAGTTCCTCCGCTTCCGGCGTCGCGCTGCAAACGCCGCGAAGCAAGCTAAAAACTAAAAGTTTCGCAAGCGGAATGCGTCGATCCGGGATTAAAATAATCATTTGCCCAACTTTAAAAATCCTTCGCGACTTCTTCGCGCTTCTTTGTTCTTCGTGGTGAAGTTCAATCCCCGCTTACGTTTTGGGGAGTCATTTTATCTTTTCATTTAATTCCTACCGGTTTTGAGGAGATTTTCGCTTTTTCCCGCCGCTTTTTTTGACAGCAAGAGTCGTCAAGCCAATCACGGCAAAGATAATGACAACGCATGTTAAGTCGCCGGCACGCTGCAACGAAGCGTGAGAAATACCGCGAATACTCAACCGATGTTCCGCCTTCGGCGCCGTGAAGAAATAAACGGCGCCGGTTTGCGGAATTTCAATATCAAGACTAGCGGCTTTCGCGGACATTACAGACGTTTTCCCTGAATACGAAGGTTCTTCTTCGGAAGAGATTTCCGGTTCGCACGCGACAGCAGACGGAACAACGACCGGGCTACCTATCGGGCCGCCGCTTGCATTCGGATTCGGAGCGGCGTTTGCCATACTGCCGCCGGCATAACCGCCGCCATACTCCTTGACTTCTATTCTTCCCGTCATCCCGCTGTCGGCATGTACCTCAACCGAAAGATTGACGTTGCCTTTCCTACTGTTATTGGGATTGTTCGAAATAATCGAGCCGGAGACTGTTCCGCTACCAATTGACGACGATGCGCCAATATCATCCGTTCCCGCTAAAGAAGAGCGTCTTCCTCCGCTTTGCGGCGCTGTGGACGCTCTATTATTCGCCGCCAAACGTTTCTCATAACGTTTGATATTTTCGTCGTCTGATTGGGCAAAAGAATTGAAATCGCTTGTTTCAGAATTGCTTATAAGGTTATTCTGTAATCCCAATTCTCGTCCGATTTGCGACGAGCTCTGATCGGCGACAGCATCATTTATTTGAGATTGCGGTAACGGCGCTTGCAATAATTGCGGAACTTGTTGTTGAAAAATTCCTTCTGCCAATTGCGGATTCTTTCCCGATAACTTGGATGCAAGTTCTTTGTCGTTTAATTTCTGATTCAACGGGAATTGAACCGCCGATTGTTGTTGCCGTTCATTGCTGAAGCGAGAAGAGTCGCGAAAACCCTGCACAGGTGATTTGCCATTTTCCTCGACGCCGTTTTGCGGAGTCTGTCTCGAATTATCTGCGCCGCCAAAAAGCGGCTTATTCTCTTGGAGACTATCGTCTCTTCTATATGTTGCCGACTCTTGCGGCTTTTCATGGATTTCATCGTTTTCGTTAATCGGCGATTTCTTCTTCGCCGAATCCCGCCCGTTCTGAGTAAAACCATTGTTTTCAAGCCATTTTCCGTCAAATTGATTGGACGTCTTGGAAGAAGACGTTAGCGAAGAAG
Source organism: Planctomycetaceae bacterium (assembly GCA_031269105.1). Lineage (GTDB taxonomy): Bacteria > Planctomycetota > Planctomycetia > Pirellulales > Thermoguttaceae > WRMR01. The sequence goes on along the minus strand of JAISZO010000203.1, from coordinate 13,899 downwards.
AAACCTGCGGTTTTTGTTCTAACTTCCAATTGTCCGACGATTGCGCCACGACGTTTTTCCCGCGAACATTACTTTGCGATTCGAAACGCTGTTGTAATTGTAGAGAATTAGAAAATTCCACCGCCAACGTTTCGCCTGATTGAGAACCGGAATTCACGATTTGCATTTCGTAACCGGGGCGTCTCGTAACGGTTTCGCGAGAACGCTTTTCCAATTGAGGAACATGAGCTTGCGTTTCATCAACCGGCTTTCCAATACCTTTCGGCAAAGCGAATCCTAATTGCAACAGGTTTGTTTTCGCTCGCGTTTGTTCGTAAGGATTGCCGGTTTGCAGCGTCTGTTGCAGTTTCGTCTCAACGCGTTTTTTATAATCCGAAACCGTTTGTTTGACAAGGTTCTGATCGGATTGCCGCATCGTGCCGCCGAACGTGAATTTGTAATTCTCCGGCAGATGCAATTTCGCGTAAGACGCGGCAACCGGAATGTTCAGCGATTCGAGAAACGGAACGTCGAGCGAACTTGTCCGCCGAATTTTTCCGATTGTTCCGGCGTAAACAATCCGTACAATATAATCAAGGTCGCCGACTTCGGTTTTGACAATCGGAATACGCGCTGCCTCCGTTTGAGGAGTCAACGAGTTTTCAACCGGCAATTTCTTTTCATTTTCCGGCATGTTTTTTTGCCGCATCGACCAATATTCGCCGGAAGTCATTAACGTCGGTTTGACCGGCTGCCCGAAATCGCCGGATTGTCCCGATTCGCGGGCGTTCCATTCCTGCGACGTGAGAATCCGCACCGTCCAGATTTTTGCGCCGGACGGCAATTTCAAGTCGAGAAATTGTTCCGTTTTGTTGTCAATTCGGTAAATCTGTTCCGCAAGATAATCGCCGTTCTCTCCCAGTACAACCCGCGTTTCCGCCAGCCCGATTTGCGCCCCCGACATCTTAACCGTTTCGCGCCGCGTCATCGAAAAGGGAAGTTTCGGCGCAATCTCTTTGGAGGCGTTCGCACTTTGTTGATTTTCCGGCGGATTGTTTTGCGCCGCGTTTTCCTGCATATTTGACGTGACAAGATACGCTTCCGTCGCGCCGGAACCAAGAATTTCCTGCAACCGCCGCCATTCGTTTTGTTGACGGCTGATCTTTCGCACATTGACGACGTCTGATGTATCGATCTGCAATTCGTCGCGGCTTCCGGCGTTTTCCAAAACGATATATTGATTCCGCACGGCGCCGGTCAGCATTTTCGGAATCGCCGCCAAGTACGTTTTTCCTGAAATCAGTTCGCGGTCGTTGCGAATGAAAACGCGAAACTCGTTCATGATTTCATCTTGCAAATGCAGCGTTACGAGAATCGTATCATGATCGGTCTCCGCGATTTCCTTCCGTTGCAGTAACGGCGCGTCAATCCGCACATCCGCCATGTTTTTCGGCAATTCAAACTGTACGGAATGAATTCCGGCGTTTTGAATGTTGTAATCCAGAAGAATGCTCTCTTCGACGCTTCGGTTATTCATTCGCACGTTCGTGATACTTTCGCTAATGATTTTCGGTTCTCGCGGAACGAGCGTCAATTTGGCGGATGGTTTTTTCCCTTGTTTTACGAGTTGTTTTCGGCAAAGCGGACGCTGTTCAGGAGTAATCCAATTCCAGTTCGCGTTGGTTTCAATCGCGCTCAAGTCCACGACGTCGCTCAACTGAACGTCAAATGCCGGATCGGTCAAAACGGCAAACGACGCGTTTGTAGTATAATGATCTGGAGAACTTTCTTTGCGTAACGCGACAGGCAAATCCGCCGTGTTTTTCTGATTGCGCAATACGGTTCCCAAAACGTTGAAAACAATGCGACGATTATCAGGAATCGCCGTCCATAAAACGGTCAACTCTGTTTCTCCCGATTCAAGCGGTTTCGTTGACCATTCTATCGACGAATCGGATCGCACGGCGTCTAATTTCAGACCTTTCGACGTCAACAGAACTTCTTTGAAGACGTCATGATTGACCGGATAATGGAATTGAAAATTGCTTTCCAGTTTGATTTCGTGAGGAGTCAGTTTGACAATATTGTTATTGCTGTAATGAACGCCCCTACGTTTATTCCCCGCCGTCATCGATAAAAGATAATTTTCCGTCATAAAACTGTAGGCGCGGAACGCCGTCAGACCAAGCGGCGATTGCATAACTTTTGAGGACGACTCGCTATCGGAAACCGTCGGAGCGCGGCTTTGGTCCAGCATATCGGTCATGCTCGCGTTGGACGTTTCGCCGATTTTAACGTCAAATCGCGGACTATGCTGAATCGTGATGCGTCCGTGATGCATGGCGGCGGCGACAACGCCGATATTCGGCGCTACGATCTGATGCGGTTTGTTTTCAGAAAAATCGACTTTTTTCATCAACACGAGGCGATAACGATCATTCCCCTCCGTCGGATGAAGAAGTTCCACGTCAATTTGCGACTCTTTTGCGGAATCTTTTTTGAAATCCGTTTCGACGTTTTCCCAGCCGCGCACGTTTTCGCCCGTTACCTCCGCAACCAAATAATCATTCGGAATCCGAAGCCGGAACGATTCTTGTTTTCCGCGTCGAAACGCCAGCGACAAATCCCAATTCAGGATCAGCGAATCTTCCTGAATATTGAATTGCAACTCGGAATTTGCCGTCAAACTTCGGTCAATTTCCGCTTCGGTCACTTTCGACCGCCACGACCAATGAAATTTTCCTCCGGTATTGAGCGACGTGTCAATCACTTCGCCGGCGCGACCGGCTATCCATTTCGACTGACCGGAAACTTCCGTACAGCGAAATTCCATTCGCTCTTCCGGCAACGTAATCCGTATTTTTCCCGCCGGAAATTTTGGCAATATTCCCGTTGCGGAACGCCAGCCGCCTTGTCGTCCGACTTTGAATCGCGTCGTCCATTCCAGCATATGTTTTCCTTTGCCGCGAATTTGCACGACAAACATGCCGTTTTGTTGCGGCGGCGCTTGCATCGGCGAGTATTGCTGCGCCATTTGCGGCTGCATCGCTTGCTGTTGTTGCATTCGCGGTTGTTGAAGCGGTTGAATCAACGAAACGGAAATTTCCGCGTCTTTGCCGTCCGCTTTCAGAGAAGTCAGAATACCGTGTTGAATCGGCATTGGAAATAATACAACCTGATCGGCGAGTAATTCGATTTCCGCTTTACCGTTAACGACAAGATCGTCCGCAGCGTTAAGCGTTGCGGAATATTCGCCGGACGTGATCGCGTAATTCGCCGGCGGTTTTTCTTCGTTTACCGTTTTTTCTTCGAGATGAACAAGTTTCCAAAGTTCCTGATATTTTGCGTATGGCACCAAAAGTTTTTGATCGTTTCGCGTCAGAATATTCGGATCGGGAAACTGCGTTCCGTTTTGCGCCGCTTTTTTCAGCGTCTCTTCATCGTAAAATACGGCAATCACGCCGTCCGGCAAAGTCAATATTTTTTCTTGGGAATCGTCCGCCCATGTCCGACGGTTTCCGAAAATCAAAACGGTTGCGGCAAGGAGTAAAATCATCGCCGCTTTTTCCGCAGAATGCCGCGCTGTTACCGATTCCGTCGTCGTTTGGGATTGCGTTAGTTTTTGCCATCCGCCGCGAACAAGATAAAGCGCCATAACGCCTAACGCCGCTTTCACCGTTTCGTCAAATAGTTTTGCAAACGTTTCCAAACCGGGCAAAAGTACGAACAACGTTCCGGCGATTATCACGGCGGAAACAAAAATTGTTTTCGCGCGAACCGATGATTTCAGTAACCAAAGTCCAACGGCGAAAACCGCTCCCCAAATCAGATAAATTCCGAATGTCGTCAACCGCGTGTTGACCATGTAAACGTTCATGGACGCATTGCCGCCGCCAATCCATTGAAATTGCAAATGCCGTTGAAGCGGCGCGGATAAATTTTTCTGAAACGTCACTTGAACCGGACGCACTGTTTGCAGCGTTTGTTTTTGATACGGCATAAATTCTTCCGATTTTAAAGAACTTTTTGCATCTTTGTTACCGACGTTTTTATTATTTAAATCGAAAGCGCCGTCTAACATGCTTAAATCTGTTTTTTTCGGCGATACCAATTTTTTATCTAAAAAACCAGAGTCGTTCGCTATTTCCGATTCCGACGGAGCATTGAGAAACTTCAAATCAGACGTTTCGCCAACCGGCGCAGGCGCTGTGAGGAATACTACTGACGAATCAGCAGGCATAGCAGTTTCAGGTAAAGGATGTTTATTTTTCGCGGATTGCGGCGGCGCGCTGCAACCAATTCCCCAATGATGAATATCCCGCGACGCGGCAAGCCATTCATAACCGACAATGCCGAAAAAATATCTCAAAAGAATCGGTCGCGGCGTTTCATTGGAAAGCGTTTGATTGCCGACGCGAATCACGTCGTAACCGGGCGGCGCGGTTACGTTCCACGCCATGCGGGTTACAGGAATCTTTTGCCAAAAGATTGTTCCCCGTTCCGCTTGTACTTTTAAGTTGGGATTTTCTCTCGTCTCATCTTCAAAATTTTGCGACGTCAGAAGGTCGGGAAGTTGAATTTCCGACGACGCGAACATCCTCGCCGGTTTTGAATCGCCGGAAAGCGCCCAAATGATTTCGAGTTCGCGAACCGCCGCGTCGTCTTTTGCCGGAATGTCCACCAAAATTCCGTTGGCGTCTTTTTGCGGTTTGAGCGTTTGACCGTCGAGCGAAACCGACCAGATTTCTTCGTTACGATAAAAGCCGATTTTCAAAAACACCGCGCGCGTTTTCAGATCGTAAATCGCTTTGGCAATTCGTTTTCCGTCAGCGGCTATTTCAATTTCTCCGCGAGCCAGTTGCACAAGCGACGCGGGTAATTGAAAATCAGGATTACGTTCAATCCGTATTTTCAGCGGATTTTGCGCAGTTACGCCTTCATAAACGCCGATCAATCGCCGACCGGGAACGTATTGCGTCGCGGCAAGTTCGCCCACGTCCGCCTGACGAATCTCCTGATTCTTTTCCAGATTGTTTTCTATGGAAAGGTTCAATTCTTCGTGTCCCTCGACGGAAACCAATCCCGATTGCCATGCCGCGTCGTTGGCAAGAAGAAGCGGAAGTTCCATGACGTTTTCTTTGTCGTTTTTCTTTTTCGTATCGTTTTTTTCCTGCCGCGCCTGTTCAAAATTGACGCCGATGACCGGAGCGCCCGCAACAGGATCGGCAAGTTGCAGATTCCACTTGCGATATTCTTTGCCGTCTTTCGTAACCGTCGAACTCGTATATTCCTTAATGACCAAGCCGTTCAATCCTTGTATTCCGACGTTTTCCGGCGTATCGGGCGGAAGTAAAAACGACAGCGATTTTGTCCGCGCCTGTTCAATATTGTAATGCAGTTCGTAACTTGCCGACAACAACGACGGCGCAAACCGGAAAAACGCAAACGTTCTCGCCGTCAAACGCGGTTCCGCACGAGAAATTTTCAGATCGGTCGAATACGGTTGACTCAAATAACGAAACGCCATATCGGTCGGCAATCCCGCAAGAAATTCCGTGCGTTCTTTGCTGTCAAGCGGCGCCAGCCGGACGTCGTTTTCCGACGTTACCCGCATATCGGTTTCCACATCAACCGCAATCGTTCCGCTGTCGCTTGCCGCGCCGATCAGACAAAATCGCGGAAACGCCAATTTCTGCTCGTCCCAACTTCCGAACCAACCCGGCGTGTTTCCTTTCGCCTCGAAAATCACGGGAAAAACCGTTCCGGCGGGAATGCCGTTGATAATTTTTATCCGCACGGTTTTTCCTTTTTGTTCAAACGGCAACGCGACGTCCTGTTGATTTGCGACGCGAACCATCGTCCAATGTTCCGGCGATTCAAGCGTCAATTCAAATATTTTTTCGTAACGCGGCGCGATTTGTATTAGTCCGCGCAGCGTCTCTTCTTTGTCGCTCAACGTTAATACCTGATGCGACGCGGCGTCAAACGCCGGTTTCGGCTTGAGAAATTCGCAAACGATACTCCAATTTTCAGTATTCGGCGCGTACCAAGCCGCAGCAGTCCGCACGGCGGGCGCATCAACGCTTACGTCAAATACGCTGTCGGGAATTGTCTCGTTAAGAATTTGCGGCGCTATCGGAATCAAACGCTTTGCGTTCAATTGATGCACGTTCCATTGCGTATCGACCAACAATCCGAAAACCGCCGAATCGTTGTTTACGTCCAACGGTTGAAACGACGGAAACGCCCATTCGGAAAGAACATCGGCGGCGGACGCGGTTTCAAAAAAATGAACCGCCGTCAGATGAATCGGCACAAGACCGTTGACCGGCTCGCGGAAACGAACTTCGAGAATCGTTTTCTTATCGCGTTCCGTAACGCTCCAACGCAACAATTGCGGCGACGTTACCTCCGTCATTTCAAAACCGGACGGCACGATAAATTCCGCCGATTGTACCGGCTGATGCAACACGTCCAATGAAACGGTCGCGTGTAATTTTTCGTAATGTTCGGTCACTTCGGCGAATTGTACGCTTCGCGCCAGTATCGACCGGACCATGCGCGTCCGATGGCTGTTCAGCGTCAAAACAATATTTTGCAACGGACTTTTCGGCAGTAATTCAAACCGCGTCACGCGCGACGCTCCTTCTCCTTCGACAACGCGACTGACAATCATTGCCCCTTCTTTCAATTCCACGTCGCCCGGTATAATAAGCGTTTCGGATGTTTTCGGCGCATGAAGAATCTGAAAACGCAACTCCTGACGCACCGCGTCAAGATAAAGCGGCGTAATCATTTCGAGTTCCAGTTTATGCCGTCCCTTTCCCCGCAGAAAAAGAACGTATTCCGCTTGCGAATGATTTTCCGAATGCGGTTTCAAACCGAGTTTTGCCGGTTCGCCGTTTAACAACGCCGAATGAACGGCGACATTTTCCAACGGAAAAGAGGCGGTTTGCCATTGATCAGAAAACGATTCCCATTCCAATTTCGCCTTAATTCTCGCCTGCTCTCCTTCCACCGTAACGACCAAATCGTTTGAAAGAACGACCAGCGGATTCGACGGCGCCGCTTCCGGTTTGTCCGAGGTTTCCGATTGTTGTTTCAGCGATTCCAGCAACAGCGTTTCAAATTCTTCCCGCGAAAGCAACACGCGGTCTTTGCAGTTTTCGAGTAACGTCGCCATTTCGGAATCAGGCACGAAAATTTCGCGGACGGAAATTTTGGGAAGTTTTTTCGCTTCTTCTTTTTCTTCCGCGGCAATTCCGCCGCCGTATAAAAACAGAACCATCGCAACGCCTGCGAAAATCAAACGCGGCAAAAACCGGTTCGCATCTTTTGAGCGAAAACGCATTGCGGCTTTACGTCTTTGCAAGGAACGAAAGTTCAAACTCAACTGAAATAAATTTGATTTACGCATGGTTGCCTCCTTCCGTTTCCGTATTTTGGGATTTTGTCTCGTTTTCAGAAGATTCCACAACGGCTTCGACTTTCTTTGGGATTGGATTAGATTGTGTCCGATACGCCCGTAAACTTTTCACAACCAATATCGCGAGCCATACCGCGAGCGGAAGCGCCAGCGCCCAGCGTCCGGCAACCGGTTTGGGTATGATCAACATCACAAACAAACAGTAAACGGCAAGAATTCCAAATGTTGGCGAAGTTGCCTGGATTTTCGGTAATTCTATTTTTTCCCTGTTTGTTATGAAAAGATAAGCGATCCAAACAAGGATCGTTAAACCGATAGCCCACCGCAAACCGGACATGGCGACAACGAGAGTCATAGGCGTCGGAGCGGCAAAAGCGAGCAGCGCATACAACGCCGCTAATCCAAAGACTGCGATTCCGCGTATCCGCCATGGATAAAAAGTCAACGCGATTCCGCCGGTCAGCGCCAGCAAAAAGATAAACGCATTGACGGCGGCGGTTTTGCGCAAAACGATTTGTAAAAGTTCCGGCGTTTGTTTATCCGGCTGCACGGTCGAGAAAAGATAAGGCGTTCCGCCGACCGGAAAATCCTGCCAGGAATGATTTTGCGGCGTCCCTTTTTGCGCCTCGTTGACGAGCGTCTCAACGGACGGCGTATTGAAAACATGCGCTTCGTTCCGGTCGTTAAAGAAGTACGACGAACCGAAATTCTTTGAAACGTTCCCGCGATAAGACGCGAGCGCGTATTCTTCCGGCAAATAAACCGCAACGTAAAGATGTTGCACCGCCGGTTCGTCGGGAAAAACAGGAATCGAAATCGTTTCTTTTTCTTTCCATCGATTGCGTTCCGATCGGACGTTTTCTTTCTTTTGCGTGTAACGAAGTTCCAGCAGAAACGGTTTGTCCGGCGTGGTTGCGGTCAGCGGAATTAAATATTGTTTTGCCGCGTCGGTTTCAAGCGTTACCGGTTTGCCGTTGATACGCGGTTCCGTATCAAATTGCGAATCGGGCGGTAAAACAATCGGCAAACGCTGTTTCACGCTTTGAATACGATATAACGCTTGCACGGAAATCGTATTTGCCCGCGTCAAAACCGTGCGGATAACGCCGTATTCAACGCTTGCCCGTTTGACTTCCTGCAACTGATAACGGGTTGCCAACAGCGACAAATTCCAGTCGTTGTGAAATTCAAACGCATACGCCGCGTCCTGAATACGGTCGTTTGCGTCAACGTCGTGCTGTGGGTCGATTTGCCGCAAACCTTCATTCTTATCCGACGCGGAAATATCGACGGTTTCCGCTTTGGAAAGCAGAATTTGTCCCCAAGAACGAAAGACGTCTTGCGGAATAAGACGCGGAATCGTAATATCGACGTTTCCGCCGTCAAGCAGTTGCGGAATTTGTTTTTCCCACGTCAACGTAATTGTACCGTTACCGATTAAATTCACATCTTTCGCAAAGTTCCACGCCTCGTAACCTTCCGCCACGTCCTCCGGCTGCGGCGAAAGAATCGTATCGCGAAATTCTTTACTTTGATTGCGGAGGTCTTTGGCAATTTCTTTCGGCACGTCGATTCGCAACGATTTTACGCCGCTATAAAGAACGTTATAAGAAATCTTATCCGTGAAACGGATAACGCCGTCGTCGATTCTGGACGAAAGAAGTTGTTTAATCGTAACCTGCGGCGTTCGCTTCATCGCCTGCAACGAGAGTTCCGGCTGTTCGTTTGCAAAGACGTAAGCCAAAAGAGCCGGCGTGTTGGAGAGCGGTCCGGTAATCCATTTCTCCGATAATTGATCAAACGGAACATTTTGCATTCCCGAAAATCCTGTCGGAGTAACCCGCAGATTATTTGGGGCGTAGAGAATAAAAATTCCTTCTTTATGTTCGATTCCTTCCGCCGTAATCACCGGCGCGATAATTTTGAGATCGACATTTTTTTCCGTTTCCGCATACAATTCTTTGACCGTTTCACTCTTTGACAACGTCACATTCACGCTGAAAATCCCAATTGCTTTTCGAGCGAGATTGACGGTAAGCCGTTTCATTTTCGGTTTGCCTTCTTGCGTCGGAAGATCGGAAAGTTGATAACCGTCAATCGCAATGTTATTATTGAAAGAAACGTTTGCCTGAGAATCTTCCTGCGGTTGGGATTGCACGCTGCGAGTCGCGGCAAATGGATTATTGGTAATATTGACGCGGGAAACGCTTTGAACTTGATATTCGTCGGGAATATCGTAAAACAACTGAAAGACGCCCGCTTTTTCAATGCGGTAAACGTTTTGCATGACAACGTTATAACTGCCGGTAGGAAGAAGCGTAACGTTTGTTTGCGTTTTCGCAAAAATTCGCGGCTGTTCTTTCTCGATATTTAATTCGAGATCATACGCCGGAGCGGAAAGCCGGTACGCGAATCCGCCGTCGCGGATTTTCAGCATTTGCGGGAGTTCCGCCGGATCAATTTGAATCAGCCCCGACGATTTTTTCTGTTCCACCGCCAGTCCCGGCGAAGCGTCCACCGCCAAAATTCCCTGACGTCCGCCAACGCCGACGACATGAATACGCGGGACGTTCAAAGAAAAGACGTCGCTGACCGGCACGAATTTTTCCATATCGATTAACAATGTCTGACGAGTTTTCGCCGGTTCAAACAGTTCAACCTGAATGACTTGCGTTTTATTTCCCTGCGAAATTTTCCACGACCGAACATTGTCGTCCGCCACGCCGACAATTTTTTGATCGTCCGGTACTTCCACCGTCAGTTTATCCAATTGCGCGCGGCTGATAACATAATTCAGCGTCACGCGGTTTCGCACCACGCCTTCTTCAATCGCAACGAGATGCTGCGACTGAACGTTTGCCAATACCGCAAGCCCCGTCGCGCCTTCGGATTTCGGCGTCCAGCCAATTTGAACATTCGGCGCTGAACCGGCAAATGCCTGAAAAATCGTTTCCTTCGTTTTGTTTTCGCTTTTTTCCGCCGATATTTCCGTCGCGGCGATCATTGGAACAAAATCGACTTTAACGCCCGCGTCCGGTACATGAAATTCCCATCGGCTCAACGGAGCTTGCGGAACGCGGAACGACACGAAATTGCGTCCCGGCGATTTCTCGTAAGTTTTTGCATATTTGAGGATGAGTTCGTAATGAACGGGCGAGTCCTTTTTCCGCTCGACTAAGAGTTGGTATCCCTGTTCGTGATTGCCGATGATTTTCGCCGGTTCATTTCCGATTTTTGCTTCGATAATCGCCGCTCCCTGCAATTGAAGAGGTAATTGCCGCCAACCCGGTTCAAGAAGGTCAAATTTGACCGTCGCCGTCACTTCGACAAGATCGCCGTTGATCTTCGCCTGATTTTCCGTCGCGGTGATCAGCGCCGCAATCGGAGATTTCTGCGGCTCGGCGACGGGTTTCGGCTTCTCCAATTCTTTGGCGGCGTCCCATAACTTGCGAAATTCGGCGTAAGGAAGAAATACGCCGCGTCCTTCTGATTCAAACGCGTTTTTGAGCTTTTCGTAAGGAACGTAAACCGTTTGCTCTTTTTCAATGACCGCAACAGGTTTCGACGCTTGAGTTTCCGGCGATTTTTCCTCCGTTTTTTTTTCTTCCGTTTTGGATTCTTCTTTCGGCTCTTCCGCTTTGGGTTCGTCTTGCGGCGTTTCCGCTTTTGAATTTTCCGTTTGGGACGTTTCGTTTTGCGACTCGGCTGTTACTGTTTGTTGTTCCGCGACAGACGTTTCTGTTGCGTCAACCGGTTGTTCCGCCGCAACTGGCGCCTCAACCGCAGTCGCGGCAGTTGACGCCGTATCTTCTTGAGGGTTCTCTTCTTGCGCAAACGATTTTATTGCCATGAAAGTCAGACAGCAGATCGCCGTCGTCAGAATAAACATGAGTTTTTGGCTCTCTTTGAAAAGCATCAGAAACCTCCTTTGTTGGGTTTTTGGTGAATTTTGATTTTTTTACCGCCTTGAGAATTTGCACGCGATCTATCCAAATTATACAACAAACGACGAGAATCAAAATTCGACAGATTTAAAAAAGTGAAGAAATTTTGAAAAATGGTAAAGTTAAAAGAGAAGAAAAGTTTTGCAAGCAGAATGCGTCGCTCTAGGATTGAAACAATCATTGGAGTAGCTGCGCAGCGGCGGAATCATGCGTAACCGGCGGTGCAACCGCCGGAAAGCGCCGCGAGAGAAAACAATCAAGCCCCGCATGGGGCGAGATGATGTTCACTTTTCGTTTTTCACTTTTAGCTTTTAACTTTCTGAAACCACCCCGTCGATCGGCTGACGCCGCCCGCCACTCCTCCACCGGTCCACCGGAGGGGAATTTTCATGGGAAACTCCTACAGAGTTTCTTTTCTTCTCGCGCGGTCTTGTCCGTTTATGCATCATTTCGTCCTTGCAGGACGAATGCCGACGCTCCGGCCTGGTCGAAAAAATCCATCCAGAGTTTTTGCGATTCCGGCGAAAGACAAACCAAAAAAGGATGTTCCCGCTTTGATTTCCGCGTTTTCCTCGCGCGTGTCGCCAAACTTTCGCGGCGCTTCCCGACAGGTTATCCGGTACGCCGGAAGAGTTATCCGGCGGACGTAAGCGGAAGTTCCGCGGAAAGCGCCGGAAGTCGCGGCATCCTTCCTGGTAAGTATTTCTCCCATCTTTTGACGAAACAGAGAGGAATAATAAAATTTATTTTTGGAGATTTTCTTGAGACTTGATTTTTTCATAAAAAGTGTAAAAATAATTTCTATGATATTTCGAGCCGTTTATTTTTATGGAAAGCGGTTTCATAAAAAAATAGAGATTCCATAATGAAATGTCGCTCGTTTTTCACACTTCCCTTAAAAATGAGGTTAATCATGCACCCCTTAAAAAGAGTTTTGTTTTGCGGAATTTTGCCGGTCGCGTTGTTATTGGCGGCGACGTTATCGGCGCAGGAAAAGGCGGAGTATTCGCTTTCCGATTTGATTGATCCGACGACGTCCGCAACCGTGCTTGGCGTCGGCTACGGCTTTTGCGAAGGTCCCGCCGCCGACGCGGTCGGAAACGTTTATTTCTCCGATGGCGCGAAAGATTCGATTCACTTTTACGCCTACGGACAAAACGTCGAAGTTTTTGTCAACGATTCCACCGACGCAAACGGAATGACGTTTAATCGAAACGGCGAATTGGTTTCCGTCGAAGGCGCGGCGTACCGAATTGTCGCGTTCAACACGCGAACCAAAGAAAAGCGAGTTCTCGCCTCCGAAATCGACGGCAAACATTTCAACGAACCTAACGATCTTGCGATTGATTTTGAAAACGGCTTTTATTTCACCGATCCGAATTATGGTCATCGCAAACAACCGACAAACATGAAAGAAGACGTTTATTACGTTTCAAAAGACGGCAAAACAACCCGCGTTTCAACGGTTTGCGTCCGTCCGAACGGTATTCTGTTGACCGCCGATTGCAAAACGCTTTACGTCGGCGATAACGGATCGACAAAAATTTATAAATACGACGTGACTGCGCCGGGACAACTTGCCAAGGAAACGGCGTTTATCAACGACGCGCCCGGCTCGGACGGCATGACGCTCGACGCAAACGGTAATTTGTATATCGCTTGCGGCGGCGGCGGCGTGAAAATTTACGATAAAACCGGCAAGTTTATCGGAGCGCTCGACAAAAACTACGGCGTTCTTTACGCTTCCAATTGCGTTTTCGGCGGACCGAATTTTTCCATTTTGTATATTACGTCTCGCGATAAATTTCTCGGTATTCCGCTCAAGGTCAAAGGAATTTTGCCGCCGCCCGCCGGAATCCAAACGCCGTAAGTTTATTGCAAAAACGTAGATATTTCTAACCTCGCTTTTTCACCGCAAAGAAACGAAGAACCATGAAGCGCTATTCAAGAAAAATTCCGTAGAATTTTTCTTCCCGAAGCGTCATTTATCAGAAATATGCCGTGTATTTTTGTTCACGGAGCGCCATTTGGGCGCCTCTCACAACCCGCCATTTCCAGAACGTGCGCATAGGTTCGATTAGAATCAAATTTTTTCGGGAGAAGCGTATATCATGTCGCACCATTCGTTTGCGGCGGAGCGTCAACTCGCCAGGATTTATAAATTCAACCCGTTTCTCAAGCGGCTTGACGAAGCGATTGATTGGGAAACGTGTTTCGTCCGCTCATCAAAACGGCGCTCCCAAGCCGAGTCCGAAGGGCGGGCGTCGTTCGTGCGACGCCGTGTTCCTGTTCAAAATTCTCCTTCTCAAGGCGCTTTATAATCTGCCCGCCGCAATGTTCAGCAAATTCGTCGGAATTTTCGGCGTTTCTCGCGGAACTTCCGCTTAGCAACCGTGCGCAAATAACATTACCTATATTTTTTATGGTATAATTCCATTCTGGGTGAAAGGCGTCTTGTTCGATGGTAACATTTTCTAATTCATCGCTTTTAATTTTAATTCCTTTTTCGTATTGTTTTTTGTCTTCAATACAGCGTCGATTCATTCCCGA
>JAISZO010000185.1 GCA_031269105.1 Planctomycetaceae bacterium | reverse complement strand
TGTTATTAAATCCGGAAAAACAAGAAACAACATCGACAAAATATCGGCAACTTGCTATCGGACATAATTGCCATACAACAAACTATGCCATACAAAAAATCCTTAACTTGAAACCACTGCTTTCTACTGGCAAACACCTACTGCGGAACATAAGTTATTTTATTCTATACTCCATTCGCCAACGACACGGCTATTTTGAACGATTGAAATTTAGGATTTAACAGCGACGCCAACTTGATAAGCGCTGTTTCGTTAGCGAAAAGAGTATAACATAAGGGAACTTCTAAATTCTGATCCGGCGGTTGCGCTGAGCTCCACTGCCGGTTATACATAATATCACCGCTAGCGCGGCTAATATTTAACAGATACTACTGAATAGCCGCGTAAGGTTTTTAGAAGTTCCCTTTATTCTTTCGGTTTTTTAAAAACGCCGGAGAGACGACCAAGCAGCGACGCACGCGGCGCCGGTTTGGAAGAATAATCGTCGTCTTGACGCGAATCCGACAACGAATGATGCGGCGTTTGAGGGCGTTGCGGATCGTCGGACGCAACGCGACGCCGTAAATTTCCCTGCGGCGATGCGAATTTCGGCGGACGAAGCGTTTCCGCGTCATTGTTTTCACGAGCGGATAGATTCGGCGTTTGAGAACCGACCGAACGCTGACTTGCTGAACGTTCCGACGTTTCAAAATGCGCGTGCGGCGTCCGTTCCGAAGAATCCGATGAAATCGGATGAACGGAAGAATCCGCGTTGATCCGACTAATAGCCGACTGACTGGCGCGGACTTTCACCGACGGGCGGCGGCGCGAAGAGACAAAATCGTCCTGATTGTTCTCATTTGCCGGTAAATCGCGAGAAGAAGACGAGGAATCATGCGAAGAAGAAACGGCGTGTAAATCGTGCGGGCGTTCCGAGTAACGCGAATACGTTTTATCAAGTTCGCGGATTCGCGGGTCAAGCGGAATTTCCGGCGATGCGACAGGTTTCGATGGATGCGGCAAATCCAAAAAGCCGTGCGGCGTTGTTTTTTGCGGAGCGGCGATGTTGCCGAAATACGCTTTTTGCGCTTGTTCGTTAGCAAGCACTTCATCGGGAGCGCCGGAACACAAAACCTTTCCCGCTTCAATCACGTAACTGCGATTCGTAATGGCAAGCGTTTCCGTAACGCCGTGATCGGTGATGAGGATCGAAATTCCGTCGCGACTCAACTGACGAATAATTTCCTGCAAACTTTGCACAGTAATCGGATCGATTGCCGCAAACGGTTCGTCGAGCAAAATAATTTTCGGGTCGGAAACCAACGCTCTCGCGATTTCCAACCGCCGACGTTCTCCGCCGGAAAGTCCTCGCGCTAAATTTTTTCGCAGAGGCGTTAATTTCAATTTTTCCAGCAACGAATCGCATTTTTTATACCGCTCTTTGGAACTGAAACCAAGCAATTCCATCATGCCGAGCAGATTATCCTGAACGGAAAGCTGCCGAAAAACGCTTTCGTTCTGCGGCAAATATCCCATACCGCCTTCCCGCGCGCGGCGGTAAAGAGGCCAATTCGTCACATCTTTACCGTTCAGAAAAACCACGCCTTGATTAGCGTCGATCAACCCGCACGTCATCCGAAAACTTGTCGTTTTCCCCGCGCCGTTTGGTCCCAGCAGCCCGACGACTTCCCCTTTATTGACGTGAAAACTTACGCCGTCCACAACCCGCCGTTTGCCGTAAATTTTAACAAGCCCTTCCGCTTTCAGAACGGTCTGCGGAACGAGATACGTCGTATTGCCTGTGGATTGAATGCTTGCCGGTATTCGCGTCATGGGAACAATCGAAAATGAAGAAAGAGGAGAATAAAATGGTGAAATTCGTCAAAGTTTTATTCCATTATATAACACAATGGAGTCAACAAGTAAAGGTCGTTTTCCAATCAAAATCCTCGCGTCGCCCGAATATCGTCGAAGTCGCGGAGATGATAATCGATACCGACGCGATCCAGCACGCGGCAGAGCGAGCGTAACGCGACGCCGGTTCCATCCGGTCCGCTGAAACCGCCGAATTGTCCGCCGCCCTTTAAGTGCGGTTCCAAATCGACAAACACGCCGGGAATGCCGCGTTGTTTGAGACGCGATTCCACCTGCGGTAAAATTGCGGCAAAATCGCGGAACGACGCCTCGTAGCCGGAAACGCCAAGATCGCACGGCACAAATTCCGCCTGCGATTCCTCATCCACATGTCCGCCTTTTTTGCGGGTTTGAGCGACGTAGTCTTTCACATGAAACCAACCGAGTCCGGGTTTCATCGCGCGGTATTGTTCCGCCGTTTCCGACTCGTTGTAACCTTGCATCACAAGATTCGCTCCGTCGAATATCAGCGTCAACGCCGGATGATTGACCTGTTTATAAATTTCCGCGAGAATAACGCCGTTTTGCCCGACAAGATTCGCTTCGACTTCCAGACCAAACGTCAGATCGTGCCGATGGCAAATTTCCGTGATTTGCCCGACATGGTCGGCTGCTTGCGAAACGTATTTTGTCGGGGCGTCGCCTTTCGGATGATAAAACGAAAAACCGCGAATCAGTTTCGTTTCAAAGGCGTGCGCCAGTTCGCACGCTTTTTGCACGTCGTTTTTAAGATAATGTTCAAACGGGATGTAACTGTTCGACGTTCCGTCGTTCACGTCTTTCAATTTGATTTTACCAATCGGCGAACCAATCGATGAAACGTTGATTCCGTATTCGTCTTGCAGACGCCGGATTTCCTGAATTTCCGGCGTTGTCAGTTTCATCACATTTTTCACGCCTTCGCCGACGTTGATAAAACGGATGCTGTAATATTGCAATCCGAGAGCGGCGTAAACGGCGAATTGCTCGACGGCGTTTTTATCGCTTGTCGCTTCGTCGGCGAAACCGGAAAGAATCACTCGCGGCTTATCGGTCATTATGTTTTTCCTTTTTGTTAAAGAATTTTAGCCCATACGAATTTATCCGTCCATTATTATGACGCGAAATGATTAAAAAACAAGAGGGAAAGCGACGCATTCCGCTTGCGTAACTTTTAGCTCTTCACTTTACTTTGCTTTTAGTTTTTAACTTTTAACTTCCACGAACCACCCCGTCAGTCGTCGAAGACGACTGACACCCCTCCAACGGAGGGGAATTTTGTGCGAGCTTGGGACAATAAAGGACAATTTGCGACGACTTGGGATTGTCGAAACTGTTGATTTGGGATTGTCAGCGCGTTATCGGAAGAAGTTCACGAAGCCGCAAGTTGGTCGTAAAAGTCCCAAACAGTCCTCAAAGCCCTAAGATTGGGGCGACCCGCGCAAGGAATATCACCAGCAGTGATACGGGAAGGCGCGCGACTGGCGTAAAGGGTTGCGCCCGACGGCGCAGCCGACCGACGGGCGCTTCAAGGAAGTTAAAAGTTAAAAACTAAAAGTGAAAAGCGAGTTCAATACGTGAAAATATGGCAAACCAACACTAGTTACCTGTAACCTGACTCCTGAAACCTATACCTGACGCATCGCGTGTTGATTATTACGTCTCACCCGATAATTCGTTTCCAGCGTTCAAGATGATATTGAACCTTTTCGGCGGCGGTCATTTGGGAAAAATCAGGTTCGTTGGCGGCGTTGGGTTGCGTTGAATTTGCAGCGCCGCTTGAAACGCGATGCGAAATGCCCGGCGTGGAATACGCTTTTTTCGCGACGTCAACGCCGGAGTAACTCGAAGATGTTTCCGTCGCTTTCAAATCGTCTTCCAACGTTCGACGCGACGGAACGCCAAGCCGTCGGAGATCGGCGTGATACGCGCGGGTCGCTTCTTCCGGCAAGATGTTTCCGTCGGCAATCGCCCGAAGATAATAAATGAAAGAAAGCTGATGTTCCGCATTGTTGATTTTGCGTCCGTATAACGCGACCCGCGCGCCGTATTTTCTCGCCTCCCAAAGCATTTGAAAAGCGTCGAACGTCGTTCCCGCCGAACCGCCGAGAATCCCAACCACAAGCGAACTGTCGTAACGCGCGAGCGCTTCCATCGCCGCCGGACCGTAATACGGAATTTTGAGAAATACCGGACGTCCGCGACTCGGTACGCCGGCAAGCGTCCGCACAATATGATCGCCGACAAATTTCCCAATGTTTTTCGGCGTATCCGCGTTATTGACATTCGGACTGAACACTTCGAGAAAATGCCGAAAGCCCTTTTCTTCGGCTTCAAGACGAAACGCTTTATATTCGTTCAGCGCGTAACGGTCAAGCTCGGTATTGTTGTTGTAAGTGACGGAATACAATCCGAGATCCGCTCCGAGTTTTCGTTCTTCCGGCAAACATCGGAATTTCCCGCACATCGCGTGATCAAGCGACGCGGTACGAAATGGCGACGACGGATCGGAAGAATAACGCATATTACTTCCGGCAAGCCAAATATCCGTCGTATCGTTAGCGCGGATTGCCGGCGTGATACTTGCGACGTCGAAAATCCGCTCGCGCAACGTCAATACTTCGCTCGTACTTACGCTCATCAATACAATATCGACAAGTCCTTGCGCGACCACTTCGCGAATAATCTGCCGATATTCGTCTAACGTGCGAAACGTCGCTTCGCTACCGTAATGTTCGGGACTTTGTCCCGGCGCAGAAAGACCATACGCCATGTCCGCGTCTTTCGCGTCGGCAAGAATAAAATCCGAACAACTCCGGTCGGCAACAATTCGGGCAAGTTTGACGTCGAGCGATTTCATGAGAAATTTATTAGAGAACGATCGCGAGGAAAATAAAAATACCTAAACAACTTAAAAAAGTATTAAAAACGTATTCTACTCTCTTTTCTTTGTTTTTACAACATCGCGTCCTCAATCCTTATGAAAGCGGATTGTAAAAAAAAGAATATCAGTTAGAATGTAAGAATGGTAACTGATGTAAAGAAAAAAAATTTATGAAAAATAGGCGTTTTCAATCTGCAATATTAACAACGAAAACCTATATTTATTGACGTGAAAGAAACCTATTCCATCATCATAGAAGAGATGAAGTTTTTCTTTTCTCCTTATTTCGCAAAGGTTGAGTTATGCCGCTTTTGAAAAAATATTCCCGTTTTGCGTTTCTCGTGTTCTTGACGTCGTTTTCCGTTTTTGCCGAACAGCAAGACGTTTGGTTGATCGACTTGCATTCCACATCTTGGACAAACGCATCCGAGACGAACTTTGAAAGAATCGCGTATTATCAACTTATTAATAACCGATGGGTCAAAACCCATGCGGAAGAATTTTTCAAAACGCAAAATCCTGAAATCCCATTAACGCTTTTTTCGCCGGGTTATACGTCCGCAACGTCCGATACGATTGAAATCGGTAAAAAACTTGTGCAGTTGTATCCCCAAAATCATCAGAATCGAACGGTGTTCTGGCAATGGTCGGCAGACCGCCGGTTTTTGCGTTTGAGTAAAGACATTCGCGCAAAAATTCCGGTGGCGGAAGCAAGCGGCAAATACTTAACGATGTTCTTACGTAAACTTAAACCGAAAAGTAAAATTTGTATGATTGGCTTCAGTTTCGGAAATCGAATCATTTGCGACGCCGTGCAAAATTCCGGCGATTTAAAACTTCATATTCATCTTGTACTGGCAGCCGCCGCAACCGACCGCCATTGGTTGTCGGAAAACTCGCGTCATGCCGACGTTTATAAAATTGCGGAAAAGATTCTTATTTTGTATAATCCCGACGATCTTGCGTTGAAATTTTATCCGTTTCTGTATGGTTCGCGTTATCGCCCCGACGCTTTAGGACGTTTTGGTCCGTGTTTATCCCAAATTCCAGAAAAGAATCGGTATAAAATCGAATCCATCAATGTCAATGATTACGTCGGAAAAAATCACCGCACTATAAAATACATTCAAACGCCGATTTTCCGGCAAAAAATTAACCGTTATTTATTTTTTGAATCGAACAATCATCTTCTTCAAACTCAATAAACTTGGGAAGAATAAGGCAATCCACGAAATGAAAAAAAAACTTTCTTTCCCTACGCAAGGTTTTAGGAAAAAATCGGCGAAAAAGACCAAATGGGCGGGTAAAAAGAACGACAAAAAATTATCGGATTCATTGAAACGCAATGCCGAACAGTTACCCAAGTCTTCTAAAACGTTTTCAATGAAACAAGGTTTTTTGAAATCCGGCGTCCGAAAAAAAACAACCAAAAGACGAGCGGCGCCGGAACGTCCCACCCGCAAACATTTGTTCGCGTCTGAAAACAAGATCAAACAAGACGCTCAAAATAAAAACGAAACTTCCGTTTTGGGACATCGTCTACAGAAAGTCCTTGCTGCAGCGGGATTTGGGAGTCGCCGCGAGTGCGAAGAACTTATCGCATCCGGTCGGGTGGAAGTCGATCATAAAATTGTAACCGAACTCGGCGTGCGGGTTTTTCCGATGAATCAGGAAATCCGCGTTGACGGCGAAACTTTGAAAAAAACGAAACCAATTTATCTCGCTCTTTATAAACCCAAAGGTTATGTCTGTACTCATTACGATCCTGAACGTCGTCCGCGCGCTATTGATTTGATTCCTGAAAAAATGGGAAGAGTTTTTCCGATTGGACGTCTTGATCTCGAAAGCGAAGGATTGCTGTTGATGACAAACGACGGCGCGTTATCCGAGCGTTTGACGCATCCCAAATATGAAGCGTCCAAATGTTATCGCGTTCAGGTTGCCGGATTGATTGAACCGGTTATCGTTCAGCAATTGAAAAAAGGAGTTTGGTTAGCGGAAGGACATGCCAAAGCGTCTTATGCCGTCATCAAGGGAGTACATAAAAACAGTTCTATTCTTGAAATTGAACTCAAAGAAGGGAAAAATCGGGAAATTCGACGGCTGCTTGCCCGTTTGGGACACAAAGTATTGTCGTTGAAGCGAATTGCGGTTGGAACTGTTCGATTAGGAAAATTGATTCCGGGCGAATATCGTTTACTCACAAATTCCGAAGTGGATAAACTTTACAACGCAACTCAATAATGAAGTTCTCGTAACGACTCATAATATCCATGACGTCTAGCGGTTCATGTTACGCAGAGACCTAATTTTAGTCCGCATACCGTTCTAAAATTTTGATTTCTACCTAATGAGCGTAATAGGAATT
>JAISZO010000182.1 GCA_031269105.1 Planctomycetaceae bacterium | reverse complement strand
GACGACTCCTCGCTCGCCGGAATCGTCGCTCCGGCGGCAATGGCGGGATTGTGTTGTTCAGCAAACCGATCCTCGTAAGATAACGTTTCTCATGTCGCTTGTCCGAAATGTTTGTGGGATTTCCGCAATTGGAAAAAAAGATGGGGAGATACTTTTGCCACTGGAGGGGCGTCTGTCGGCGCAGCCGACCGACGGGGCGGTTGATGGAAGTTAAAAGTTAAAAACGAAAAGTGAAAAATTGGGCAAATGACAATTTTAATCACCAAGCGAAAAATTCCGCTTGCAAAACTTTTCACTCTTAACTTTTAGCTTTCTTCTCGCTGTTTTTTCCTCTCTTCTCACCCGCGTTCATTCTGATAAAATAAGGAGCTTACTTTGCACAACAAACTTACAAGAGAATAGAGATTGAAAATCATGGCACGTTACAATCCCGCCGTTATTGAGCAAAAATGGCAGAAGTATTGGGAAGAACGCAAAATTTTTGCCGCGCCGCGGATTCCGGCAAGCGGCTGTAAAAAGTTTTACGCATTGGATATGTTTCCGTATCCGAGCGCCGCGGGACTGCATGTCGGACACCCGGAAGGTTACACCATCACCGATATTATGTGCCGGTTCGAGCGAATGAACGGCTCCACCGTCATGCACCCGATGGGCTGGGACGCATTCGGACTTCCGGCGGAACAACAGGCAAAAAAAACCGGCGTTCATCCGCGAACTATCACGCAGGAAAATATCAATAACTTCCGCCGACAACTCAAAATGCTCGGTTTCAGTTACGACTGGGATCGCGAATTTTCCACAACCGACGTCGGCTATTTTCGATGGACGCAGCATATTTTTCTCATCTTGTTTGAGACGTGGTTTGACGCCGAACAACAAAAAGGTCGTCCGATTTCCGAACTGCCGATTCCCGACGCCGTGCGGGCGGAAGGCGAAGCGGCGACGGAAAAATATCGCGACGAACATCGGTTGGCATATCAAATTGAAGCGCCAGTGAATTGGTGTCCCGCTCTCGGGACCGTGCTGGCAAATGAAGAGGTCATTGGCGGCGCGAGCGAGCGCGGCGGTTATCCGGTTGTGCGAACGCCGATGCGTCAATGGATGTTCCGCATTACGGCATACGGCGAGCGTCTCGAAAAAGACCTTGATCTCGTCGATTGGTCGGAAAGCGTTAAGCTGCTCCAGCGAAACTGGATCGGACGAAGCGTCGGCGCGGAAGCGGATTTTTATCTTGAAGGCGGAGAGATGAGTTTTGAAGCGTGGAAGACCGTTCGTGCCGAAACCGGATTTCCGCGAAAGCCCGAAGACAACGTGTTGCGAATTTACACGACCCGACCCGATACGCTGTTTGGAGTAACCTACATGGTCGTTGCGCCGGAGCATCCTTACGTTGAAAAATTAACGTCGCCCGAACAAGCGGCGGCGGTGAAAGCGTATTGCGAACAAGCGGCGCGAAAAAGCGATCTCGACCGCACCGATCTGGCGAAAGAGAAAACCGGCGTGTTCTCCGGCTCGTATGCCGTCAATCCGGTCAACGGCGCGAACGTTCCGATTTGGATTGCCGACTACGTTCTCGCCAGTTACGGTACCGGAGCGATCATGGCGGTTCCGGGACACGATACCCGCGATTTTGAATTTGCGAAACAATTCAACATTCCTATCGTTCCGGTTGTCGCGCCGACAAAAGAATCCGGCGTAAGCGAAGCGGATGTGTTGTCGTCGAAAATTGTTTATACCGAACACGGCGTTGCGATTAACAGCGGACGCTACAATGGTCTGCCGACTGCGCAGTTCAAAGAAACAATCGCCGCCGACCTTGCCGCCGCCGGTTTGGGACGCAAGGCGTCCAATTACAAATTACGGGATTGGCTTTTCAGCCGTCAGCATTTTTGGGGCGAACCGTTTCCGATTCTGCACGAACTTGATCGCGACGGTCAACCGAACGGACGAATCCGGGCGTTGAAACCCGAAGATTTGCCGGTGGATTTGCCGCGTGAAATCCATTTTGACGCGAAACATAACTCGCCGGAACCGCCGCTTGAAAAAGCTCCTCGCGAATGGCTCTATGTCGCGCTCGACGGCAAACGTTATAAACGCGAAACGAACACGATGCCGCAATGGGCGGGTTCGTGCTGGTATTATCTCCGTTTTCTCGATAATAAAAACGAGAACGCTTTCGTTGATCCTGAAATCGAAAAAGCGTGGTCGCCGGTGGATTTGTATGTCGGCGGCGCGGAACACGCGGTTCTGCACCTGCTTTACGCGCGGTTTTGGCATAAAGTGTTGTTTGATCGCGGTTATATTAGCCAGCCGGAACCGTTTTACAAGTTGGTCAATCAAGGAATGATTCTCGGCGAAACGGAACTGACCGGCTTCAAAACCGCCGACGAACAATGGATTAGCGCGAAAGACGTTGAATCGGAAGGAAACGGGTTTTTCCGTAAACAAACGAAAGAGCCGCTTACGACCGTAAAATTGGATGCGGCGCAAGTCGAGAAACGTGGCGAAACGTTTACGTTAAAAGATTTTCCTGAAATCGTCGTCGATAGCCGCTCGTATAAAATGTCCAAAAGTCGCGGCAACGTGATTAACCCGGACGACGTGGTTGCGGAATACGGCGCGGATTCGCTTCGGCTTTATGAAATGTTCATGGGACCGCTCGAAGCGGTGAAACCTTGGTCGATGGACGGAGTCGGCGGCGTGCGCGGATTTCTTGACCGCGTATGGCGAATGATTGTCGCGGGCGGAATTGACGACGAAATCAAACGGAACGACGCCGTGCGGGATATTGAACCGACCGAAGAACAAAACCGCGAGTTGCACAAAACGATCAAAGGCGTAACCAACGATATTCGCAACATGTCGTTCAATACGGCGATTGCGAAAATGATGGAATTTACGAATTTCTTTACTAAACAGGATTCGCGTCCGATATCGGCGATGCGGAAATTTGTGTTGCTTCTTGCGCCGTTTGCGCCGCATATTGCCGAAGAACTCTGGGAATTGCTCGGCGGTCAAATGACGTTGGCGTATGAAACGTGGCCTCAATTTGACGAATCGTTTATCAAAAAAACGTCCGTGACGATACCGATTCAGATCAACGGGAAATTGCGCGGGAAAATGGAAATGCCCGCCGATCTCGACGCGAAACAAACGGAAACGCTCGCTAAAGCGGACGCAAAAATTGCCGAACTCCTTGCCGGTAAACAGATTGTCAAAGCGATTGTTGTTCCCAATCGTATGGTTAATTTCGTGGTGAAATGAAGAAATTCCAATCGGAGCGTAAAGCGCAAGCAAGCGAAAACGTGGCGCGATGTACTCTATTCCGACAATCTCTCACAACCAATCCTATTCAAAAGAGTCGCATAGATTAGAATAAAATTTTTTCGGGAGAAGCGTATATCATGTCGCAAGATTCGTTTGCCTCGTTTGCGATTGAGCGTCAACTCGCCAGGATTTATAAATTCAACCCGTCTCTCAAGCGGCTCGACGCAGCGATGGATTGGAAGCGTTTCGTCCGCTCATCGAAACGGCGCTCCCCAACCGAGTCCGAAAGGCGGGCGCCGTCCGTGCAACGCCGTGTTTCTGTTCAAAATTCTCTTTGCTCAAGGCGCTTTATAATCTGCCCGCCGCAATGTTCAGCAAATCCGTCGGGATTTTCGGCGTTTCGCGCGGAATTTCCGCTTACCTCCGTCGGACTTATACGATTCGCCGGGTAACTTTTCCGGTCTCCCGGATAACTTGTCGGGATGTAAGTTTATTGAAATCAGGGAAAGTTAGGGGATAAGATAAAAAGACCGAAAATTGAGAAAAAACAAACGGGCGTCAATGATTTTTGCATGACTCAAAGGAAATATTCCCCCCGAATCCATCGGAGAATAATGAAGATTTCAAGAAAAGATGCGGGCGTTCAAGTCGCCCTTGAATAAGTTAACATTTTATTCCTTTCGACTAATTTTCTTTGACGAGTATGTTCTAAATTTCTTGCGGGAGTTTGTTTTTCGTGAGCGCCACTAATTCCTTCGGGATTTCCTGATAATACGCTTCCGCGATACTTCCCGCGATAGCGGCTAACGTGTCGGCGTCTCCGCCGAGCGAGATAGCGTTTTGAACCGCCGAAACGTAGTCATGGCTCTCCAAGAATGCGGTAAGGGCTTCAGGAACTATTCCTTGACATGTCTCGTTAAAAAAGTAGGTATCGCGTATTTCGACGACGCTACGGTCTAACTGATAACCGTAAAGACGTTCGATATGCGATTTAATTCGCGGTTTACGTATTCCTTTTCTAGCCCAATTGCCGCAACGACCGCCCTCGCTCCTTTTAATCCTTCAGGGTGATTGTGCATGCATTTAGTCGCTGGATCGGCGTAATGGTCTGTCGTAAATCACGGATTGTCAGGATTAACCGTTAGGGTGGATTCGTAAATCCAAAGTTCTGGTTCGTTGACGTACCATCCTACGGGACTAACTCGCATTGCCGCTCCGTTGCCGTAGCTGTTGTAAGGTTCTGGACGCTCCGACAACATCCAATTTTTAAACTTTGCTCCGTAGCCGGCGTTGGTAATTAAAAAGAAAAACAAAAGGGGCGTTTACCCTTTGACATTTAAATCTAATAAGCGAATTTGTCGAGATTTGGGCAGTATATTTTTTGCGGTTCTAATCTTTTGACAATATATTCAAATATTCAAAGTTTTCGGAGGACGGCAATAGCGTTTTCATTTTTGTCGCTGTTTTGAACTGTGATTCAAAAAATTTATTGTGCAGACGCAATAATTTTAAAAATTGAGGAAATTGCTCTTTCCGACCACTTGGCACAATTCGATCCTCTGGTAAAAAGGATATTGTTGTTTGGCGAAGATCAGAACGTCGGAAAAATTTCTGGATTTTGCCATAGAATTGACGACAAACTTTTGAAACGGAGGCAAAGATGTACTTAAAACTGTTAATGGCGAGTGAAATCCGACGTAATACGAGAAAACGACGCCTTCAATTCAAATTTCTGATCAGAAATATGGCGGTCTGAATCCAAGTGAAAAAATTATTCCCTAATTTATATGTCGATTTTATTAAAAGGATAAAATCCAATATTTTCTCTACGAGGTTGAACTTTTGATTCCCAAACGTTTTCTTTTTAATTTTAGTTTTCCATGTCGATATGTTGACGCGCTTTGGACGGCGCAAGGAACGACGCTTGACAAATCGTATCGTTTGCCGGACGTTTCTACATTGGAAGATTCGTCTGCGGAAAAAAATGGCAAAGTTGATTTTCGGATGGGTTGGAATCCGAAAGGTTTGGCGTTTTCAGTGCGCGTGGAAGGGAAAAAGCGCCGTCCTTGGTGCCGCGTGTCTCGACCGGAAGACAGCGACGGCATCCAAATTTGTATCGACACGCGCGACGTCCGAAATATTCATCGCGCGTCGCGGTTTTGTCATCGATTGTTTATTTTGCCGGGTGGAAGCGGCGCGAATCAATCGCAACCGACTCCGCTGTGGCTACCGATTAACCGTGCGAAAGCGCATCCGAATCCGGTGCCGGTCGAGCGAATGCAGCTTGGCGGACAGATCGCCGACACGATGTATCGTTTGGATTTTGCGATTCCTGCAGGTGGGCTGACCGGTTACGAGCCGTTGGAATACAACCGCATCGGATTTCATTACGCGATTATTGATCAAGAGATAGGCAACCGCGCATTTCTCGTCGGCTTTCCATTTCCGCATAGCGAAGACCCAAGCGTTTGGGCAACGTTGGAACTTCTGCCCAAAGAGTGAACGTCCGCCGTTTATTCGAGATACGCGCTACGGTATGCGGCGAGTTTTCGATAGGCGGGTTTGAGCCGCCCCACCGTGTCGAAAAGTCCGAAACTGCCAAATTCGCTGTACTCGGAGTCTTCCAACTGATTCCAAAACACGCCTGCAATGGATCGTTTGCTAAACAAAATCGGAATGCAACGATGAATCCATTCTTGTTGCGTTTTCCGCGACCAATCAAAAGAAACGCCGACAAATTCATCCGGTAAATCCGGGTTTGTTCCTAGTTCGCTCGGCACGCCAAACGACAAATAAAGCGGTTTGCCGAAAATACTCCACTGATCGATCATCGCGCTAAACGCCATCGGATCGCGCGGATAAGAGCATCGGCTTGAAAGTCCGATATTCACATCCAAAACGATTCCGCCGATTCCCGGAATGTCGTTGAGGATTTCAGCAATATTGAACGGAGAAAAAGGCGTTTCGTGATGTAATAAATAATCGCCCCAAGGTTGATCGATGCCGATTAAACCGGGACTTTTCGGATCGTGGTTTGAGAAGATGTGAACAATTTGCGAAGTCAAATGAATCAATCGCTGAATCGGACATTGTTCCAGTTGATGCGAATTCATTTTACTCGTCAAAATCCAC
The DNA here is from genome assembly GCA_031269105.1 of Planctomycetaceae bacterium. Taxonomy (GTDB): domain Bacteria; phylum Planctomycetota; class Planctomycetia; order Pirellulales; family Thermoguttaceae; genus WRMR01. The sequence continues at coordinate 8,004 of JAISZO010000182.1, read as the reverse complement.
ACGTCGATTTTGTCGGAGAAGTGTTCCAAAAACGTATCGACGTATTTTAACGCGGCGCGTTCAAAAAAATCGCCGTTATTGATTTGTTCTAAAACCCAATTGGGAATCGAGCGAAAATCAAACTGCACGATCGGTCCGCCAATCGCGTGGAATCCGTTTTGACGCATTGCCTCAATGCGGTTATCGAAGAGTTCCCAGCTAAAAGCGTCCGATTCCGGTTCCAGTTCCCGCCATGTCGGAGTCGCGTTCATCAAATGGAACACGTTACGCAAATGGTCGGCGTAACTTTCGAGATATCCCATCGCGTTTTCCTGCAAAAACGACGTAACGCCGACGCCAAGCTGTATTGGAAAAAGCGGCGTATATTGTTTTCGATAACTCAACGATTGTTCCAAAAACATTTCATTCAACACGAGACTTAATTGAATCAAGCGGCTGAGCGATTCTTTCGCTTGTTCGTCCAATTCCGGCGATTGATCGTCGGCGGTGGCAATATTAGCGAACCGCGCCACTTCCAATCGAATTGTACGTCGAAGTTTATCGTTTGGTTTGAAACCGCAATAAACCAGCTCGACAAACCGGCGAATGGTTCTACCGAGTTGTCCGCGCGCAAGCTCTTTGACGATGTGATAAGGTCGTTCCCGCTCGCAAAGCGTTTCGGTGGCGAGAAACACGAGACCAAGCCGCCGATTGGGCCAAGGAAAATGAACCGTTCCGCTTCCCAACGTCTGCGATTCGATAATGAGAATATCTTCCTCAACCCGCACTTGCGTTGGTACGGGAATACGTCCCCAACTCGCAAAAAACGCGCGATGCAACAGCGGTTGAGAAAGCAGGTCTCTCGGATAACGAAATCGAAGCGTGGTGGACATGCCGGAAAATCAATAAAGCTTTTACAAGAAACAAAAATGGGGTTTTGAACAACAAAATTGTTACGCATTACTCCTCATTATAATTCAATCCGAAACAAAATGGTACTAGGAAAATCGCAAAAGACAAAAAAATTAAAAGGGGAAAAGGTTTCAGATTACAGAGACCAGAGTTGGTTTGCAACACGTGAAAGTACGGCAAGCCAACGCCAGCTCCTAGTCCCTAGCGCCTGTAACCTTCTCCTGCCATTATGACAGGTTTTGGGAAGCGTCGCCTCCCTTCCCGTGAAGCGTCCTATACTCTTTTCGCTAACGAAGCAGCGCTTATCAAGTTGGCATCGGTGTTAAATCCTAAATTTCAATCGTTCAAAATGGCTGTGTCGTTGACGAATGGAGTATAGAAGCGCCCCGTCGGTCGGCTGCGCCGACGGGCGCCGGAGGGGAATTTTGCGTGGGGCGCACGCCTTCTCCGGGAATCGCCTCTTCCTCGCCCTAGATAAGGTTCAAAACCGCGCGATTTTTCTTCAAATGGAAATTCTTTGACCCAAAAGAGAAATTCAAGGAATCATTTTCTTGTGGAAATAAGAAATAAACTCATATAATATAAAATTGTCTTATGGATAGAGATTATTGACTTAGGATAATAAGTCATTCACTTATGTAAATCAAGAATTTTCTTATGTAAATGAACGATTCGTATAAGAAAATAAGAGATTTACATAAGATATAAGAAAATATCATAAGACGAAAAGAAATGAGAACGTTCTTTTTGTCTCAAAGAGAACCGCTTTCTCCCCAAAGAGCGTTCCCAATGTCTTAATACGTCCCCAAGAGTCCCTCATTGTCCCAAGCCCGCGCCCAATTCCTCTTCCTCCGCCGGAGGGGAATTTTGTTTTAGATTGCAGGTTCCAGATTACAGGTTCCAGTGTTGGTTTTCAACATATGAAAGTACGGCAAGCCAACACTGGCTACTGAAACCTGGTCCCTGCTTACACGGCTCCTGGTCGTTGGACCCTGTAGAACATTGGGAATGTCGTCAGACGCCAGTCGCAAAAGTCCCAGACGTCCTTTAAGTCCCCAGTAATCTGTGACATCGCTTTTCCCTGCCGGTCAATCGCGTTACGGTTTTCCGCGAGAAGCCGCTTGCTCAAGACGCGGCGGTTTCGGCGGCGGGACGTCGCGCAAAAGACGGTACGCAAGCGTCGCGTTTTTTGAAAAAGGCGTTTTTTAGAAACGCCCTTTGTATTTGTTTACGTTTTATGATTGGCTTGGGCAACGGCAAGCGTTGCCCGATTCAAAATCGCCGCAATGTTTGCCTTCTACGGATTCAAATTCAACATATTTGCGTTGAGAAGTTTTTGAATCCTGTCGTTAAGAGTTTGCAGGTGCGCGCGCGACGCGGCGTCGAGTTTCGCTTTGCCTATCAGAACCGATTGAATGTTCGACGAAATACTCGTTAATTGCTGACGCGAAAGCGATTGATACATTTCCGGCACGTCCACCAAAAACGCCAAATCGCCGGAAGCGTAATCGGCAAGGAACAAATAATATTTTTCCTGCAAACTTCGCCGCAACGTGTTAACCGCCGGTTTTTGCGAGGTAAATTCCCCCTCTTTCAACGAATCCAGTTCTTTGAAAACCGCGTTGGTCAGCGTATCGAAAAGTTCGGCGAGCGTCAACACGTCTTCGCCTTCCTTGACCCGCATTTCGGTATCCAAAATCCGTCCTAAATTGACGATATTCAGCAACGCCCTTAAAAAAGAAACCTGTTCGCCGAGCAATTGGGTGCGAAGCGAAAAATCCGGTCGTTCGGCGACGTCCGCCCAATCGTTCCAGCGATTCGTTCCCATTCGGTTATACAAGTCCGCCGGAATTTTGAAGCTGTCCGCCGCGAAAATCTGCTCGCAAAGATACTTCAACGAATCCCGTTGAATTTTCGCGTCCACCACTTGAATCGGCGCGCGGTCGCCCGGATCGCCGCGATGGTCGCGATTGACGTGCAATCCGCCGATATTGTGGGCGACAAACCGCAACGCGCCGATACGATGCAAAAATAAAACGTTGAAATAGTAACGCACGTCGGCGTAATTGTCGCCTTCTTTTGCCGCGCGTTCTAAAAGTCCGGGCAGCAACTGCTCGTAAAGTTTCGCGTTCGCTTTGGCGTAAGCTATTGGATCGGAACCAAGATCGCGGATTCGCGACGCCGGATCAGGATTGAGCGACGACCGCGCGTCTTCGTCGGTGGCGTAATTGTAACCTTTTTCCGCTTGCTTGGACGCAATTTTGGAAAGCTCTTTCTTCTCGTTTTCGGGAGTTCCGCTGAGGAATTTATAACCGTACTCAATCGCCAAATAATCATACGGTCCCAGCGTGGACATAAAATAATCGCCCTGTTTTTCGCCTTTCGGCATAATGTTTAACGGAAGATAATCCATGACCGAACCGGCAATGCCGTATTCTTTCGACCGTTCCGGCGAGTTGATTTCTTCAAGCGTCAGCCAACTGCTCGCTTTGAAATTGTGCCGCAAACCAAGCGTGTGTCCGACTTCGTGCATCACGACGTCTTTCAAACCGGCAAGAACTAATTTCTCAAATTCTTCCTCGATTTTCTTTTTCAATTCTTCGGGAGAAAGTTTTTTCTCTTTCGAGTCCTCCTTTTTCTCCTCTTTCTTTTCCGTATTTTCTTTCTTGTCGTCCGATTTTTCTTCCTTTTTCGGCTCTTCCTTCTTTTCAGCGGATTCCTCTTTCTTCGGTTCGTCCTTTTGGGACTCTTCTTTTTTCTCTTCTTCCTTTTTCGGTTCTTCTTTCTTTTCTTCTTCTTTCGGCTTGTCGCCGCTTTCTTCAGGTTTAGGTTCCGGTTTCGGTTCGTCTTCTTTCACGTTATCCGAATGAAGAATTGCTAACGCTAACGCGCCGAATGCAATCTGATCCGCCATCAAACGCGAATAAGCACACTCGTAAGAATGACCGTTTTGCGGTTCTTCGCCGGATTCGTGATCATGCGAATTATGATCGTGCGAATCGCGTGCGGCGTTTTTCAACGGGACCGCGCCGCGAAGCATGTCAAGACGTTCCTGACGCGTCGTTTCTTTGGAAAGCGAAGGAAGACGCTCGGCAATCATCACGTCAAAACGTTTCCTCCACGAATCGACAAAACCGGCGTCAAAAATAATATCCGCGTCGAGAATTTCGCCGTTCAGCGGATTCACATGGCTCGGTCCCATCGCAAATCCTGCGTCCGCCGTAATCCATCGGAACGTGTTATAATTGATGTCTTCGGGGTCCCAAGTATCGTTCTCGGTCTGTTCGCGCACGTCGATTGCGTCAACAATTCCGATTTTCTCAAACGCTTTATTCCATTCGAGAATCCCGTCTTTGATCGCTTTGCGATATTTGACCGGCGCCGTTTTTTCAATCCAGAAAATAATTTTTTTCTTGGGCGGAGAAAGCGAAAGCGAGGAATCGGCTTTTTGCAGATTCCAACGATTGACGTATCTTACAATATGATTATTATCCTGATAGCGCGAAAAGTTTTTATGAACCGTCGTGAAAAATCCGATTCGGTCGTCCGCTATACGCGGTTGATAACCGGACGACGGCAATTTGCTGATCGAATAATGAATCGTTACGCCTGCGCTGTTGCGGTCCGGCGCCGCCGGCACGGAGCGGCTTGTCGAATACGTTGCGTCCACGCGGATTTCCACGTTATTTTTAAAACCTTTAATTCCGCCCCACGAAGAACGGTCGCGAGTGAAGAATCCGCCGAGCATAGAACCGAGTCGCGGTAAATCGGTCATAAAGATTGATTCCAAATCGACCACGTCGCCGCCTTTGGGACCTTTCGCAATAATCGGCAAACTGTACAAAATGCTGTCGGAATAAGCATATTCGACCGCGACCGCTTCCGGCGTTCCGCTATCGGCTTTATAACGAATGTTGCGGCGCACGATTTGAATTTTGTCGTCCGCTTTACGAAATTGCCAAAGCCAGTCGTCGCCGAATCCCAGCGTATAGCCGCTAATCGCCGACGCTCCGGTTCCGCGCGCGATTGCCATTGCAATCAGATAATCGGTGTTAAGATTGGAAGCGGTGATTTCGGCGTACAATTTATTCTTCTTTTTATGAAGAGGAATCAAACCGTCAATCGTTTCGGCGTTGGGAACGACTTCCGAAAGCGGTTTGGGCGCGTCTTTCGACGAAGACGAACTGCTCGAACGCGACGTCAACGACGCCTGCAATTCCGCCAACGTGAGCGAAGCCGTTGCGTCGGCGGGTTTTGCGGTTTCCGATTGTTGAGGAGCGACGGATATTACGGACGCCGCCGGATCGGTTGGATTTGCGGCGGCGTTCGACGCGAAATCTTGAGAATACAACGGCGAATTGCCCAAAATTGAAACGAGGGACGCGAGCGCAAAACTCGCGACGATTCGGAAATCTCTGAGTTGCATGAATTGTTCTCCTTAAAAAAGGAAGGTGGAAAAATTAAAAACGGAAAAATTCTCGCTAATACGATTATTTTTACAAGTTTACGCAGCTATATGTAGCGTATTTAATTATTCTATTCTAACTAGTCGAGAAATTTTTTCCAGCCAGTTTTGAGAAAAGTTTTTGAAAAGGTTGAGTTTTGGAGAAATATTCCAATAAAACCTAATTTTTTAACAAAACAGTATTGGTAGTAAATATCGTGCATTGCAATAGCAAATCAGAGCGTCAGCGACAGTTTATTTCGCCACGAAGAACGAAGAATCGCGAAGATTTCACAAAGGATTTTTAAAGTGGGGCAAATGATTGTTTCAATCCCAGAGCGAAAAATTCCGCTGCGAAACTTTTCACTTTTTACTTTCACTTTTCATTTTTAACTCCTACGGCGTTTGATTCTCGCGTGTTGAAAACCAACTCTGGACCCTGGTATCTGTTACCTGAAACCTTTTCTTCACCACGAAGAATAAGAGAATCTTTGAAAGTCTCTCAAGTCGCAAACACATCATCATCGTCAATTAATAAACTCGTCAAAGTCGTTCAAATATTTAATCAATGCGGCGTCGCGACTGTTGATGGTCATTGTCGCGCCGGCGTTTTTGGCAAGAGCTTGTCCGAATCGCGTGGTTAATTCTTGCGGAATAAAATCGCCCGCAGCGACAGTCAAATCGGCGGAGCCGCTGTTAAGATACAATCCGCCGCCCCATTGCGCTTCGTTTCGGAGTAATGAAATGCCGCCGGTTGCGTCTAACGTTCCCGATAGTTGATAAATCGCGCCGCCCCATTTGCCGGCGTTATTTTCGAACGGGACGTCAATCGTCAACGCGGTTGTGATTGTCGGCAACTCGTCCGCAAGTTGAATTGACGCCGTTCCGTCCGTAAACAAACTGGCGTCAAAGGTGATTTCGCTTTGACCAGTATTTACCAACTCAATCGCTTCACGCAACGACGTCGCATTATCATTCGGATTATCGCTATCATCGAAAGTCGTTACGACAAGCGAAGTCGGCGCGGCTTTGGTCTCGGCGGTGATTTCATTGGAGTCCTCTGATTTTTTTCCGTTATACCACGCAATCAGGCGGAACTGATACGCGGTCGATGGAGTCAAGCCGGTTACTGTGTAAGACGTTACGTTGTTGCCAAGCGTTTCTAATCTCACGTCGATCCAATCGACGCCGGACGTCTTATATTGCAGCGTGTAAACCGTAACGTCCTTTTGCCTCGTCCATTCCAGCGCGACGCTGTCGTGCGTTGTCGCTTCTTCTATCGCGCCAAGAACCGGCGCGTCGGGAAATCGATACGGACTTTCATACGCGCCAATATCGACCGCGTTTCCTTGAATCCGCGCGTTACCGGCAAGATCATAAACAAGGAGATTTCCTTTCGCGTCAACGGCAAGCGCGTCGTTTCCTCTGTCAATCGCCTGCGAATATTCGGCTAAATGATAATCGTAAGTTTCGTTTTCCAACAAGCCGACAAAAAGCGGCAATGATGAATCGTAAACAAAATTATTCTCGCTCCCATTCAACCATTGCGAGTAAGAAGAGAGGTTATTGTTTCCTTGCACGAGACCGAAAATATCATGATAATAGTTGTTATTGCTCGTATTTTCGGCAACGATTGCGTTGTTTATCGTTATAACATTTGTCGTACAAATTCCGCCGCCAACTCCGTCCGTCGCAGTATTATTTGCGATTGTGGAGTTTGTAATATTCGCTTTGTCAGAACGGGCGTCGTTCAACAATCCGCCGCCGCTTCCTTGCGCAACGTTTCCGGCTAACAAACAATTGACAATTCTCAATGTTCCATCGGCGTTAAAAATACCGCCGCCATTTCGAGCGGAATTTCCCGTAATTTTGGAATTGAGAATTGTCAGCGCGCCTTGATTGAAAATACCTCCGCCGTAAGGCGCATTGACAAATTGCGTTGGAGACGCCGCGTCTCCTGTAATGGTCAGTCCTACCAGCGTAACGTTTGCGTTTTGCGCTACAAAGAAAACTCGCGATTGTTGGTTTGCGTCGATAACAATATTGACGCCGGAACCGTCTATCGTCAGAGTTTTATCAAGGACAAGTTCGCCATTGTTGAATTTAATCGTTTTTCCCGTCAGCGATTTATCAAATGTAATCACGGAATACGCGTCATTTGTATTTGCATATTGAAGCGCCTCGCGAATCGAAATCAAACCGTCGTAAGGATTGATTTTATCAATATTCGTGGTGACAATCGTGGACGGCGTTTCTGTTTCCGTAACAATCATCGTTTGAAATTCATACGCGCCAACGTCAATTGTATCGCCATAAATTCTCGGATTTCCCGCCAAATCAAGAGAACCTGCATAAAGTCCGGCGCTAATGGCAAGGTCGTTATTTCCTTTGTTGACGGCTTGCGAATTGACGTCAAGACGATAATCGCCGTTTGCCGGATCGACAAAAAGCGGCAATGACGGATCATAAATAAAGTGGGCGTCGTTTCCAAATTAGGCAGCGGATTTAATAACTTGGGTAACCCCGTTTGATTTGTAAACATTCCAAAATTGCTCCCATCGTTCGGATTTTAGTATCGTTCGCAGCGTTAAAATCGCTTGTCCTTTTGTACGACTCCAACGCATTCCGCTTCGGCAAAAACGGGTTTTTACGACGCTCTTGCACGCCGC
>JAISZO010000176.1 GCA_031269105.1 Planctomycetaceae bacterium | reverse complement strand
CGGTCGTCGTCGCAACGGACGAGAAACAAATGATTCGCCGCCGCCCATGGACGCCTATAAAAAACAGAATCCGCTTCGCGGTCGATAACGGTTACGGGAGTCGCGCCGAGATTCCTGTTTTTCACATCTTCCATGAGCGAAAGCGCCTGCGTTGTCGCAAACGACGACTCCTCGCTCGCCGGAATCGTCGCTCCGGCGGCAATGGCGGGATTGTGTTGTTCAGCAAACCGATCCTCGTAAGATAACGTTTCTCGTGTCGCTTGTCCGAAATGTTTGGGGGAATGGACTACGAGTTTATAGGAATGGCAGGTTAGGTTTGCGGGAATGACAGGCGGGGAATCTTAACAAATTTTCCCCCGCCAGAAAAGAGCGGTTGGGGGGATTTCCGCAATTGGAAAAAAAGATGGGGAGATACTTTTGCACAGGAGGGGAATTTCATGCGGAATGTTTTGCTCTGTGATTGAAACAATCATTTGCCCAACTTTAAAAAACTTTGTGAATCCTTCGTGGGATTCTTCGTTCTTCGTGGTGAATGTATTGAAAACCAACCCTGGACCCTGGTATCTGGCTCCTGTAACCTGGACTGAACTCTCGCTAACGCTCCGGGACGCCATTTCAACTTTTAGCTCTTCAGAATCTCCCGGATTTTTTGCAGACGCGTCGTGATTTCCCGCTCAAAACCGCGATTGGTAGGAACGTAGTATTCCCGATCAACGCCGAGATATTCCTGCGCGACAACGCCGTCTTCGGAATCGTGAGCGTATTGATACCCCGTATGTCCAAGCCGTTTGGCACCGTCGTAATGAGCGTCGCGCAAACAACGCGGGACTGGTACGGTTCGTAATTCCCGCACGTCTTCCCGCGCCGCGGCAATCGCGAGCGTCGAAGCGTTGGATTTCGGCGCGCACGACAAGTACAAGACCGTTTGCGACAAATTCAACTGACACTCCGGCAAGCCGACAATTTCGCACGCTTGCGCCGTCGCGACCGCCAACGGAAGCGCGGCAGGATCGGCGTTGCCAACGTCTTCGCTTGCCAGAATCACAAGCCGCCTCGCTAAAAAACGGACGTCTTCGCCGCCTTCAAGCATCTTCGCTAACCAATAAATCGCCGCGTCGGGGTCGCTTCCGCGAACGCTTTTAATCAACGCGCTGATCGTGTCGTAATGCGAATCGCCGTCGCGGTCGTATTGTACCGCTTTTCGCTGCACCGACTCCGCCGCAAGTTCCCGCGTAAATTCCACCGTTTCATCGTCGCACGAAAGAACTCCGATTTCTAACGCGGACAAGGCGCGCCGCGCGTCGCCGTCGCTGATTTCCGCGAGAAATTCCAACGCGCCGTCGTGAATGCGAATCTTACGCCGTCCCAAACCGCGATCCGCGTCGTCAATCGCCCGAAGAATCAACGTTTTAATCATCTCACGCGACAACGGTTCAAACTGAAAAACGCGGCTTCGGCTGATAAGAGCGTTGTTGATTGTGAAAAACGGATTTTCCGTCGTCGCTCCGACAAGAATGACCACGCCGTTTTCCACTTCCGGTAATAAAACGTCTTGCTGCGATTTGTTGAAACGGTGAATTTCGTCGATAAACAACAACGTCCGCTGACCGCTTGCCGCCAATCGGTCGTTGGCTTCGGCGAGAACTTCGCGGAGTTGTTTCACGCCGTCGGTTACGGCGGAAAGTTGACGAAAATCGCTTCGGCTTTCGCGGGCTAACAACCGTGCAAGCGTCGTTTTTCCCGTGCCGGGCGGTCCGTGAAAAATCACCGAACCAAGCCGCTCCGCTTTCAGAAGCCGCCGCAATAATTTACCTTCGCCGAGAAAATGATCCTGACCGACAAACTCGTCAAGCGTTTGCGGTCTCATCCGCGCGGCAAGCGGCAACGCCTTCCGGCGGTTTTCCTGTTCCGAAGCGTCAAAAAGCGACATAAAATCTCAAAGAAAATGAAAATCCATTTGAAACGCCCCGTCGGTTACGACGGAGTAAAAAAATTCGGGAGAAACGGCTCTGTCGCGAATCTCTTTCAATTGGTCGTGTCGAGATACGGGTCTTGTCCCATTGCAAGCTGCATTTTCTTGCGTTCTTTTTCGTAATACATCATCGTTTTCCGGTCGCGGAACCGTTTCCGTTCCACTTTGTTTTGCGCTTTTTTGAAACGTCCCTGATAACGGTTGTATTCCTTGCCCGACTTATAACCCGGCTTCTGATATTTTTTCGCCTTCTTCGGACCATAAGCGGTTTCGAGCAATTCATCGTCCAATGCGAGATATTGCCGATACGTTCCCGGATCGCCTTGCCGTCCGCAACGCCCGATCAACTGACGGTCAATCCGCGCCGAATCGTGCATTTCCGTGCAAATCACATGCAGCCCGCCGAGTTCAATAATCTCATCCGTCAGTTTAATGTCAGTTCCGCGTCCCGCCATGTTTGTCGAAACGGTCACGCGAGCCGCCTCGCCCGCTTTGGCGACAATCGCCGCCTCTTCCTCAATATGATTGGCGTTAAGAATTTCATGTTCCACGCCGCGTTCTTTGAGAAGACGCGACAAGATTTCCGACTTGTCGATTGTTCGCGTGCCGATCAAAACCGGACGTCCTATCGCGTGCAATTCGCAGACTTCCTCGACCACCGCTTCCCACTTGGAACGTTCATTTGCAAAAACCCGCGTCGGCAGACGTTTTCGCCGCGGCGGACGATTTGTCGGAATCTGCATGACTTTCGTGCGGTAAATTTTCCGCAACTCGCCGCGCGACGTAAACGCCGTTCCGGTCATTCCGGCAAGATTCTCAAACCGCCGGAAGTAATCCTGCACCGTTACCCGCGCTGCCTGACCGGTCGCCACCGTGATTTCCACGCCTTGTTTGGCTTCTACCGCCTGATGAATTCCCTCCCGCCATTTTCTCCCTTCGCCGAGCCGTCCGGTAAATTCATCGACAATCACGATCTCGCCGTCGCGCACGACGTATTGCTGATCGAGGAAAAATTCCCGATCCACTTTAATCGCGCGTTTGATAAATTCATAGATATCGAACAGACCGGTCGTGTCCATCGCTTCCGGCTTCGTAAGATTTCTTGCTTTCATGCGTCCTTTTTTGGTCAATTCGACATTCTTTTTGGTATGATCGTATTCGTAATCTTCGTCTTCGATAAATTCCGAAACGGAGTCCGCCGCCCATTTGTAACATTCGACTTCCATCTTTTGTTCTTCGGTCGGCAACGCGCTGATAATTAACGGCGTACTCGCTTCGTCGATCAAAATACTGTCCGCTTCGTCCACCAGCGCGAAAAACGGTTCGCGTTGAACCGGGTCTTCATTGATCGCCGCCGTACCGTTTTTATTGTCGAGCATCGCGCCAAGCAAATCGTGCTGACCGTCGCGAATTTGCCGCAATAACAGACGATCCCGTAAAAAGTCGAATCCAAATTCTTTTGCCGTGCCGTAAGTAATATCGGCGGCGTAGGCGTCGCGACGTTGATTTTGCGGCTGCTGCGTTTGAATGACGCCGACTTTCATTCCCAACGCGCGGTAAATCGGCTCCATCCATTCCGCGTCGCGTTTGGCGAGATAATCGTTGACCGTCGCCAACAGCGTTCCGCGTCCGATCAGCGCGAACAGATACATTGGTAGCGTCGCGGTCAGCGTTTTTCCTTCGCCGGTTTGCATTTCGACAATCGAACGATGAAACACCGCCGTTCCGCCGAGCAACTGAACGTCGAAATGCCGCATTCCGATTGTCCGCCGTCCCGCTTCGCGCACCAACGCATACGCTTCCGGTAGCAATTTCACAAGCGGCTCGCCGCTTCGCGCGCGATAACGGAGCGACAAACTTTCTTTTTTGAGATCGTAATCGGACAATTCTATCAATCGCGGTTCGAGCGAGTTGATTTTGTCAACGGCATACGACCACCGCGCCAGATTTCCCCGACTTCTCCAGGGAATCCACGAATTGAAAAATCTTGTCATACCGGACGGAACTGCACCCAAAAGATCACCGCTTTATTTGTTAAAGATTCTTAAAATGATTTCAAATTCTGTCGAAACGACAGATCGACAATTATAGCAAATAAAAGACCAAGAAGTAAAGAGAAAAGGAAATTAAATGTTAAAAACTAAAAGTTTCGCAAGCGGAATGCGTCGCTCTGGGATTGAAACAATCCTTTGTCCAACTTTTAGCTTTTTATTTTTAACTTTTATATTTTTAGCTTTCTTCGCTTATTTCGTTTGTTGTATTTCCGGCTGTCGCAGATCGGCAAGAATCGTTGAGACGTCAATCTCGATACCATTTTTTCAACACGTTCATCCAGTCGTCGCGGTTTTTTGCGCGGACAAAATCGTTGCGGACGGCAAGCGGTTCGGGGTGTAATTTCGCGTAATTCACGCCGAATTTCCGCATGTCCGACGCGGAACGATGCGCGCCATAAAGCGTTTCCGACAAATTGTAATGCCGCAAGATGATTTCGTATTGTTCGGCGAGCGTCGGCGGAGAAGGAATCGGTTCGCCGTTGAGCGCGTTGCGAGTTTGGGAAAAAAGCCAGGGATTGCCGATCGCTCCGCGAGCCAACGCAACGCCGTCCACGCCGGATTCCCGTATCCGTTGCGCGATTGTTTCCGCAGTAAAAAGATCGCCGCTTCCCAAAATTGTTCGCGAACCCGCATGTTGTTTGACGCGGGCGATAAAATCCCAATCGCTCGCGCCGTCGTAACGCTGTTTTACCGTGCGACCATGAACCGTCGCCGCCGCAATTCCGCGTTGAAACGCGCCGTCGAGAATTTCCCAGAATTGGTCTTCGCTTTGCGGCGAATCGTCGTAGCCCTTGCGAAGTTTTATTGCGAGCGGAATGTTCGGCGGAATCGAATTTCTTACGCGGTCAATAATTTCCAGCGCTGTTGGCGGCGAAGTCATTAACATTCCGCCGCGACGACGTCCCAACACTTTTTTAACCGGACACGCAAAATTCAGATCGATCAAATCAAAACCGAATCCGATTAAACGATTCGCCGCCGTCGCAAACATTTCCGGTTCGCTTCCCATCAGTTGCGCGCCGGTCGGATGATCGGATTCGTCCACCGCAAGATAAAACCGCGACTTATTCCCGCGCGAAACATCGACCACAAATTTATCGAGAAACACTTCGCAAAGCGTAAATTCCGCCCCGCAAAGCCGCGAGATTTTTCGCATCGGCGCGTCCGAATAACCGCTGAGCGCGGCTTGAATCGCCGGAAATTGTAATCGCAAGTTGTCAAAGTGCAGCACGTTATTACGACGTTTCTAACTTAATTGATAATATTGTTTTATTTTTTCGGATGGGATTTTTGCGCGGAATATTTTTGAATTTTTTCGCGTTTTAACTTTTTTGTCGTTTCTTGTTGCCGTCTGCGCATTGAACTTCTTTAAAAACAAACGTCCATTGAATCGCGGCGTTCCGAGCGCCGCCGTTTCAATAAACTCTTATTTTTACCTTATTTTCCGAACAAAACAATATGAGTCGTAATGATTTGCCTAAAAATTCCACCTCATTACATTATTGTTTTTTATCAATTCGGAAGTTGCGTATTTTAATTTTGTCATTTGAGAAAAGATATCCATTAATAATGTAATAAGGTTGTTTGAAATTTTTTGAAACGTCTATTGAAAATTCCGCTGAATAATTACCATTCTTTTTATTTTTCTCGCGTCCTATCTTGCAACCGAAGTAACAATGGTTATATTTTAAAAGGTAGTTATACCTTGAATTTTTTAGGGTTCATCCCAAAAGTCCGTACCTTGTTTTTTCACAAAATCCTAACCTATTGAAATACAAGGAGTTGTAGGATTCCCTTCCAAGAGAGACAATATCAAACTCCAAATAATGCAGTCGATTTATTGAAGCTCAGTTCCGGC
>JAISZO010000153.1 GCA_031269105.1 Planctomycetaceae bacterium | reverse complement strand
AAGAGAAATGGAACGGTTTTTCTCCTTAAAAGCGGAGAAATCTACGGTCTCTTGCGAACGTTGAAGACCTAAAGCCCAGAGATAAAAGAAGATAGCACTAATTAACGAAGTCCTGCTGGAAGATCGTATTATGTCTTCTGTTTTTGGCAACAGTGCGAAAGTTCGCGACGATTATTATATTCAAGATATGAGCGTCGAAAATTATCTTCAGTACTGTTTGGGGGATTCGGCAAAAAATGAGGATGTGCATGAAGAAAATTCCCCTTCCGATAAGATTATCGAGACAGTTATCAAAAATTTCTCCGTAGATTCCTCCGTAATTTTCTATGAAATATTCTCATCAATGGACGCGAAAGTTTTATGTTGAAGAAGGTTTTGGAGCAACCCTTCAAGATTACAATCGATTTCTCGTATATCTAGCGGAGATAAGCGCTTACAGCGAGAATAAATCCATTTCATCGCTTGTTGAACAAAAAATAAAAGAAGTCCCTAAAAAGGGACTTCAAAGTGATAATATAGGTCGGGGAGTTCTGGAAAAACTGGAACTGCCCGGTTTTCGCGGCGAACAAATTCGCCGTTGGATTTTTTCGCGAAAAACAGCCGATTTCATGGCAATGACCGATTTGCCGCTTTCTTTGCGTCGCGAACTTGCCGAAAAGTTTGATATTTTTTGCGGTACGGTCGTTACTCGTCAAAAACCCGACGACGCCTCTTCAAACGACCCCAAAGTATTTCCGCAAATATCTCTTCGTTAAAAGATGTAGAGATACTTTTGGCGAAACTGGCGTTATTTCTAGGGAACGCCGTCAACGCTCCCGAAATGAGAGTTTGAACGCGACCTTGATTCTTATACAACATGCTATATAATACAATTGTTACAACTTTACCATTCCAACAAAAATTTAGATTAAGGAGAGAACATCATGTTCCCATCACAAAAATTCCTGTTGTTTGTGCTGATTTTGGCGCTTCCAATGTCGGCGGCGGCAGACGAACCAATTACGAAACCATCGAAAGCCATTGAACTCGGCGAGGCGTATCCTCACCCCGACGGAATGACAATCCATCCCCAAACCGGCGACATAATTCTCGCCGCGCCGACGATTGGCGATAAAGGAACCGCTTGGTTGTTGAAAATTGACGCAAACGACAACGTTTCCCAATACTTTGAATTGCCCGCTCATCCCGAAACTGGACGGGCGACGCCGCTTGGAATTTCTTTCGGTCCCGACGGCAATCTTTACGTCGCCGACAGTCAATGTCTCGGCGGTAATCCGAATCATAAATCGCGGATTTTAAGGGTCGTGCATAAAAACGGCAAGCCGGTACGAAGCGAAGTTCTGATCGAGGGACTGGTTCAGGCAAACGGTCTTGAAATTCACAACGGTATTATTTATGTCGCGGAAACGCAAATCGATCCGTCCATTGTCGAGACGCCGATGACAAGCGGCGTGTTTGCGTTTCGCATCAGGGAATTTCTCACTCGCGGGTATCTTTTGCCGTTGCGAGTCGAGCCGTACAAACGCGATCCGCACTTTATTTTCAATTTCCAAACCGCCGACAAAGATCGCAACGGCGAGCAGAAAGTCGGAGCAAACGGAATCGGGCTTGCCAAAGACGGAACGCTTTATGTGGCGAATTTCGGCGACAAAAAAGTCATTGAAGTGAAGCTCGACGCGTCGGGCAGACGCGCGATTTCCTCCCGCGACGTAAATCCGGGCGGACCGAATGAAAGCGTGGACGGCTTGAAAGTTTGCCCCAAAGGTTATATCTTCTTTGCGGATTATGTCGGCAACGCAGTTTGGGCGCTCAATCCGAAAAACGGCAAACTTGTTTTGATTGCGAAAAACACGCTCAATCCCAACGCCGAAGAGAAAAAAGCGGGCGCGTTGGATCGTTGTTCGGAAGTTTGCCTGCGCGACGGAAAACTTTACGTCTCGAATATCGACTTGGAATCGTTTCAAGACGGTCCGCACACGGTCAGCGTTATTGATCTGAAAGGCGTCAACTTTGACGAGTTGCTGAAATAGTCGCTTTTTGCGTTGATTGTTAGACAGACGATCCTGTTGTCGAAAACATCAACAACGAAGAATCGTTTCAATCGCAAGAGGTCGATCATGGCATCCGAAACGTAAGCGAAAGGCAACTTGCCGCTTACGTTTCGGTCTTGCCGTCTCTAAAATCTCAATCAATAAACGTCGGAGAAAAAATGGACGTCTCTTTATTTTCGGTATTTACAACATCCCGGAAAAGCGTTATAGACCGCGTCGTCCGCTTGATGTTTTTCCGTATCATGTCCCGCCGCCGCGACAACCAGACTGATTGCGTTCAAAGAGGTCGCGTCGGAATCGAAATCCAGTTGTAGCAATTTTGTTTTGCCGTCCCATTGCGCAAAAGACACGCCGGCAACGCTTTTTGCCGTTTCTTCGATACGTTTTTTGCACATGCCGCAAAGTCCCTGAACGGTCAGCGTTGAATGACCGCTCGCCGTCGCTTCGTTTCCGGCGGCTTGCTGCGACGCTTCCGTACCGGATTTGTTTTCTGTTCCGCTATGATTGGTGCAGGAAACAACAAAGGGAAATCCCAAAGCGACCGCCGCAACCAAAGCAAAATTTCTCATTGTTTTACTCATTTTTAACTTTCTCGCAAGTTTGCGTTAGCGTAAAGAACAATATGCGGCAAGTCCCGCAAGAGACCGCCCCATTTGTATCACGTTTGTATTATGTATCGCGTTACGATCACGAGATACCACAAATGTTTATTATAACTTTCAAGTCGTCGACATCTAGACTGATTCTAGCGGCGTCAGAATAAAGTTTTGCCGATTGCCGTTTTATGACGACATGCGGTCTAACAACGTAAATGTGATGGCTTCAAAAACGTCGGCATAAGTATCCAATTGATTGTCGTCGGATTGCCAATAGACCGCAAACGTTTTTCCTTTAGCGGCGAAACACAAAATCAACGCAGTGTTAATCAAATCGAGATAGATAAAATTCATTTCGTGTCCGACTAATTTGTATTTTCCGATAATCCGCTCTACCGACGTATGTTCTACGCGGTCGTATTCTGAAAGTATAGCGTCAAGAGCGTTTTGAGAGAGTTTCTCCGGCGTCGTTTTCGCGTCGCTGATTGTCACCATCCAAAACGCGCCGCCGGGACTGGTTAAATGAATGGTTACGTTTCCGTTGTTCATCTCGTTTTCTTCGAGAAACCAATTCTCTGGATACGCAAAACTAATATCGTTGGCTCGATACTCTGAGGGCATAACGCAAACTCTTTTAAATGTTATAGCTATAGACAAGACTTCATTGTTGACAATAAAGTTTATTGCCAAACCAAAAAACCCATTATAGCGCCAAATAAAACGAAATACAAATAAAAAATTACGGAATGATAAATAAAACGAGCAAAATTAGAAAATTTCTTCATTAAAAATTTTTCGTTATTTTTTTCACTTTCTTGCTTTTTGTGGAAAAAACGATTAAATTGAAGATTCTGTTTTTTACTGCACAAAGATGAAAAGTCCGCGAAGAATTTGAAAAACGCTTTTCTAACCGATTGATTTGCGATAAGTTAGAGTTTGAAATTCTTCGTGTTTTGAATAAAATCTGCGGTAAAATGATGTTTTAAAAGATGCTTAAACAATTTCAGGAGAGTAAAATTATGTCGCAAAACTCACAACTTCCCAATTATGTCGCTTCCGCTCAACCGAATCCGCAAAATAAACGCGCTGGATGGCTCACTACGACCGCCGCGACTTATGCCGGAGTGATGCTCTGGTTTGTTTTCTGGCAAGATGTGCCGCTCGGAGACGGAGGAGTTGCAGGCGGAACGTTATCGCAAGGGCTTCCCTTTGCTATTGTTTCGCTTGTTATCGCCGCTCTGTTATGTCACTTTCTCTACTATCTAGCGCCGGGATTACTTGGTTTAAAAACCGGCTTGCCGCTTGCCGTCGTTGGAACTTCCACTTACGGCGTTACCGGCGGTTACTTTCTGCCCGGTCTTTTGATGGGGCTTTTGCAGTTTGGCTGGTTGAGCGTCAACGCTTATTTTTCCGCTCTTCTTCTTGCCGCAACGTTTGGGCAAGGCGCCGGTTCGCCGCTTCATTTGGGAATCGGCGTTGTTTGGGCGTTGATTGCTATGTTCGTGGGACTTAAAGGAATTCAGTATGTCGGGAAAGTTGCTTCTTACATGCCGATTATCCCGATTGTTATTCTTATTCTTCTGCTTGCCAAAACAATTGGCGGAGTTGGTAGTTTTTCGCTTGACGAATTAAAATCAGGACCGGAAAAAGCGGCTGCGGCAAAGGTCGCTATTGCGGAAAAAATCCAATCGGATAGCGCCAAAACGGAAGAAGAAAAAAAAGATGCGCAAATAGTAGCGGAAGACGCTGTTAAATTTGCTCAAGCCGCAAAACCCGCCGTACTTTACGGGAGCGGACAGCTTGGAATTCTTTCTCTTTTGTGTACTTATGTGATTGGTTTCTTTGCAACGGCGGGAGCCGCAGGCGTTGGTTTCGGAAGCGGTAACAAAGACGCAAAAGCCGTTCAGTTGGGAGGAATTGTCGGTATTATTCTTCCGACTGTCGTTTCCGGTATCATTGCGATTGTCGCGGTTGCTGGAATTCAAAAACAAGCGATGGAACACCCGGAATTTTTGGCAACGTATAATGTTCCCGGACTTTTCGGATTGATTTTTGGTCAAACCGGTTCTAAAATTTGCATGTTTCTTTTAGCGATTGCCGCGTTTCCATCCGCTTGTTTTTGCACGCTGATTGCGGCGGATTGCATTAAAACGTCGTTTCCGAAAATCAATCCTTGGGCTTCTTGCGGAGTCGGAGTTTTGGCGGCAATTGTTTTAGTCGTCAGTCGATATGCGGCGGACGCGCCGTCTGTTTTCAAAGTCATCGGCGCGTCGTTTGGTCCGATTTGCGGCGCGATGGCTGCCGATTATCTTCTTTCCGGCAAAAAATGGGCGGGACCGCGTGCCGGATTCAATCCTGCCGGTTGGTTGTCGTGGTTGATTGGATTTCTTGTCGGCGCGGCAAAACTGGTATTGGGAGCGTCGTTACCGTTTGACATTCCGTGTCCGCCGCTCTCGGCGTTTATTGTCGGATTTGTGCTTTATCTGATTTTTGCTAAAGCGGGATTGGAATCGCAAAAACTCGATTTGCCGCAAAGAATTGACAAGTAAACTAAAAGTGAAAAAGTAAAAGTTGGGCAATTGATATTGAAACAATCCTTTGCCCAACTTTTCACTTCCTTCAATGGCAAACCGGAGCGTAAGCGACGGTTTCAGGCAGGCAGGTTACAGCCAGTGTTAATATTCAACACATGAACGCCTACGGAGTAAGGAAAACGAAAAATGAAAGAATAATGATAAACCTTATTTTTTCCTCATTTATAAACAAACAATATTAGTAGCAAAAAGAGGACGCTCAAAAAGTAATCTTATTACCTTGTTTTGAAATTGCGCGGATCATATTACGGAGTCATACGCTCCTTTTCCGAGCAATAAAGCGTCTTGTAAATATCGAATGGGTTTACAAATGAAATTGCGTTGTTACAATAAATAAAATGGTATTCTTGACTTTATTCTTTTAAATTTTATTTTTCTATGACGCTTTTCCAACGAGTTCCGTTCCGGTTGAAAACCGTTGACGACTTACTTGCCGAAGCCGCCCATATCGGCGTAGCTCTTCCGTTTTCCGACGATTTTTCCGTCTTTCGACGTCCGAAGACGATTGGTTCTATTACGCTTGACAATCGTTTTGCCGTCAATCCGATGGAAGGGTTCGACGCGGATAATAACGGCGCTCCGACAGAGCGTTCGATACGCCGTTACGACCGTTTTGCCGCCGGCGGCGCTTCGCTGATTTGGTTTGAAGCCACCGCCGTTGTTCCCGAAGGACGCTCAAACGCGCGTCAATTTTGGCTGCACGAAAAGAACGTTTCGCAATACGCGGAACTGCTCGCCCGCACTCGCCGCGTCGCCAAAGAACAATGCGGACACGATATTCTTGCGGTCGTTCAATTGACGCATTCGGGACGTTACAGCAAGCCGGACGGTCAAGCGGCGCCAGTCATTGCGCAACATAGCGGAGCGCTTGATCCGGTAACGGGCGTTACTCCCGAAACGCCGCTTATCGCCGACGACGCGCTTGATCGTTTGCAAGACGATTATCTTCGCGTTGCCAAACTTGCGGCGCAAGCCGGTTTCGACGGCGCGGATATAAAAAGCTGTCACGGTTATCTTCTGAACGAGTTGCTCGGTTCGCATACTCGTTCCGGCAAATACGGCGGTTCGTTTGAGAATCGCACGCGGTTTCTTCGAACGGTTGTTGCCCGCGTCCGCGAGGAATTGCCGCAGTGGATTGTTACGTCGCGGCTGAATGTTTACGACGCGGTGAAACAACCTTGGGGATTTTGTAGTATGCCGGAAGATTATCGGCGATGGGATTTGACGGAAGCGAAACGACTGGTTGCGGAACTCGTCAAACTTGGCGTTCCGCTTTTGAACGCAACTATCGGCAATCCGTATTTTAATCCGCATTACAATCGTCCGTATGAATTACCGGTGCGCGGCGCAACGGCGTATGATGAACATCCGTTAATTGGCGTGTCGAGATTTTGCGAAATTGCGTCCGAAATGCAGCAAACGTTTCCCGACTTGCCGATGATTACCGGCGGCTGCGCGTGGTTGCGGCGTTTTATTCCTTACGTTGCGGCGGGACTTATCAAAGATCGCAAACTTGCGTTTTTCGGTTTGGGACGCGAAGCGTTTGCCTATCCCGATTCCGTCCGCGACATTTTAACTTGCGGCGAAATGAATCCCAGAAAAGTTTGCACGACATGCAGCGGTTGCACAGAACTTATGCGCCGCCATCAACCAACCGGCTGCGTTATCCGCGACCGTGAGTTTTACACTCTTTAAGAAAGCGAAGAGTGAAAAACTAAAATGGTAATCCTCGCTTAGGGACTGCGTGAATAAGTTTTTGAAAATTGGTAATGTGTTTTTATTGAGGAATAGTTATTCTTTCGGTTATGAACGACTAATCAGTATCGGAATTTTGATGATTCTCATAGGCAGTATTAATATGATTCGTAAACGATTGAATAAAACCTCGTAACGCCATGAAACAAAATGTTCACATTCACAAAAATACTTCCGCTGATTGCTCTTGTTATCGGCGGAACTATTCTTATCCGCTTTGTCAGAAATGTTCCTGAACGGCAGGCGGATATTCTCTTCCCGAAAAAATTTATTCTAATCGATTAGCCCGTTCTGAAAATGAGAAGTTGCTAGAATTTCCTTCATTTCAAATTTTTACGGCGTCATGGAAAGCGCCGCGTTTTGTTGATTGATTTTTTCCGACGCAGTTATTTGTTGTTTTGTCAATTCGGCATATTTTGTTTTAATAAGAGCTTTCGTCGCCTCAATTTGCGATTTTAATTGGCTAATCGCGTTTTCCGTATTTTGCAATAATTGTTCAATATGCGTTTTTTGTCGATTCGCTAAATCAATTTCTTTTTTGATTGTCTCGCTTTCCCTTTCATAAAAATCAATTGTCGTTGCGGCGTCTTTGCCGATTTGTTCCAACGAATTGAGTTGACGTTGCAACATATCTACATGTTTCAGCAATTCCATCCGTTTCAATTGCAAAGACGTAAACGCCGGTTCCAACGACGCTAATTCGCGATTCTGATCGGCATAAATTTCCGTTAATTCTTCGGTCATAATTTCCGCCAGCTTGTCTTTTTCTACATTTTCAAATAATGCTTTACTATCAATAGGAAGAGCCGTATAAATCGCCCAAGGAGCTTTCGTATCAACGCTGCTGTTGATTTTCGTAATTTCTTCCGCCGTCATCAATAACGAATTTGTCAACGTTGCTTTATTGCCGTTAATTTGACTGACGGTAAACACGCCGAGAAACGCTCCGCCGTTGCGCGGCGCACGTTTGTCAAAAAGATAAACCGTTGTTCCAAGAAAAATTCTGTCTTGCGGTTTCGCCGTCGGAGTAGCAAGAGGCGTTCCCGCGTCCGCCGCAACCGGATTTTCCGATTGATTCTCTTTTTCTCCGCCGTTTGCGCCGTCGGCAAGATTTGCTGGTTCGGGAAGTGCGTCAACCGTCAATTGAAGCGTTACGGTCGTGTCGGCAACTTGCGCTTGCGAATCCGGCAAACAATAACGCCACGCTTTCGCTCCCTGAATTTTCCGCAGCCGATTTACTTCCGCATTGAGTGCAAGATAACCGCCTTCGTTGCCGTTTCCATATAATAATTTTTTATTTTTTTCTTGTTCGTCTTTTAAGGATTTCTCAAGATCGACAAGTTTTTTTTGCGAAGATCGCGTATTATTTAACGCAACCGTTCCCAAATAAACAAATCCGGCGGTACACAAAATCAATAAGAAAAATAAAACCTTATTCCAAACGCTCATTCCCGATTTGGGAAGATTTGCCGTATCGACTGATTGATTTTCTTGCCGTTTCTCTAAATTCACCATTGTTTTCTCCCGCCAAAAATTTTGTCCGAAAAGTTAAGTAAAAAGGACGCGTATTTCAAGTAAAAAATATCCTAAACTCACTCTTTGATATTATTTACTTCAAGCGACATTGTCAAGAACTTTCTAGAAGATTGGTGAATTTCCTGAAAAAATCTTGAAAAATCTATCGATTCTTTTTACTTTATGTAAAATTGAACAAAATTTAGCGGTTATTTTGCGTGCAATTACTTTTGGATAAAAAGATAAAAGTAGTATTTTGATAATGTAAATTGATAATGTCATTTAACAACCATAGAAATATTCAAAATTAATATTGACTGTGGGATTGATTTAATGAACCATTTTGGAGTATAATACTTTTTAGAAACGCACAGATTTTCAGAAGCGTTAAAATTTCACAAAAAATTTTTGAACGAAAGGAATGTCAATGACTTCTCATCAACACAATTTTCCAAAGTTACACAATGCAGCATGGCCTGGAGTTGTCGGCAAAGGCGCGCCGGATTCGGAACCTTGTATCGACGTGGATACGATGCTCGACTTGACGGCGGCGGCGGAAGTGGACGGGATTCGGTTTGACGGTTTCGATCTTTATCTTTACGAACCGCATTTTAATATTGACGGTTCGGACGACGACGTGAAGCGGCTTGCGGAAAAAGCTCAAGCCAGAAATCTTGCGATTGGTTCGGTGGTTGCGCCGATTTGGGGCGGAACCGGCGGCGGTTCCGCTTTCGGTAGCGATACAGAACGCGCAAAGTTTTTGGAACAAGTCAAAAAAGGATGCCGCGTTGCCAAGCGATTGCGGGAAATCGGCGTGCGTCCTTACGGCGCCGTGCGATTGGATTCTTCGGGCGGCGTGGAAGATTGGAATCAAGACAAGTCCGGCAATTTCAAACGGCTTGTCGAAACAGTCAACGACTCCGTGAAAATCGCGGAAGATTACGATGAAATTCTTGTTGCGGAAGGAGAAATTTGCTGGGGCGGAATGCAAAGTTGGCGGCAAATTCTCAACTTGCTCGAAGCGGTCAATCAGCCGGAACGATTTGGTTTTCAGGCGGATATGTCGCATACGTTGTTGTATCTGATGGGATACAATAGCCCGGAAGACCGTTTGTTGCCTGAAGCGTTTGATTGGGAAAACCGCGTCGGTTTTGACGCCGCTTATAAAAAAATGACCGATTTACTTCGTCCTTGGACGTTGGATTTTCACGTCGCGCAAAACGACGGAACTGTTTACGGCAGCGGCGCTCACGATAAAACCGGACGTCATTGTTTGCCGAATGATCCGAATGGAAAACTCGACGTTTCGCATTACGCCGGTTATTGGCTTCGCGACGAAAATGGACGCTTGACAAAAAAAATCAAACATCTTTGCTGGGACGGTTGTATGTTTGCCAATAAAACGATGCTCGACTCGCAAACATGGAACAACGTCCTTGCCGCAATGATTTCCGTCCGCAACGCTCACGGCTGGAATGAATAATCAGGCAATTTCTAAAATTCCGTTTAACATTTTTCACCCCCGCCTATTTACGGTCCGATTTTATCTCAAAACGTAATCGTAATAAGGCGGGAAAAAAGCATGAGAACAAGCGATCCGAGCGACGTATGTTTTTGTCTGAACTTTGATTCGTGCGATTGTTATAATTGATGGGATATTAAAAAATCATACGCCTCTTTGATAAGTTTTTAATCGTTATCAAGTCGTTACAACATATTTACCGTTTCATTCCGCTTTTTCGGACAAGGAGTTCCGGGTCGTTTTTTAACGGAAGTTGAACCGCCGCGCCGGTTTCCGCCGCTTTGTAAATACCAAGAATGATTTCAACGCTTTTTCGACCTTCGTAACCATCGATAAGCGGTTTACGTCCGGCGTTAATTGCGTCGAGAACGTCGATAAATTGCCGCGCGTGTCCGTGATATCCAATCGCCGCCGGATCCGCCGCACCGCCGCCGCCCGAAAGTTTGTTCGCCATTGTTTCGCGAATCGCCGCATCTTCCGGCGCGGAGGTTGCAAAATCCCACTTCACAATATCCTCTTCTTCGAGAACCGCCGAACCGTTCGTACCGTGTATTTCAATCCGTTTCAAATAACCCGGATACGCCGCCGTTGTCGCTTCGATCACTCCAATTGCACCGTTGGCAAAACGTACCGTTGCAACCGCCGCGTCTTCAACAGCAATTCGTTCATGCGCAAGCAACGCCGTTTGAGCGCGGATTTCAACCGCTTGTCCCATCAGCCACGTCAGCAAATCAATCGAATGAATCGCCTGATTCATTAACGCTCCGCCGCCGTCGAGTTCCCACGTTCCACGCCACGCGCCGCTGTCGTAGTATTCCTGCGTCCGATACCATTTGACAATCGCGTCGCCAATCGTCAACTTGCCGAATCGGTTCGCGTCAATCGCTTTTTTAATTTTGATACTGGAGTCGTGAAAACGCGACGGAAAAATTGCAGAAAGCGTAATGCCCGCTTTTTCGCACGCGGAAATGATGCGGTCGCAACGTTCCAACGTGATTTCGAGCGGTTTTTCGACAATCACATGTTTTCCCGCTTGCGCCGCCGCAACCGCCGGATCGAGATGCGCGCCGCTCGGCGTGCCAATCGTAACAATTTCAATATTCGGATCGGCAAGAAAAGAGTCTAAACTTCCATACGCCTTGCCGCCAAATTCGCGAACGATTCGCTCCGCCGCCTGCGGCACTTGATCGTAACACGCGACCAATTCCCCTTTCGCGTCTTTAATTGCTTTCGCGTGAAATTTCGCGATCATTCCGCAACCGATAATACCGAAATTTTTAATCATTTTTCTTCTCCATAATCTCTTCGCGTCAAACAAAAACAACGCCAATTTCATCAATTATGATAAATTTTCCGACAAAAGTCAAGAGCAGTTGACGAAGCCGCAAAAAACGAGAGAATAAAAATCAGAAATTTCATATTTCAGACAAATTTGCGATAAATTTCCGACATTTGTTTTATACCGTTGCGGACGTCGAAACGGCGTCTTGCGGTGGCGGCAAATTTTTTCGCTTCTTCGTCCCAAGTATGTTTGACGTAATACTCAATTTCATCGGCAATTGACGCGGGATCGTCGGGCGTACACATGCGGCATGGCGTATCGCGGAGAACTTCGCGAATACCAAGACAACGACTTCCAAGAAACGGAACGCCCATGAGCATCGCTTCCATCGAAACAAGCGAACACGCCTCCCATAACGACGGCATGAGGACAAGATTCATTTGCGAGATCAGCGCCGCAATGTTATTTTGCGGCTCTATCAACCGAACCATTTGACGCAAGACGTCGTTTCGTTGCGCCGCTGAAAAATAGCTGAGATAACCGTCTTTGTCTTTTGCGGCAATCAAACGAACTCTCTCCGAATACCCGCGGGCGGCAAGAATTTCCATTGCGTCCAGTAACGGTAAAAAACCTTTTTGCGGCATAAAACGTCCAAAAAAACCGAGTAAAATCATTTCATCGGAAAATTGAAATTGTTTCCGAAGAGAATTGTCTGATAATCCGGTTGCGGGAAATTTGTCGAGATCGATTCCATTCAAAATCGGCGTGATGCGGCATGGTCCTTTTTTCCATTCAGGAAAATGTTTCAGATGATTCGCGGCGCAATCCTCTGAAACAGGAACAATTTCATTGACATAGCGAGTGAAGAATCCGGTCGTGCGTTTTTTAAGCCATTTTCCTTTTCCCGGCATATCGTTTTGCGGAACAATAACGTCGTGCAGCGTGACGATTTGCGGAATATGCAATCCCCAACCGGCAACGGACGTTTGAAATCCCGCTTTGAGTCCCTGAGAATGCGTTAAGTGAAAGCGTTTTGTTTTTAAGGTTTTACGGATTGCCAAAACCATTTTCATAAAACGAGAACCGTCGGGAACGGCGATAAATTCTACATCTGGAAAAATTTTCGCCTCGTTTTGGAATTGGTCAAATATATTGTTTTCCGGCGCAAGAATGGTAAATCGAAAACCTTCTTCGCGCAAATATCGAATATAAGAAAGCGTATAAGTTTTAATTCCTCCCAAAGGATTATTGATTGGTATTAAAATACGATGATTCGCATTGTCCATAAGAATTGTTTTTCTTTTTTTGTTATATTAGGGCGTGTTCACGCTATTCTCGTAAAGTTTCACAAATCATTGCGAATGTAACCAAGGAGGCATACATAATATCAAGTTTATCGTAACGAGTAAAAACACGGCGGTAAGCCTTCAAACGTCGGAAATATCGTTCGACTTCGTTACGGCGTTTATAAAGTTCCGTGTC
>JAISZO010000143.1 GCA_031269105.1 Planctomycetaceae bacterium | reverse complement strand
AGCCAATTTTTGTGGTATCGTTTTTTGTTGAGTTTTTCTGCGGGACAATGTTGTCCGTTGTTATTTTTTACTGCATTTTGTCCCCATGGATAATAGTTGTGCAAGATCGCCCACGCACGGCAACGTTTGTTCGCCGAGGAAAAATGACCATGAAAGTGTTGACCATGTTCAAAATATTTGTTCTGACTTCGCATCAATCGATCCAACATGTTACTTGTTGCATGTCCGTTTGGATAATCATGTTTCATTCCCCAATGTATAAACAACCTTCGCCAACCGTCGTCGCAATGTAAACTTTTTTTCCGACAAGCTTTTCGTGATGTTCATCAGCAAGCAGATTCACCGGAATTTGAGCGGTTTTGACCGTCGTACCGACAATACTGTAACGTGAAAATGATCGTTCAAGCCGATACCAAAACATCGCGTTGCGTCCGAAAATCGCCGCAAGTACCTCATACGGAACATTCCACTTGCGAAGCAACATTAAAAATTCAACATTATTTAAAACACCTAACACGGTAGATTCAGAAAATTTTTTATCATGCTTGTTGATTTCTCAACAAAAGTCATTTATATTGATTCGTAAGATTGTTCCGTTTGAGATAGAAATTCGGCGAGAATTTTCCCAGTACGATTTAAAAAAGTTCCTGCGGTGTGAAACAACTCGTTCCTCTGTCCTCTGGCGTCAACCTGAAATAGACGTCGAGTCAAAAAGTTTTTTAGAAAGTTAGAAAGCGCTCGAAAAATGAAAAAGTTTATCGTAATAACAACGTTCCTATCTTTTGCATTCTTGACGACCATTTCGTTGTCGGCGCAAACGCAACAATACGTTTTGGAAAATAACTCGTTGAAACGTGTTTTTGCCGTAACTAGTCGGACTGTAATACACGCAAAGGCAGATCCCCGATCAAACTCGTTGAAACGTATTGTTCCCGCCGTTGCTACCACATTGCAGACAACAGAAATCACCAACAAGTTAAACGGCGTTACCACCAAAATAACAAACGCGCCGGAATTTCGGATACGCTTGTCCAAAGGAACCGACAAACCGGAAACCGCCTTTACGCTTGATATCAACAATTTTATCGTGAAAGATGTTCGGCAAGACAGAAAGAACAAAATAAAAATTTTAACTTTTATTCTTGAGGGAACAATACATCCTATTACAATCACGGTTACTTATTCGTTGAACGCAAACGATTTTTTTATGCGGAAAACATTGCAAATTGAAAGCAAAGAGGATTGCGTGTTGGAACGAATCGACGTGGAAGCGTTGGGAATTGAAGACGCTTATCAACCTTACACGTTGCGTGAAATCACGGCGCAAGCCGGATCGCGTTGGAATCCGGGATTGGGGCAACCGCTTTACGGTTCAAAGAGCGCAACGTTTTGGGGAGTTGAATTTCCCGCCGCCGATAATCGCGTTGTCAACGGCGAGCTCTTTGCCGGTTATCTTTACGGAAAAGCGCTCAAAAAAGGCGAGACCTACGCAAGTTATCCGGCGGTATTGGGCGCGGCGGACGATCCGGCGTTTGTACGCGACGCGCTTTTTGAATATATCGAACAAACGCGAAAACGTCCGTTGCATTTACAAGTCCAATACAACTCATGGTTCGATCTTGGAAGCGGAAACAGAGATAGTATTGCAAAAAGCGTTTCGCAAATTCATCGCGAATTGGTTGAAGAACGCGGTTGTCGTCCGTTGAACGCTTACGTGATTGACGACGGCTGGCAAGATACCGGCGCAGATTGGTCGGACAAAGTCTGGAAAGTGAACTCGCGGAAATTCGACGCCGATTTTGCCGGAACGCGCAAGTTAATGAAAGAAATCGGTTCGGAACTTGGTTTGTGGTTAAGTCCGGGTTGTTTATTCGGTGCGGAAAGCGCGGCAAGAAAAATGAAAGGACAAGGTTTTGAAACGCTTGATCCCTGGACGTCGATGGCGGGACCGAAATACATGCAAGCCCTCGAAGACCGAATGGCGGAACTCGCGCAACAAGAAATCGGCTTTTTCAAATTGGACGGCATTTTCGGACATTTGAATACGCGCAATTTTGAATTGCACGGAGCGCGTTACGGTTTGCCCGAAATGCCGCAACTCGAAATCGACGGTTTCACCGCAAACGACAAACGATTAAACGACGCGAAATACGACGAGTTGAAAATTTATTATCTTTCCGCCGGAACAGAACGTTTGATTCAATTATTTAATCGGCTTGCCGAAACCAATCCTAACATTTACATTGTGATTTCTAACGGTTCGTGGTTAAGTCCCTGGTGGTTGCAACATATTGATTCGGTTTGGATGATCAACGCCGGCGACGCGGCGGGCGGAAGTTCTCGCAATGAAGAACTCGTTTATCGCGACGAGCGTTATCACGAATTTTGGACGCGGCAACACGCGCAATTCCCGCTTTACGCAATTTTCAATCACGAACCGAAAAAATTAGACTCAAACGAGCCGAAAGAAACGTTTCGCAAATATCTTTACATGAATCTTTCGCGCGGCACGGGTTTTGTTGAGATGTATATCAAACCGAGTCGTCTTGCCGATTACGATTGGGACGTTTTGGCGGAGGGATTGCAATGGACTTATGAAATGTTTCCGACATTCCGCAATGTTCGGATGCACGGCGGCAATCCGAAAAACAATGAAGTTTACGGTTACGCGGGTTGGAACAAAGAACTCGGTTATATTTCGTTGCACAATCCTTCCGGCAAACCGCAACGTTATTCGATTTGTCTTGACCGCGATTTTGGACTTCCGGCGGAAACGGTGAAAAAGCAGATTCAATATTACGTTAATTCTCCTCTTGACGGCGACATTCGCAATTTGCCGGAAACGATTCAATCCGGCGATTCGGTGACGTTCCAACTTGAACCCAAAGAAATGCGGATTATTTGTTTCAGCGCGAAACCGAAAGATTGGGCAAATCTCAAAGCGTTGCAAAATCGCACAACAAACGATTTCAAACCGCAACCGCCAACTCCTGTTACGGATCATCCGTTATTGGGAATTTGGTTTTATCAAAGCGGCGATTCGGATTACAGCCGTGAATTTACCAAAGACGGCGTTTGCCATCTTCGGAAAAGCGATACGCTGATTTGGAGCAAACCGTTCAAAGTCGTTGAC
Organism: Planctomycetaceae bacterium; assembly: GCA_031269105.1. GTDB lineage: Bacteria > Planctomycetota > Planctomycetia > Pirellulales > Thermoguttaceae > WRMR01. The sequence continues at coordinate 6,537 of JAISZO010000143.1, read as the reverse complement.
AAAAACACGATTCTTGTAGAAGGAACATATCGCCATGAACTTCAAAAAGACGGCGTTCTTCTCATCGAAAATCAATACAAAGCAACGCGGAAAAAATAAATGTCCTATTTCAATTTTCAATGAAATTTGATTTCTTAAAGCGTTACGCTCTTTGAGCAAAAATATCTCCGCAAATATTTTCCGATAAAAACCTCAATAGCGCGAAGCGTAAGCGACGGTTCAACTTTCGCGGACGTTTCGGTTTGCCATTTTTGACGCTTTTCCGTTCTTCATGGAATTTTCGTTTTTCTTTGCGGCTCGCGGGGAAAAGATTTCGCGTTCTTTGCGGGAATGTCCAAACAGGAGAAAACGGTTTTAGGATTTTTCGGAAGAGGAAGGAGACGAATAGACTTTACTTGGTAAGAAACTACCGTTATAATAACATTCGTCAAAATATATAATATAGATACGAGGCGAAACAAAAGCGCTGTTTCTACCCCATGAGAAGTATAATCACCTTCAATCGCTAATCCTATGACTAATGATCTTCCTTTAACGCGACGGGAAATTCTCAAAGCCGCAGTAAAAACAGGCGTTGCGGGCGGCGCCGTTGGAACGGTTTTGCCGCTTGTTTCTTCGCGTCCGTCTCGCGCCGCGCCGCAAATGCAGGGACGCCCGCCCGCCGAACCCGTTTACAACGGATGGATTGCCGCAGGAATTCCCGGCGCAGGAAAACCGCTTGACGTCCGTTCCTCAAATCCCGCAATCGAACTCAATATCGATAGTTGCCTTGCATGCGGAAATTGCAGCGATTTCTGCGCGCACGTTACAACGGTTTACGGTCGTTCCGTACCCAAAGACGAAGACGCTTGTATTTATTGCGGACAATGTACGTTTGTTTGCCCCAATGATCTCATTTCCGAAAAACCGCACGACCGCGACGTCCGCCGCGCGATTGCCGACGCGGAAAAAATTGTCGTTTGCTCCACCGCTCCGGCGATTCGCGTCGCATTGGGCGAACTGTTCCGCATGACGCCCGGCAGTAATGTTGAAGGAAAAATCGTGCAGGGACTCAAACAACTCGGTGCGGATTACGTTCTTGACGCGACTTTTTCCGCCGACGTAACGACGGTAGAAGAAGCGTCGGAATTATTGGAACGTCTCGAAAAGAAAGAGAAACTTCCGCTCGTCACAAGTTGTTGTCCCGCGTGGATACGTTTTGCCAAATTGTTTTACCCAAAACTTTTGCCGCATATTTCGTCGGTGAAAAGTCCGATTATGAATCAAGGCGCGCTCGTGAAAACGTATTTTGCGGAAAAGAAAAAGATGGATCCGTCGAAAATTTTTCATGTTGCTATTACGCCTTGCACGGCAAAAAAAGCGGAGATTCTTCTTCCTAATATGAACGCGGCGGGCGGCGTTCAAAATCATTCCGAACAGCGCGACGTGGACGCGGTTTTGACATGCCGCGAACTCGGCGCAATGTTTCTTAAAGAAGGAATCCAACTTCCGAAACTAAAAGACGCGGCGTATGATTCGGCGATGGGAAAAGGAAGCGGCGCGGCAATGATTTTCGGCAATACCGGCGGAGTCGCCGAAGCGGCAATGCGAACCGCGTTTCAACTTCTCAATCGCGAACCGCCGCCGAAGGATTTTTACGAATTGAAGCCGGTGCGCGGATACGGCGTTGTGCGTCAGGCAACCGTCGATCTCGGCAAACGCAAATTGAACGTCGCGATTGTTCATGGAATCGGACGTGTGAGAACGTTGCTTGAAGCGATTCAAAACGGAGAAACGCCGTTTGATTTTGTCGAAGTGATGGCGTGTCCCGGCGGCTGTATCGGCGGCGGAGGTCAACCGCGAAGCGTTATGATGAACGACGGACAACTCAAAGTTTTGCGATTGAAAGCGCTTTATCAACGCGACGTTCAAAACGACGTGCGCACCAGTTTAGAAAATCCCGAAGTCAAAGCGCTTTACGATTCGTTTCTTGAAAAACCGCTCGGAGAACGTTCAAAGAAGTTCTTGCATTGGGAACAATAAACGTTTTCAATTTCGTTTTTACTTTTGATACGCTTTTGCCGGAGCGACAACGCCTACGGAACGACGGACGGTTTGTTGAACGTTTTGCTGTGGATACTGTTGTTGTTGCGTAGTAAATTGTTGCTGTTGATAACCTGCGGAAAGAATTTGTTTTTGTTGCTGCGCGCCGTTTTCGCCGGCGTATTGTTTCAGAACTTGTCGAAACATCGTTGACGAACTTTTGGGATCGTTTTGTTTACAAAGTCCCGTTAAATGAATCACTTCGTCGGGGTCGGTCACTTCCGCCACCGGCGACATTCCGTCCGGCGTGACCGAAACCAATACTAATTTCCCGCCAAGCCGCAATAAGTGCATTTGCATTTTCGGAGAAAACGCAATCGAACCGAGTTTCTCGAAAACCTCTTTTGGCAATAAACCGTTGTGACGCGGCGTCGCGCGTTTCATCATCCACGCAAAAATGAAAAATACGCCAAGTACAATCGCAAGACTTGCAATGACAGTCATTGTCGGAGTAAAAGATTCCGGCAATAATTGGCGACCGCTTTTTTCTTTTTCTGATTTCTTTTCATTCGGTTTATAAAATTCCGGCATTGTTCCGTCGCTGTATTTGGGGGCTGCGGATTCCGCCGCGATAGACGACGACGGATTTGTCGTATTGTTCGACGTATTATTTATTGGGGAATCGATTGCGGATTGATGTTCCTGATTATCTTTCGATACGGATTCGGTTGTTTTTTTATTTTCCGCCGCTGCTAGTAACGATTTGGAAAACGTCGACTCCGAATGTCGCGGCGCTTGCGATTCGGTCGTTTGAGCTTGAGGCGGAATGATCGCTATTGTTTCAGAAGGTTGAGAATCGGCTTGGACGGACGCATTGGCGGAAACATTCAATGCAGGAGACGCTTCGTGGGATATTTCACCGGAAACTTGTTTGAACATAGGCGAATGAGACGCATTTGCCTCATGATCCGTTTGCCGACGAGGCGTCGGTTTGGAAACCTGCGTCCATTCTTTACGGTTTTCCCGATACGGTACCGGCTTTGCCTTGTTGGTACGTTCTGTCGGCGTAATCGTATTTTCCGAAAGATGATCTTGCGAGTCGGTAACCATGCGGCTGTATTCTTCAAGCGACCTAACATTAGAACCAGTACGGTACTCTTGCTGCAAATCGTAAGGATTGCGTTTCGGAAGTTGCGGGTTTTCGTCCGAAGAAGAATCGGACAAAGGATTTTGGGACGGAAGTCCCAATGTTCCGGTTTTCGCGTTATTGAGAGAATTTAAGGAATTTATGCGTTTTTCGTTTGGATTTCCAATCAATTTTCCTAGAATATCCAATTTATGGTTAGTTGCAGGAATCGTCTTTTGTTGTTGATTTTCAGAAATTCGAACATCATTTTGCGCAAAACACGTATTTAAACAAAATAAAATTCCAGCCGCGAGGGAAAATATTGCAAAAAAGAAATATCGTCCAAATTTCGGACAAAGAAATATATTAATTGACAACTGTTTAAAATTCATATCAGTAAGTTCCGGCGTCCTGTCGCCTATTTGGAGGACATTATTGTAAGTAAATTTTATACTTTTTTGCGAAAAACGACCGATTTATATAATTTTACTTCAAGAAATATAAAACGATGCGACATTTTACCCCAAAACGTCGGTTTCATTCAAGAGCAATTCTAACAATTTTCTTATTAAAACGAGGAAAGTATTTTCTACAAATTTTTATTTATACTCCATTCGCCAACGATACGGCTATTTTGAACGATTGGAATTTAGGATTTAACAGCGACGCCAACTTGATAAGCGCTGTTTCGTTAGCGAAAAGAGTATAACATTTAGCGTGTAAAAATAGAGAATAAAAAAACTTGCCGTTTTTTCAATCATTCCAACTGCAAACAAAATATAATTTTGAAACAAAGCGATTTGTTTTTTGATTTCCTGTTTTTGAAAATCGTTTTTCAATACTTTTTCTCTTGTTTGTTTTTGGATTTCTGTGTATAATCAAGCAAAAAGAATACGTATCATAAAGAGCAATTATCAAGTGTAAGAGTAAAATTTTATTTGCCAATTACAAGACTGCTATCGCCTATAATTTACATCGCTTAAACATTATGTCTAAACGTCCAATTCGGTTTTTCAATACGACGGGTCCTTGCAATCCAGACGACCATTATATGTTGCCGCCTGCCGACCGCTTGCAGGGGGCGCAATTGCATCGTTACGTCAAAGACAATCTCTACTGGGCTCTCCACGCCCCGCGTCAAACTGGAAAAACCACGTTCTTGCAGAGTTGGATGCGGGAACTTAACGCGACCGGAAAATATACGGCGTGTTATGTCAGCGTGGAACGCTGTCAAGGACTTACAGAACGCAGTGAAGCAATTCCGGCAATTTGCGTCGCTATCAAAGAGTGGGCTGAAGCGTTCAACTTGCCTATTCCTAATTCGTCAACTGAAGAACCGAGTTCAATTTTGAGTAGTGTTCTTACGAACTGGTCAGTCCTTGTCGCTCCGAAACCGCTTGTTGTTCTTTTCGACGAAGTTGACGTTCTTGAAGGCGATGCTATGATCAGTTTTCTGCGACAACTTCGCGGCGGTTTTGCCGCTCGCGGTATTGGTCTATTTCCAACTTCGATAGCTCTTGTCGGCATGCGTGATTTGAAAGATTACATTGTTTCCGCCAAAGACGGTAAGCCGGTTAATCCGGGTTCGCCGTTTAATATCAAAGAAGACTCTGCCGTTATTGAAAATTTTTGTCGTAATGATGTTGCTTGTCTTTTTGCGCAACGCACCGAAGAAACCGGACAACAAATCGCGTCTGACGCTCTTGATTACGTTTGGAAACAATCGCAGGGACAACCTTGGCTTGTCAATTCGTTGTTCAAACGTGCGACGTTACGGATTCTCGAAGAGAATGATTATCAAACAGTGACGATTGACCATATCAAACTTGCCCGCGAACAAATGATTCTCGCAAGAGAAACGCATTTGGAATCGCTTACTTACCGGTTACGCGATCCGCGCGTGAAATATGTCATTGAAACGTTAATGACGGGCGCTATTGATTTGCAACTAACGCAAAGCGACGCTTTTCGGTTATGTCTTGATTTGGGACTGGCGTCAACCGGTCGCGAAGGATCGACAATCGCCAATCCGATTTATCGTGAAGTGTTAGCGAGAGAGATTTCGGCGGGAACGCAAGATATGTTACCGCCCCCCAGCCAATTCCGATGGCAGAAACCGGACGAAACATTGGATATGGATTCGTTGTTGAAAGAGTTTCAGGGGTTTTGGCAAGAAAATTCCGAGATGTGGGAAGAGAAATCGGATTATACGGAAGCATTTCCGCATCTCTTGTTGACGGCTTTTTTACAACGAATTACAAACGGCGAAGGTCATATTGAGCGGGAATATGCCGCCGGTCGCGGACGAATGGATTTGGCAATCGAGTACAAAGGGAGTTGGAACATTATTGAAATCAAATTATTACGCGATCGGCAAACGTTTGAAAAAGTTAAAGCCGAAGGAATGAAACAAATCATTAGATACCGAAATACGTTTTCGTCTTCGCTTCGCATGAAAGACGGCGTAGCGATTCCATGTTATCTTTTGATATTTGACCGAAGAAGCGAAGACAAAAAACTCTCTTGGGAAGAAAGAATATTATGGAAAGTCGAAGACGATGTAACAATCGTGGGCTGCTGAATTGCAAGCGTTACAAAAAGATAATTATGGGAACTTCTAAACGCCTTCGATAAATAAATGGGAATATTTTTTCGACAGGAGAAATAAGATTAACGGGATTTTATAGGACTTTTTATCTTGTCAATTCTATTCGTTTTGTCGAAAAAATAAGGTTTTAGAAATTCCCTTCTATGTCAACAAGTTTACAACTTTTCTATCCTTTTGTTTTCAAGTCAAAACGGTCTTGTCGCATAATTTTTCAAAAAACTTGTTCTTTTTTTCATTTTCGAGCATATTAGAGTTATCGTTTCGTTCAAAATTTGAAAAACAGAAACAAAGAATCGCAAGATACCGAAGTAAAAGTGAGATGCAAAATCTTGAATCACTTCACAAAAAAAGGATTGCCGATTTTTGTGATAATTTAATTAGGAAGCAAGACCGTTTTCAGTTATCAGTTTGTGCTTCGCTTGCGTCCTTCTGATAATTGATAACTACGTCTTCAGAAACACGTCCGGTTCGTCCTGATGCGCTGCAAGAACTTCGGTATCAACAGCGGGCAGCGGTGTATCAAGAACAATACATCGTCCGGTAAACGCAGCGGAACGTTTGACCAGTCAAGAAACAACTCACTCGTTTTGCCCACCTCTTCTTTGTTGCCGGTTCGCATAACGGCAACAGCAAGGTGTTCCATCGTACGGTATTCACGCCAATATTGGAGTGTCCAAAGGAGTTTGTTCTCCAAGGGAATGCGGCTAGGGCGACCGCCAAACTTATGACGATGGGTATCGGCAACATGGAGAATGTCAAGTAATTGGAAAAACGTCGACTT
>JAISZO010000141.1 GCA_031269105.1 Planctomycetaceae bacterium | reverse complement strand
TGATTTTTGTCGTTTTCGTTTCAAAAAACAAAAAGATTTAGAAGGAGTTTCGACTATGAAAAAGTTGAACGAGGCGTTTGATTTTCTTGGATTTCGGCAGAATATATCGGGGGGGGGGGTGCGCAATATGGCTAATAAGCCGTGTTTTACGTGTTGTAACGCTCTTTATTGCCCGCGTTATTACGAGTATTTTTGCCCGTATAATTGCGTGCATTTCTCACCTTTCGTGCGATTTTGCCCGTTTCGGAAAACAATCTTTGATTCGCCGAGCTTTTACGCTTGTCGAATTGTTAGTCGTGATTGCGATTATTGGCGTGTTAATCGCGTTACTGCTTCCTGCGGTTCAAGCCGCGAGAGAAGCGGCAAGGCGAATACAATGCTCGAATCATGAAAAACAGTGGGGACTCGCCATCCAGAACTTTCACGATACTTACAACCGCTTGCCGGCGTCAAGCCACGACGAGATTCGGCGAAACAAAAATCTCTCCACGTGCAGCTTCATTGTGTTGCTGCTTCCTTTTATGGAACAGCAAACGTATTACGAAGAAGTTGTGAATGCCAATAATTCGACGGCGTTGTCAGCGTTTACTCGAACGCCCGCTATTTTCCGTTGCCCTTCGGAGGTTTTCAAAGGAACTGCGGAAGTTTATACCAATTATCATGGTTCGCGGGCGGATATTGTTTCACCAGACTGTGAAAACGGCGGTTCCCCAAATCCGATGAGCGCCTCAACTCCTAACGCAAGTCAAATTTATAGGTTGCCGCGCAGTTGGTTGCAAGATGGTATCTATGCGACCAGTTTTGCGACGATCACCGATGGTTTGAGTAACACCGTTGCTGTTGCCGAATGTATTCTCGGAGAGCGAATTGTCGGAGGAACGGTTGGCGGAAGTTATCTACAACGTTTGGCAACCGGCGCCGGCGGACATTACACCACAGCGCCGCAAAATTGCTTGAATCTCAAAGGCGCCAATAGAAACTACGCCAGTTCAACGCAGGCGTTACATGCCGGACATACTGTCGGATGTTCCGCCTTTTATCCTTACGTTCATCAATCGTGGGTGCATACTTTGCTCCCGCCAAACAGTCCGAGTTGCCATAATGATTGGCACAAAGCGTTGATTTCGTCAAGCAGTAATCATAGCGGCGGCGTCAATGTTTGTTTACTTGACGGTTCCGTGCGATTCATCCGTGAAACAATTCACACGGAAAACCTGAATCGCGCAAGTACGTCGTTAAGTCAACCGCAGGATTCCAGCGGCATATTCAGTTATGGCGTTTGGGCAAACCTCGGCGCAATCAACGACGGTCAAACAGTTTCCATTCCGTAAAATTCCGCCGTTTGACGCAATGATTTTTTGAAACATAACGTCAACTTTTCGTGTAAGTAACTATTCGGCGTTTTGTACGATTTTTCGCAAAAATCACCGAATAGTCGCTTGTTTTTTATTTCTCAATTATTTCAATCGCCAATAAAATATTAGATTCCATTTACAAATGAAACATTTACTTATTATGATTTCGTTACTGAGTGTTCTTGGTTGCGTTCAAAAAAATCCTTACGGGACGACTTATGTGGAAGGCGTCGTTCTTGTTGATGGTACGCCGATGGAAGGAGTGAGCGTTACGTTTTCGCCGCGACTTCCGAATGGCAATTCCGCCGGCGGAATAACCGACGCCGCAGGAAAATTCAGGTTGACAACCGGCGGAGCGCCAATAAACAGCGGCGTAATAAGCGGAGAATACGACGTCGCATTTCGCAAAGTGCAAGTCAAAGAGACGACCTTTGAAGAATCGCAAACAGGCAAACAACCAACAGAAACGTATCTCGTTCCCGCAAAATACGGCGACGCGAAGACGAGCGGCATTGCACCGGTAAAAGTCGAAGAAGGCAAAAAAAATGTCTTCGATTTCGATTTGAAAACAAAAGAATAGAAAAGATGTGACACATCGGTGTAATTTTCGTTTCTTGGTAATAATTGAGTGTTTTGAACGATCAATTTATTTCCAAGTAAAATCGTTTGCAGGTAGGCAACCATTAAATTTCAAAAGAAATCATTTTATTGGTAATATACCAGTGAAATTTTTGCAGAGTTGATTTTAGTTTATTTTCAACAAACCTTATTTTCAACAAACCTTATTTTCAACCTAATTTTTCTTACAATCTAACCTTAGTAGCCAATGATTTTCTCTCACAACAAACCTCATTACCTCATTAAAAAAATAAATGAGGTAATAAGGTTGGTATTGGGGGGAGATTCATTGCTATACTTTTCACACTTTAAAATTCGTTTTTTTAATTTTTTTGTATGTGGAAATTTTCGGTGAGTAAAGTGCGTAGTGCATCCTCGTACTTTTTTATGTTTTTAAAAAAGTCCTTACATGCTTGCGTGAAGTCTGCAAACTTTTCGTAATATTTATTGTAGAATGTTGTCTTTTTAAAAAATTTCCAAAGTCGCTCGATCAAGTTGAGATTAGGCGAGTAGGTTGGTAAAAAGAGAAATACAATGTTGCCTAAATCTTGTCGATACTCTTCTACTGCTTTACTATGACAATATCTTGCATTGTCAAGTATCATATAAACAATGCCGTTTGGGTGACCGCGCGATAATTGTTCCATCAATCGTTTCATTGATTCAGAGTT
>JAISZO010000109.1 GCA_031269105.1 Planctomycetaceae bacterium | reverse complement strand
GGCAAGAGGTGAAGCAAGAGGCAAAGCGGAAGGACTTGCAGAAGGGAAAGTCAAAAACGAAGTTAGAACAATTTTTCGCTTACTTACCCGTCGTTTTGGTAATATTTCAGAAATGATTGAAGAAGAACTCGTCAAAATTACTAATTTTGAACGTCTCGACCAACTTTGGGATATTGCTTATGATTGCCAAACACTGGAGGAATTTGAAGACGCTCTGAAAAGAGGTTGCTATGACTGAAACTTCCGAAAATTTTTTCAAAAATTTGATACAAACGCCAAGCCCGACGGGTTTTGAAGAAAAAATACAAGCCGCCGTTCGCGAATACATGTTGCCGTTTGCAGATGAAATACGTTCCGACGTGCATGGCAATTTAATAGTCGGCAAAAATATTGACGCTTCTTTTCGCGTTATGTTGGCGGGACATTGCGATCAGATTGGATTGTTGGTAAACTACATTGACAATGAAGGTTTTTTGTACGTTTTACAGCTTGGCGGTTGGGACCCGCAACATCTCATTGGACAAAGAGTGATCGTCTGGGCAGAAAACGGCGCCATTTTCGGAGTCGTCGGAAAAAAGCCGATTCATCTTTTAACGGAAGATGAGCGAAAAAAAACGGTAAAAATTCAAGACCTTTGGATAGATATTGGCGCAAAAAACAAAGAAGAAGCTGAAAAGCTGGTAGAAATCGGCTCGCCAGTAACAGTGGAGTTAGAATACCGCGAATTACAAAATGATATGATAGCCGCTCCCGGAACAGACGATAAAACCGGAGCATGGGTGGTGATGGAAGCGTTGCGGCGGGCAGATCGCGAAAAGTTGAAATGTGCGATTTACGCGGTCTCTACAGTTCAGGAAGAAGTGGGGCTTCGCGGAGCGAAAACCAGCGCGTTTGGAATTGATCCTCAAGTTGGTATTGCTGTTGACGTTACATTTGCAACCGATTGTCCGACAATCGAAAAGAAACAAAACGGCGACGTTACTATCGGCGGCGGTCCGGTAGTTGCTCGTGGTCCGAACATGAACACGAAATTAGTAAATGCGTTGGTTAAAACGGCAAAAGAAAATGAAATTCCTGTACAAATGTGCGCAGAAGGACGAATTACTGGTACAGACGCAAATATGATTCAGGTGAATCGTTCCGGCGTCGCAACAGCTTTGGTAAGTATTCCAAACCGCTATATGCACTCGCCGGTGGAAATCGTTTCGCTGAAAGACCTCGACGCAGCGGCAGATTTGCTGGCTCGATTTTTGGAAAACCTCGATCCAAATGAATCATTTATTCCAAGCGTCTAATAGAATTAGCTGCGCAGCGGCGAAACCATGCTGGAACGTTAGGGATTTTTAATAGAAATATTCAATCATGTTACGATTTCGATTTTATTTTGCGGCGTTGCTGTTTTGTTTCGGGCTGACATTAGTTGGCATGATTGGGATTGAAAGATGTTCAGCGCAGGAAACCGACGCCTCTCAAATGGAAAATGCGTTGGTTAGCGAGTTGCGGGACAAAGATAATCAAGACGCGGACAAAAAAACGTCCGATGAAAACAAGGCGTCGAAAACGGAAAGCTCTCAATCGGACGACGCGAAAACTTATTCGCTAATCAGCCGCCGAACAACGGGGACGGTCGATCATGTTGAAGTAACGCTTGAAGCGGTCGGCGACGTCGCGCAATTTCTCGAAGGCAAAGAATCACATTCAAACAAAATGGAAATTCTCGCCGGATTTCGATACGAAGAACGCACAGAAAAATTCGACGGAGATTTGAAATCGCCGTTATTGAGCGTGCGTTACTATGACGTGGCAAAAGCGAAAATTCAAATTGGAAATCAGCTCAATTCTCCGGCTCTCGATGCGAATAAGAAAATTATTATATGCAACGTGAACGGCGGGCAATGTTCGTTTTTCGCCACATCTGGTCCGCTCAAAGATAATCAATTACTTTTGATTGAAGACATTCCGGCGAACACGCTTTTATTAGACCGCCTGCTTCCGCCGAAAGAAGTGCGGGTTGGCGAAATATGGAAAATTTCCGACGAAACGCTTTGTCCGCTGTTGACATTGGACGCGATTGAGACGCAAAACGTCGAAGCGTCGCTGGTTGAAGTGAAAAATCACATTGCGCTTGTTGATATCAAAGGAGACGTGGAAGGCGCATATCTCGGCGCGGCAAGCGCTATGGACGTGCATATTATGTATCAATTCGACATGCAAATCCGGCGGATTATTTGGCTCGGACTTGTGATTACGGAAAGCCGCTCGTTGGGAAATGTCGGACCGGCGGTTGATCTTATCGCAAAATTAAGTTTAAAAGTGCAGCCGGATATTGCGCCGGAACGTCTCAAACCGGATAACAAAATCAACGTACCGGAAGAGCCGACGAAGGAAAATCTTCAATTATTATATGACTCGACGGACAAAGGCGCTTGGCGGTTTTTGCACAATCGAAATTGGTATATCATATACGACGAGCCGGGCGGCACAAAACTTCGATTACTCCGAAACGGCGAGCTTTTGTCGCAATGCGACGTCGCGCAAATGGGAAAAATTGACGCTGACAAACCAAGCACGTTGGAATCGTTTCGCGCAGACTTGAAAAAAGGTCTCGGCGATAATTTTGGTAAAGTGATTTCCGAGCAAGAAGGAAAAACGAAAAAAGATTACAATGAATTGAGAATCGTTGTCGGTAATAATTCGGAATCCCTGCCGCTTGTTTGGATTTATTATTTACTTACTCAAAAAGACGGCAAACAAGCGGTTATTGCGTTTGTCGTACAATCCGACAAATTGGAAACCTTCGGCGAGTCCGACCGTGAAATCGTTGATTCTTTTGAAATGCGATGAAACGGAACCAAACGCAACATATCGGGCGAAAATAAAACGGGCGCGGGCGAACGATCTTTTCATGTTTACTTTTTAACTTTAATTTTCCGTATGTTTTCCAAGTTTGCTGTAGAAAACCGTGTAACGGTCGGATTTTTCGTCGTTCTGATTGTCTTGGGCGGCGTCTGGTCGTATCTTTCGATGGGACGGCTTGAAGACCCTGAGTTTACCGTTAAATCGGCGGGCATTATCACATTCTATCCCGGCGCGTCGGCGCAGGACGTGAACGAGCGGGTAACGCCTGTTGTGGAACGGCACGTCCGCAAAGTCAAAGGCGTTAAAGACATTCGTTCCATTTCGCGACCCGGCGTTTCCATTATTTACGCGGATATTCAAAATTCGTTTCCGCCGGAAAAACTTCCGAATGTTTGGCAAGAGCTCCGTAATAAAATGTCCGCCGTCAAACCGGAACTTCCGCCGGAAACATTATCGCCGATTGTTCAGGACGATTTCGGCGACGTGTTCGGTATTTTGTTGGCGCTGACAGGCGACGGTTTTTCCGACGCGGAAATACGCGATCATGCTAAAAAATTGCAGAACGAACTCTTCCACGTTGATCAGGTGGGGCGAGTCGAGCTTTGGGGAGAACGTAAAGAATGTATCGAAGTGGAAATTTCGCAGGCGAAAATGAGCGAACTTTCGATTCATCCTTCAATGATTCTTTACTCGCTTGCAAGTTATCATCTGGAATTTAACGCCGGAGAAATGACGCTCGGACAAGAACGTTTGCGGATCGATCCGTCGGGAACGTTTAATTCGATTGAAGAAATCGGCAATCTTATTATTCCGAACAGTCAAAGCGGCGTTTTGGTTCAGGGAGCAAGCGTTGCCGTTCCCGACGCCGTGCCGTCGCCGATGACCGGAGCCGCGCAACGTATGCTTGGTCGCCGAACGCTTGAGCCAATTCGTTTGAGGGATATTGCAACGGTGCGGAGGACGTATGTCGATCCGCCGAAGAAGATGATGAGATCAAACGGTAAATCGGCGGTTTTGATTGCCATCGCTCCCGTTTCCGGCGGCGACGTGATTGAAATGGGAAAGAATGTCCGCGAGAAAACGGCGGAAATTTTGAAAACGTTTCCGGTCGGTTATACCATCGACACGGTTTGTTATCAGCCGGATAACGTCGCCGGCGCCGTTTCCGCGTTTGAACGGAATTTGCGGGAAGCCGTAGTCATTGTTACCGTCGTCGTTATGCTGACGATGGGATTTCGCAGCGGACTTTTGATTACGAGCAGTTTGTTGATCGTGATGCTTGGAACGTTATGCGTTTTGTTTCCGATGGGAGTGGTGTTGCAAAGGACTTCTCTGGGAGCGTTTATTGTCGCGTTGGGGATTTTGGTGGACGACGCGGTGGTGGTTGGCGATAAGATTCTTGTCATGATGCAGCGGGGAACGCCGCGAAAAGAAGCGTGTATTGAAGGAGCAAAACGGGTTGGCAATCAACTTCTCGGCGCCACGATTGTCGGAGCGCTTGCGTTTTTGCCGATTTATCTTTCGCCGGACGCGACCGGAGAATACGCCCGTGATATTTTTATTGTCCTTGCCGTTTCGCTTACGATCAGTTGGTTTGTGGCGATGATGCAAACTCCGGTTGTTTATTATTTGTTTGTTCCTGCATCGCGGAAAACCGGTCAAAGAGAAGCGCATAACGGCGTGGTTTATCGGGCGTACCGCCGAGCGCTGGAATGGGTTTTGCGTCATAAGACCGTAACGTTTGGAGCGTTGCTCATGGCGACGCTTGCCGCCGTAATTATGGCGCCGCGAGTCCGTAAGATATTCTTTCCCGTAGCGCAGCGGGCGCAATTCCTTATCGAATACCGTTTGCCGGAAGGAGCGTCGATTCATGCGATCGAAGCGGACGCGAAGTTGATTGAAACGTATCTGATGAAACTCGATACGGTCTCGCAGGTTTCCGCGTTTATTGGAAGCGGTCCGCCGCGATTTTATCTTCCCTACGAACCGGTGATTGACAATTCCGCTTACGGATGTTTTCTCGTCAATGTCGGGAACGTGAAAGAGACGGAACGGTTGATTCCGCCTGCGACCGAATGGTTGGCGAAAAATTTCCCGAAAGCGTACACGCGCGTTATTCAGTTTCGTTTGGGACCTTCGACGCAGAACGATTTGGAAGTGCGTTTTTCGGGACAAGACAGTCGGGTGTTGCGTCGTTTATCGGAACGGGCGAAAGAAATTCTGCGGGCGGAATCAATTGCCGGACCGCCGCAAGAAGATTGGCGTCAGCTGATTCCGGTGTGGAAACCGGTTTACTCGAGCGCGAAAGGATTGCAAGCCATGACAAGCCGCGCCGAAATGAATATGGCGATTCGCTGGGCGACGCTGGGACTTCCCGCCGCGACGTTCAACGAAGGAGATAATCTTATGCCGATTCTTTTGCGCGGTACGACACAGGAACGCAACAGCATCGAACAAATAGCGAACATTCCTGTTTGGGGATTGTCGTCGGAAAGCGTGCCGCTCGGACAAATCACGACCGGCGGAAAAATCGAGTGGCAGGAAGCGGAAATTCATCGATACAACGGCGTTCCGACTTTGACCGTTGGCGCAAACGCCCGATACGGGTATCAATGGAACGAACTTTTTGAAAAGACGCGGGAACGGCTGGAAGCGTTGCGAAAAGACATTCCGCCGGGGTATCGGATGGAATGGGGCGGACAATTTGAAAAATCGCGCGACGCGCAAAACACGTTGTTATCGCAGTTGCCGGTTGCTTTGTTGTTTATGGCGACGATCGTTGTGGCGTTATTCAATTCGACGCGTCAGCCGTTGATTATTTTATTGACGTTTCCGTTGGCGTTTGTCGGCGTAACTTTCGGGCTTCTTATTACCGGAACGCCGTTTGGTTTTATGGCGTTAGTCGGAGCGATGAGTTTGATCGGCATGATTGTCCGAAACGGCGTGGTGCTGATTGATCAGATTGACGCGGAGATTGCGCAAAGCGGTTCGGCTTACGGGGCGATTATTGACGCGTCTGTTGAACGATTGCGTCCGGTGACGGTTGCGGCAATGACTGTTGTGGTCGGAATGATTCCGCTTTTGCGCGATCCGTTATTCGACTCGATGGCGGCGGCGATCATGTTCGGATTGATCTTTGCGACATTGATGACGCTCTTCGTCGTGCCGGCGCTCTACATGATTTTCTTCCGTATTCGCATTCCGAAAAAATAAGAAACGAAGAAAACCTCTAAACTCCCCTCTCGCTACGAGGAAGGTGGTGAAGAAAGCGAAAAGCTGATTAAAAGTGAAAAGTTTCGCAAGCGGAATTTGTCGCAGGTTACAGGGAATAGGTTCCAGATACCAGTAATTAGTCGTCCCTGAAAAAGCGAATATCCCTTGAAAAATAGGTTTGACGAGCGTTTTTTGTTTGTTAGAATTTGCAAGTTGTTTTTTGCAAAGCAGCGTTTTTTCTCAAAAAACCTTGCA
>JAISZO010000106.1 GCA_031269105.1 Planctomycetaceae bacterium | reverse complement strand
TGCAAGGTTTTTTGAGAAAAAACGCTGCTTTGCAAAAAACAACTTGCAAATTCTAACAAACAAAAAACGCTCGTCAAACCTATTTTTCAAGGGATATTCGCTTTTTCAGGGACGACTATGTATGATGATGCGGAAATCTGATTCGTCTTGTCTTTAGGAACATTGATCATGTTCGTCTCCTAAATACGTGAATTGGTTATAATATGGTAACAACTTCAAACTCACCCGACAATAATGATTCTGCAACCCGTTTCGACAACCCCAGATTTTCATGACTTTAGGTATGAAAGGGTTTAACAAAAATCAACCGCGTAATTTCGGTTTAATGATTTTATCGAGATCGTCGAAGAATTTCGGGTAAGTTTTCGCGACGCAGTTCGGGTCGTTGATTTCCACGCCGGCAATTTTTAATCCGGCTATCGCAAAACTCATCGCCATACGATGATCGTCGTACGTGTCAATCGAAATTTTTCCTTCGGGAAACGCCGCCGGAGGAGTAATTGCAAGACCGTCTTCCCATTCCTTCACCGCCGCGCCGAATTTGCGGAGTTCTTTAGCCAGCGCCGCGATGCGGTCGGTTTCTTTACGGCGGATGTGCGCGACATTTGTAATTCGCGTTGTTCTTTTTGCAAATAACGCCGTTACGCCAAGCGTCATGACGGTGTCGCTGATCGCGTTCATGTCCGCCGCGATACCGTGAAGCGTTTCGCCGCCAATCACCGTTGTCGATGCGGAATCAAATTTCACGCGACATCCCATTTGTTCGAGAATCCGGCAAAAATTCATATCGCCTTGCAAACTTTTTTCGGTCAAATGAGGAACTGTCGCGCTTCCTCCCGTTACGGCTGCGGCGGCAAAAAAGTAGCTTGCCGCAGACGCGTCCGGCTCAATGTCGTATTCAAACGGACGCTCCGCCGAAATATTATAACGACCGTTCGTCGTGAAACGCGAAAAATCATCCGCCGCGTCAACGCAAACGCCAAACGCGCGCATCACATCCAGCGTCATCTGAATATACGGCTTGGAAACAAGTTCACCGTTGACTTGCAAAGTAACGCCGGAACGACTTATCGGCGACGCAAGCAATAACGCGCTCATAAATTGACTGGAAATAGCGCCGTTGACCGTTGCGACTCCGCCGAATGTTCTTTGCCCGCCGATAAGAACCGGCGGACAATCGTTTCCCGTTTCCGATTGAACGTCCGCTCCCAGTTGTCTTAACGCCGTAAGCAAGTCGCCGATGGGACGCTCGTGCATTCGGGGCTTTCCATAAATTCTGTAACGGCAATTTTGCGACGCCGCCAACGCCGCAGTAAGAAAACGGGCTGTCGTGCCGCTGTTGCCGACATAAATTTCCGCCGAAACGTTGGGAAATGTTCCGCCGTTTCCCGTAACGGTCATCGCGGCTTGTTCTTTGTCGTGCCGCACGGACAATCCGAGCGTCCGCAACGCTTCAAGCATCACTTGCGTGTCTTCGGAATCCAAAGCGTGATTCAATAATGCCGTTCCGTTGGATAACGCTGCGCAAATGAGCGCGCGATTCGTCACGCTTTTCGAGCCGGGCGGAAAAACGGTACATTGAATCGGATCAGACAATCGTATTTTTTGCGAACTCATAGAAACTCAATCTTGTAAAAATCAATCTCGTTGTTTTATAACTCGTTTTCTTCACGTTTCTTCATCGGACGTCTCTTGTTTTTCCCGCGTCAACATTGAAATCTCGACGTCAAACGTTCCCGCGTCCGATTCGGCGAGAACGCGCCAGTGAAACGCTCCCCAATCGCATTCGTCGCCGGCTTTTGGCAGGCGTTCTAACGTTTCCTGTAAAATGCCGCCGACAGTGGAAACGTCATGCTCAGGCAACTCCAATCGAAAATACCGCTCAATCCGCCGTAGCGTGGTCATCGACGAAACTTGCCATCGCTTACGCGGCTCAATCTGTTTTTTGTTCTCGCCAACATGATTATTGTCGTTGTTATCGTCGTCCATGCAGCGAATCGGCGATTGATGCAGCAGTAAACGCGAACGGCTCGGAAACATGGCGAAAATCGAATAAACAAGATCGTCAAACGTCAAAATGCCGACCGTTTCGCCGTATTCATTAACGACGGCGGCGACTTCTTTTTGCGATTTTTGCAGCGTTTCGAGAACCGCCGACGCTTTCATTCGGCAAGGAACATAGACCACCGGATTCGATTCGGCGTTCCATATTGCCGCGTCGTTTTGTCCGCCGCCGATGTAACAATCCAACGGAATCGCCGACGCGATTTCATCCGTATCCGGTTCGGTGATGAGCAAATATCCGCCGATTGGAACGCTTCCCTGCAAATCATCCAGCGTTACCGGCGGATGATAAAGCGTCAGCAAGGTTCGCGGACGCATCATTTCTTCGGCGGCGACGTCCGAAAGATTGACGATATTTCGCAAAACCTGCTGTTCCCGTTTGAGCAAAACGGCGAGCTGCGCCGCTTCTTCGTCATGTTTCAGCGCGAATCGCTGTTGCACGGCGTTTGGCGCTTTGGATTTTTTCGTTTTCGACGGCGTAAGTTCAATCATTCGCTCCAAATCGGAAACTTGCAAATACGGCTCTTGGTGAAGATTCGGCAATAACAACCGTTGCGAAACAATGTTAATGTTTTCGAGAATCGGAGTAAACGGACGCAACAACCGCACTAACAGCGAAAGCGGTAACGCCAGTATCGGCGCGAGACGACGCGTCGTCGTTACGCCGATCGTTTTCGGAAGCATTTCGCAAAAGACAATCACGCCGAATAACGTTGTCAGCGCCAAAATTCCCGCTTCGGACGCATGACCGGTTTTTTGCAGCCGTAAACTTGTGATGGTCGATGCGGCAAACAGAATCAAATTCGCGGTAAGATTGCCAAGTAAAATAACGGGTAAAATCTCACGGGACTTTGCCGCAAAATTTCCGGCAAGCCGTTGAAACCGCCGTCCCGAATTGATAAACTTCCGGCGTTGCAAGTCGGAAATACTAAAAAATACCGCCTCGCTTGCCGAACAAAACGTCGAAACGATTGCCGCAACCGCCATCGCCAAAAGCGCCGGAAAATGTTCCGCCAACAAATTCACTCGTTTTCCTTTTCCAGAACAATCCCCAAAATGCGAATCCTTTTACAAAATCCGTAACATTTCCGTCGAATTTTCATGATTCAAGGTATTTTATTCAACATCTGTTGAAACCTTCGCCGAGGTCTCCGGCACACTTTCTCCAACGCGGCAAAATAATTCGGCTGAAATGTTACCAAAATTCTATCACCAATTTTCTCCGTCGGCAATAGTCGCCCCCTCTTTCGTCAGTTAGCGCAGCGGAATCGGAAAAATGGTTGTTTTCATCAATTGTCGATTTGACGCTCTTGGTGTTTGTCAAATTTGTCCTTCTGTTCGCGCCGCTTATGCATCGTCCCTGCCACTTTTCACTTTTAGCTTTCTCGAAGCGCCCCGTCATCCGGCTGCGCCGTCTGCCACCCCTCCTGTGGAGCAAAAGTATCTCCCCATTTTTTTTCCAATTGCGGAAATCCCCCAAACCGCTCTTTTCTGGCGGGGGAAAATTTGTTAAGATTCCCCGCCTGTCATTCCCGCAAACCTAACCTGCCATTCCTATAAACTCGTAGTCCATTCCCACAAACATTTCGGACAA
>JAISZO010000102.1 GCA_031269105.1 Planctomycetaceae bacterium | reverse complement strand
TGCAAGGTTTTTTGAGAAAAAACGCTGCTTTGCAAAAAACAACTTGCAAATTCTAACAAACAAAAAACGCTCGTCAAACCTATTTTTCAAGGGATATTCGCTTTTTCAGGGACGACTATTTACATTAAAAATAAAACGGGTCGTGTTTTGAATGTATTATTGATGTTGTTTTTCAAATATATCGGTATTCTAGATGTGTTTGAAAAATGTATGTAATAATACGCAAAATGTGGTGTTTAAAATTTTGAATGTAAGTTTAATAAAGAAAAATAGTTATGTAAAAAATAATTATGCAACAATACCACTCAAAGGAAATAATTCCCCTTCCACGAGGGGAATTGGACGCAGAAAGACACGCGACGCTCGCACGAGAACGCTGTTAGAGAAAACCTTAACCTTGATCTTTATATCGCGCTTCGGAGCGAACGGACGGCGGGTTGCGCTGCGGCAATGTGTTGAATTAAACGACGCCAGTTTTGCGGCGAACCGGGAATAAAACGTCCGAGCAAACATTCGGTTTCCGCTCCGGTAAGATGCGGAAGATTGCCGGGAATTTGATTGACGGTCAATGAAACCAACACGGCAACAGCCGCCGCGTCAAGCGTGTTCGGTAAAATTTTGAGTTTTTCCAGCGTCGTCCACTCTTCGCAGCGCAATTCCTTTTGTAATTGCTGGACTAAAATACCATGATGGTTGCCGCCGCCGGCGATAAGAATTTCCGCATCGTCGAGAATCGGTCCGAATTGTTGCCGAACCGAATGGGCAATATGTTTCGACATAGACAGAACGATTGTGTGAAGCACGTCGCGCAACGACCACGCTTTCTTCTTTGCCTCTTCCAAAACGACCGACGCCTGTTTTGCGGCAAATAAAGCGGCAAATGGCGACCAATGATTTTTCGTGGACGGAACGTCAAACAACGCGATTTTTTCAAGCAGTTCCGACAATTCCGGCAACCATGCTCCTTGAACAGCCAATCGTCCCGCTTCGTCAAAGGTTTGCTCTCCGCCGGTCAAACGTTGAACAATCGGATCAATCAATCCGCCGCAAGCGCCCGCCGAACCGTATCCGATTTGCATTTTATTACTTTGAGACGAGTTTGGCAAAAAGGTTATTCTCGTTTCCCGACCAAGATCGATCAACAAACGATGTTTGTCCGGCGAATGCAATAACGTCCAGTAAGAAAGCGGCAAAAAAGGACCTCCCTGTCCGCCGGCTGACAAATCCATTGCCGAAAAGGCGTCAAGAATATTATGTCCCGTTCTCGCCGCAAGCATTGTCGTGTCGCACAACATTCCTTGAAACAAGGGAGATATTTTTTGAATCGCCTGAATGTATTCGTAAGGAAAATCGTTCGCATCCTGCGATGGATTTTCCGTTTCGCGAAAAGAAATATCCGGCAAGTCTTTGTTGCAATATTCATCGACTTGCCAAATTCCCGAATCCTGAACTCCAACAGCCAACAATTCCGAAGGCGTTACGCCGGCAACATACAATAATTCGCGAATCGTTTCTTCCTGAATCTCTACCAAATGATTGCGAGCCGACGGCGATAATCGCGGTAAAACCTTTCCTGACGAAATTTCGAACAAGGAGAGTCCGGCGTCCTTGCCGTAATGCGATAAACCGTTATCACTCCCCCTGTTTCGTTTGACATCCATGTTTTCCGGGAACATATCTTCCTGATAGGCGTCCCGAATTTCTCTGGGAAGATCAATGGTCAATCCGTGACCGATCTCCACCAAAGAACCCGTCCGTGTTCCGTGCATTCCGACCAACGCCGCTTCGAGCCGCCGACAACAAGACGTCGCATACAATCCGACGTACCATTGAATCGGGCGCTTTGCGTTTCGACTATTATTCAGCAATGAAAAGAGCATCGTAAATTTTGGAGTATTAGTATTTTAAAGTGTGGAATTTGGAGTTCAACGAAAAAATGGATACAGGAAACCGAAAAACTATTTTTTATTTTTGCGGCAAATTTTATGTTCCATGATTTCTTAACTCCAGCTTTGTAAAACCAACGTTTACCAAAGTCCAAAAATATTCGTATCGGAAGCCGTAGCGACAAGAACGCCTTTGCGTTCGTTAATTTCATGAACAAATTCAAAAAACAAACGTACGTCCATTGCGGTTGCCGACGACGATTCCGGGTGAAATTGCGTACCGATGGCGAACCAATCTTCTTGAGTCGATTCAATCGCTTCCGTTACGCCGTCGGGAGACCATGCCGTCCGTATAAAACCGGGGGCAACGTCGTCCACCGCCATGTGGTGCATACTGTTGACGCGAATTTCGTTTTCGCCATAAACGTTTTCCATAAGAGAACCGGGAGCCACTTCGAGAGCGTGGCGAAGAATCGGGTCGGAACTGTTTCGATGCGGAATGTGAGGAAGAGCGTTCGGGAGGTCTTCGGGAATATGAAGAAACAAAGCGCCGCCTTGCGAAACATTTAAGAGCTGCATTCCTGCGCCAACGCCAAAAAAAGGAATGCGGCGTTTTGCAACTTCATAAATCAATTGCCGATCAAAAATTTCGCGGCGTTCTTCCATTCGCCTAATACTAGGATGAAGCATAAAACCGTCTCGTTGAGGGTCAAGATCGGCGCCTCCAATCATCACAACGCCGTCTAATATATCAAGAACCCGTTCTATGTCTTCCTGCTCGTAGTACGGCGGTAAGATAATCGGCGTCGCTCCTGCTTTCATCAATGAATCATAATATCCGGTGGGAACATAACTGTACGCTGCGTTATTTTTCGTATTTGAAAAATATTCTGCATTAATTCCAATTAACGGCTTGTTTGACGCCATTTTTATTCCTCCTAATTGTCAAATCAAAAAACGGCGTTTTTTCAATCGCTGGGACGAACTTTCATTGCTTTTGTAAATTCATACAAAAACATAACATTCCGGTAAAACCGAAAAGGTTTCAATAAAAAAGCGAAATACAGTTTTTGCAAACAGACAAACGACGCGTCGCCATCTTTGCCGTTTTTAAAAATGTATCAATTGTCCCGCATCATTTTCATTCCCAGCAAGAACGTCACTTCTTACTATTTGAACGTCAATCACGCGATTAAAAAATTCTCTTCGTTTTTTCTATGGCAATAAAGTTTTATTCGGATCGTCTTTCCGAAATCAGAGGAATACAAGTCTTGAAGTAGTTTAGACAAGTTTTTTTGATTGCCAAGATTAGGGAGAATAAATTATATATTTTGTATGTATCGTATTATGAACTACTAAATATAGTTTTTAAATATTCTTATTGTTCCTCTTACTTTATTTACAATTCCTATTTTATCATCAAAAAAAACAAAATAAAAACCCATGACTTGAATCATGGGTTTTTTATTCGCTGGTCGATTGTTTTCATTGTTAGGATTTTCTCAATCATTTTTAAGAAATATCCCGACGTTACCCTACGCAATAATTGATCGTTTGATCATTCTTGCGGAGCGGCGGGTAGTGGATCAGCGGTACCAGTCGTATAGCACGTGGGTGCGCAAGGATCAATCGGTGCGCAAGCCGCGACTGGCTCGCAAGCATTACACGAACCGCCGGCAGTGCAAAGACTGCAAGTGCAACCTTTCAACGAACCAAACAGACCATTGAAAAATTTGGAAATATTGGCTTTCGTTTTTTGGGCGGCACGTAACAGCGGACGATCTCCACGATGCGGGAAAACAAATCCGTCGCAATCAGTGGCGCATCCCGGATCATACGGAACCGGATCGCAACTTACCACCGGTTCGCAAGCTTGCACAACTGGTTCGCAAGCTTGTACAACTGGTTCGCAAGCAACTACTGTCGGTTCGCATGGCGAACATGCAACCACCGCGTCACACGGACCGCACGCGCTCAGCGATACGGGTTTGTGTTTCAAAAGGTTTTTCAATCCTGCAAACAGGTCGCAACGTTGACTGTTGCAAGCGTCGCAAGCGTTACAGGGATTGGCTCCATTGCAACCGCAATCGTTTGCATTGGCAATACTGCCGGACAGCAAAAGCAGCGCGAGAGACGCAACCAGAAACTTCGACTTCATAGGACAAACTCTCCTTTTTTCCTCATTCACCGATTCCAACCTTCAACGGACAAAACGAAACCATTTTTCTATTTGCCGTTTTATCGGGGGTTTTCGGTAAACCATTGAACTTCATATTGAGACGGAACCGTTCGGATTGAAACCGCATCCGAAAAACTCCTTTCGGTGAAATCCGTCTCCCCGAAACGTACTCCCCCAGCACGCTTTTTTGGTCTTACGGGTATATGCCTTATCGGTCATGGGTTGTCCATTGCTTGAGGATTCGCTCAAGGTTTTTGATAAATAGATAACTTTAATTCGGCAGCGTTGGAGGACTTGGGGGAATAAGAAGAGTTTAACGGCAAACGTCTTCAAAATACAACCGTTGAATTAACGTACAAATGAGTTCTTTACGTATGCTTGCAGCTTTTTTACGCCTTGTTGCAATTTACGGATAAATCATTTACAATTTTTATATTATTGAGGAATATCTCAATTCTACAAGAACGGATTATCTGAAAAAATAAAAAGAATTAAGGAATTATGACGAAGAAATTATATTTAGCAATCGACATGGGAGCGTCGAGCGGTCGGCATATTGTCGGACATTTTGACGGAGAACGTTTAACGCTTGAAGAAGTTTACCGGTTTGAAAACGGTTCTATTGAAATGGCGGGAAATCTTTTTTGGAATTTTCTCGGTCAATGGGGACATGTCGTCGCCGGATTGCAAGCGGTCGGCGCGTTGTACGGCTCTGATATTGTCAGCGTCGGCGCGGACACTTGGGGCGTGGATTTCGGATTGCTCGGACGGAACGATACGTTACTCGGATTCCCATTCTGTTACCGCGATCCGCGAACCGATGGCGCGATGGAACGTGCGTTTCAGACCGTTTCCCGCGATGAAATCTTTGCGCAAACCGGAGTGCAGTTCATGCAGTTCAATACGCTTTACCAGCTTCTTGTTATGAAATGGGCAAATTCGCCGATTCTCGAACAAGCGGAATCGTTTTTGATGACGCCGGATTTGTTTCATTGGCTGATGTCGGGCGTAAAATCCAACGAATTTACCAACGCTACGACAACGCAATGTTACAATCCGCAAACCGGCGGCTGGGCAACGCCGCTTCTTGAAAAATTCGGACTTCCGACGCACATTTTCGCGCCGGTCGCGCAGCCCGGCGTCACGCTCGGCAAACTAACGGCGTCGGTCGCCAAAAACACCGGGCTTTCGGCGGCAAACGTTGTTCTTCCCGGCGCTCACGACACGGCAAGCGCGGTCATGGCGACGCCGACTTCCCGCCCGTCCGGTCAAACCGATTGGTGTTATATCAGTCTCGGAACGTGGGCGTTGATGGGAGTTGAAACGGAAAAGCCGATCGTCAATGAAACGGTCGCAAAGTTTAATTTTACCAACGAAGGAGGAGTCGGCGCTACGACGCGGGTTTTGAAAAACATCAGCGGACTTTGGCTTGTTCAGGAATGCCGCCGCAACTGGAATCAAAACGGACGCAATTGGGATTGGGAACACTTGAATGCGCTTGCGGCAAACGCTCCGTCTTTGGTTTCGTTGATCGATCCCGACGACCGAGATTTTCTTTCGCCGACCGATATGCCGGAAGCGATTCGGAAATACGCGGCGCGAACCGGACAAACCATACCGGATTCAGAAGGCGCGATTTTACGTTGCGCGTTGGAAAGTATCGCGTTAAAATTCCGTTACGCGCTTGAAATGTGCGAATCGCTGACCGGACGAAAGATTGAAACGGTTCACATTGTCGGCGGCGGCGTCAAGAACCGTCAACTTTGTCAGGCGGCGGCAAACGCTTGCGGACGGCGGGTCGTTGCGGGACCGGTGGAAGCGACGGCGATTGGAAATTTAATGATGCAGGCGGTTGCGGCGGGCGACGCGAGCGGAATCCGGCAAGCCCGCGAAATTATCCGAAACAGTTTTGAGACGATTGAATATCTTCCGCAAAACGAGGACGCATGGCAAGACGCTTACGGACGCTTTGGGAAGTTATTGAAATGAAACGGGTTTACTTTACGACAGGCATTGACACGGATATTGGAAAAACGGTTGCCGTTGGTCTGGCGGCGCGTTATCTGATGCGGAAAGGCGTTTCTGTTATTACGCAAAAACTCGTGCAAACCGGCGTTGACGGCGATATATCGGAAGACGTCGCCGTGCATCGGCGGTTGATGGGAATTTCGCTTACGGAAGACGATCTTGAAGGAACAACTTGTCCGCTGATTTTCAAATTCCCCGCGTCGCCTCATTTGGCGGCGGAAAGAGAACGCCGCGTCGTGGACGTTGATCTTATTGATCGCGCGACGGAAAAACTATTGACGCAATATGATATAATTCTCCTCGAAGGGGCGGGAGGTTGGCATGTGCCGTTGACTCGCGATTTATTGACGTCGGATTATATCGCCGCCCGTCGTTATCCGACAATTCTTGTTACTTCCGGGCGGCTGGGAAGCGTCAATCACACGCTTCTGACGCTGGAATCGATAAGAAACAACAACGTTCCGCTTGCCGGATTGGTTTACAATAATTACCATGAAATGAACGAAATCATACGGCGCGATACGTTAGCTTTATTTCGCGATTGGCTCGCGCAGCATACGAGTCGTCCTCGCGCTATTGAGGAAATGCCCATCGTTTCCAAGACCGATTTTCTTTATTCCATTCTTGACGTTAATTTTTCGCAAATCTTTGACCTCTAACCAAATTTTTATTATGCTCAATACTCTCCCAATTGCTTAATACTTTGTTCTAAAAAAGAACGATTAACATATTCCGTCGAATTTTCTTTCGTCCGCAAAAATTAGGAATTGGCAAGCCATAGAAAAAATTAGGAGACGCTTTAATTTTGCTCAACGATCTTAACAACCGTCTCCGCGAGAAATCGAAATCATCTCTTCTATTGCTGCCCAGATACGCCTAGAGCATTCAGCCAAAAATGGACAAATGCCCTTGTACTTTTCCGAAATTTTTGATATGACGTCTTCGTTCCTAGTGGAATTGTACGAATTATCAACAAAATGTACAATTCCACTTTTTAGGTAATATTATTAGCGCACTCTTTCTTATTGCGTTTTTCTTCTTCCTTATCTTCAAATAATTCGTCAAGTTGAGACGGTTTGGTTTTCTGCAACATTTTCGTTTTTGCCGTCTCGACAAGATTGTACAAACTTTCGTTTTTTGTTTTACACTGAACCGCAAGACGCCGGGCAAGATTTTTTACGTTGCCAGTCATTCCGTAACGGCATTTTATCCGAACAAGCATCGCCCGAATTTCCGTTTCATCCGGCGGTTCAATGCAAAATTCCGCGATCCGGTCGTTCAGTCCATCTACTAATAATTGAGAAAACCGACGAAAATTTTCCAGAAATTCATCGCTCGCCAATAAAACCGAGCATGTTAATGGATCGCCGGGACGAGTCATTGCCCAATTGCGGACGGATTGGATTTTTTGTTTCGAGGATTCCGTAAGGTCGCCGCTTTGTCCAAATTCCATCAAAAACCCCGCTCGGCTCACAACAACAAACGACTTTGTCGGATGCGGTATCAAAACGGTTTCGGATACCGTCGAAAATCGATTGGGCTTTGCTCGATGAATTTCGTTGGATTTGCTCAACGGCGGCGGGGCGGTATTCGGTCTGTTTGCCGTATTTTCTTCCTTGCCGCTTTCCGCCGTCATTTTGCGAGCGGCGTTTGGTCCTCGCTTGACGGCGTCCGGCGTTTTTTTCGGGTCAACGCTTTTTCCTTCGATAATGTTTTTATACTTTTCCTGCATTTCCGGTCTAGCGAAACGCAACGTCATATCCGGCTCAATCGTAAACGCAATTTCATATCCCTGCAAAACGGCGTAGTACAGCAAAACATCCTCGACACGGCTGCAAATTCCACGAACAGAATCCGCAAAAAACATATCTCCCGTCTTGCCGGAGAGAACAAATTGCCGCCGACCGCCGCGAATGACTAATTTTTCTGATAATCGTTTGAAAGGAAAAGAATACATAAAATTACGCTTGACGTTGTTTTATTTGTTGCTGAATTTTTATTTTCGGTATTCCGCCCGCCGCGTTGGGATGATAATCCGCAGCGCGTCCCCAATCGGTCATTTTGAAATCCACAATATCGCCGACCTTTTCTTGCAAATTCGTCAAAAGACGATGACATTCGCTTTCTTTGCCTTCGGGAACGTCCGTATCTAAATCAATTTTTCCGTCGAGATCGATGACCAGACGCATATCGCCCGTTTCGCCTTTCGATTTCGCAAAAATCGTAAGATTGCCGAGTATTGCGTTCTCAACTCCCTCTTTCGGTTCATAATTGACGTCCGGCTTGTCGTATTGAATCTCTTGTAGCGCGTCAATTAACGCATCGGCGATAAATTCACGGTTCTCAAAATTTTGCTTCATTTGCACCGCCGCCTCGTAAAACTTGCGGAACATTGTAACAGATTCCTGCGCCAGCAACGAAGATTGTTCATATTCTTTTGCGTTAAAAGATTTGTCCGCTTTGTTCAAATGTTCTCGCAACATTTGAATCGCTTCATCGCCCATCCAATCGCTTATGAATGAAACATTATCTGAAGAAATTTCATTTTTTGCCGCCGCGACGCAACTTTGCGCATTTTGTCGCAAAAGTTCTTGTTTTCGTTCTTCGGCGGCTTTTTGCTGAATGATTAATCGCGTTTCTTCAAATTGAATTTTCGCCAATCTTGCGTTTTCAACGGCTTGATTTGCCGTATTTGTCGCTTGAATACCCGACTGTTTTCCTTCGCTGATAATGCTTCGCGCCGTCCGATGCAAAGAACCGCACCGACGCCGCGCATCGTCGAATTTCTTGACTGCCGTTTGATTTTCTTGTTGAAAACGCTCAAACAACATTTCCGCTTCCGCAAACAAATTTTTTGCTTGTTGAAACGACGCTTCCGCTTCTTTTTTTGCTTGCGGCGTTCCGGCTGTCGCTAAAAGTTGCGATAATTCCGTTTCCGTTTTTTTACGAACCAAATCAAGAGATTTTTTCGCGTCTTCCCAACAGTCGAAACTATTGGAAATCAATGAAAGAATCGGACGTTCCTGCAAAGTAATTTCCGAGAGCATATCTCCTTTATGCTTTTGACGTTCTTCCAACACTCTGTTAGCGCCTGCCGATAGAGCTTGCGTGGCCTTTATAGACGCCGTATCCAATCAATGCAACGGCTGCAACGCCCGCTAATCCCGCCGTAGCGCCGACTCCGGCAACTGCCGCCGTTCCCGCTTTTGGTCCACTCATCGTATTCTCCTTTTTAATAGGGTAGAGTTTGGGTTAAGTAAAATCTACATTCACATCGCGGTGTTGTAATTCCGCCGTCAATTTGTTAATAAAGTCCTTCGACGGAACGCCGGAAAGTAACAACTTTCCATTCATATCCAATTCAATTTCAATTTGCCGTTCGTTTGCGGCGAGCCATTCGTCCGCTTCTTTGCGGTATCGTTCCGTCAAAAAATGAAACCTCTGATTTTCCGAACCGCGCCAACGTTGCCCATTATCCAACTCCCGCCGATATTCGCCGTCAATCAATACGTCAACGTACTGCAAAATCGCTTGTTTGTCGGGTTGTTCGAGTAATTCTTTGTAAGCGTAACCGGTATAACACAGGACGGATAATTTTGTATTTCGCTTGACAATCGATAAAAATTCCGCCAGTTCGTCCGTCGGCTGCGTCATCGGTTCGCCGCCGGAAAGCGTTATTCCTTCTATCCCCGTTGTCCGCATTACTCAACGCCCAATCCGCAAGCGCCGCGGTATGAACGTTTCGTATTCCGCCGTTTCATTCATTGCGTCCGCAATACAGCCCGGACATCTGCGCGGACAACCGTGAAACCAAATCACGCTACGACGCCGGGACCCAGCGCTTTGCAAAACGCTTTTTTCGGGCAACTTGCAACATGCTCTCAATTTCAATTGACTGCGGAGTTTTATTATTATCTACAGAATTATTTTATATTTTAAAATTTATCCGGCATTCATTTGCGAAACCTACGGATAAAGAACAATGGTTTTCTATTTTCTTCTATTGACTGTTTTAGCAAGTTAAAAAACTTTACTTTTTCTTATTTTAATAAGACAAGAAAAAATATGTCAATCAATGAAAACTTTCTGATAAATTTTTCTCAAGAAAAGAAAAAACGCGGTATTACAAAACACCGCGTTTTCTTTCAATTTTTACATCGCCGAAATCAGTTTTGGCGAATCCGCTTTTGAACGTCAATTTCGAGGACGCCAAAAGTTGCTTCGTGACGTTGCACCGTCATACTCAATGCGTGCAACATACGTTTTGCCGTATAAAAATTGGTGATCACCCGTTGCGTTACCGGAATCGGAGTTGTCGGGATTCCCAGCGGCTGCGGATTAAGACCGAAGTCAATAATCAATTCTTCCGGCGTTCCAGTAACACGGCAGAAATTCGCATAACTGGCATTGACTTTGGAATCGTCAATTTGAATTTGCGCTCGTTGCTGCTGTTGTTGTTCCGGTTGCTGCTGCTGTTCCTGAACCTGATCGGGATTTTCTGTTGACACTCGTTTTCTCCTTTCGGAAGATAAGATTTTAATTCGTAAATTTAATCGGCTTCGGTTCTTTCAACTACTCAATTTTTAACTTCACCGATATACACGCAAGTCAATTTAACAAATTTCAGAAAATAAACGACGCTCTTTTGACGCACTATTTTATAAAGTTTATCAAAAAATAATATTTTCTTTATTGTTCAATACTTTAATTTAACATAAACTTACGCAAAAGTGAGAAAATAAAAAACTTTTTCAAAAGTTTTTATAACAAACCCATTGAAATTCTAACAATTTTTTGGTTTTTCAGGATTCTAAAAAATTGTATTCTTTATGCGAGAACAAGAGTTGCTAATCGGGGCGACAGGATTTGAACCTGCGACCTTCTGACCCCCAGTCAGACACGCTAAAACCAGACTGCGCCACGCCCCGTACATTTCATATCTCCTAATAATACCTTGAAATACCTCGTTGAACAGCCCCCCGTCTAAAACAAAACGCATAATTTTAGTATTCTTCAACGACCGTTCAAAAAATCGCTCTTGCAAAAATCGGACGCAATTCGTTATACTTCTTCTTTGAAAATTACAAACAAGAGTTGCGCGAGTTCATTTCCATCGACAAAGTAAGAATCAGAAAATCTTTAACTCTCATACAATTAAAGGAGGAATTATGAATAACGTCCAATTTTTTCGCTTTGTTTTACCTGTTTTGGGATTTTTTTTGATTATAGTGTCAAAATTTAATGAAAACAATTTTGTTTTCGCTCAAAATCCTTCGGAAATCGTCAGTATTCCGGCGGAGACGTCGTCCGCTTTGGGACTTGCCGTCTCAACTCCTTCTCATACCGATACTTCCGACTTGCCAAAACCGCGCGATCCCGATCCGGTACTCGGCGCGCGAATCGCGAATCTTTCTCCTTTAAATTTTGAAGCGTCATTGCCGCACGATCATGGACAAATTGGACGCGAATACGACGTTACGCCTTATACCAATCGTCCGACGCAAAGTCCATCGCCGCAATTCACGATTGTCAATTGGATTATGCGTCAAACCGGTCAATCGGCATGGCATGCGGAACAGTTTGCTTTTTTGAACGCAACCCGCGACAAATTAACAGTTTATCACACAGTCGAAATGCAAAAATACGTCGCCGACACGATAGATCGTTTTGTGAATCCCAAATCAAAAACAGAATCGTATTCTTTGCGGATTTTTTCGATCAGCAGTCCCGACTGGCGCAATAAAAATCGCGTCGCGCTGATTCCGATTCGGATTAGTACGCCCGGCGTTCAGGGATGGCTTATTGGAAAAAATCAAGCCGGTTTGTTTTTTGATACGCTTTCGAAAAGGAACGACGTGCGCGAGCATGTTTCGTCGCACACGGCGTTGCTGAATGGTCAAACAACGGTTGTGCCGTATCATGTTTCCCGAAGTTATGTCCGCGACGTTCAGCCGCGAGCAAATGTACCGGGCGGTTATCTTACCGATCCGGCGTCGCTGAACGAAGGATTTCAGTTTGAAATTACGCCGCTGCTTGGTCTCGACGGCAAAACCTCCGACGTGCGGATTAAATGCGATTTTGTCGAAGTAGAAAAAATGCATCAACTGATTTTCAGTACGCCGTCCGCCGCGTCGCCGAGTAGCCGCGTTACGGTCGAAGCGCCGCAAGTCGCAAATTTTTCGGTCGATGAAATGATTTGCTGGCCCCGCGATTATGTTCTTTTGTTTGATCTCGGTATGGCGCCGATGTTGATTCCCGCATCAACGACGAAAACGTCGGACAAAAATCTTTTGGAACAAATCATAGCGCCCGTTGCCAATTCCGCGCCGCCGAAACGTTCCAATGTTCTTGTGGCAATCGAATTGCAAACAGCCGGAATGATAACGTCTTCAATTGTTAATTCCGCTAATCCTGCGACAAATACAACGGCAAATCCCGCGCCGCAAAATCAAAATCCGCCGCTTGAACTCGCGTTTGATCCCATATCGCCCGCCGAGCAATCGCAACCGGCAATAACGCAGCCAACAACGCCAACCAATCCGCCGTCGTTGCAAAACGAAAGGACAATTTATTGACGTCGTACCGTAACATGAAACTCGTTGCCTAAAATTTCCCCATTGCGGAGGTTCGTGAAAATGATACAATGAAATTTTTATTTTATCGTTCATTATGATTATGACTCGTCCTTGTATTTCCGAACTCTCTTTGCTGCATTATGCAAAGCCGATACACCCCGAATTTTTCCAAATCGTAGCGGTGCGGAATACGTCGTTTCACGATTACCAACTTTCCGTTTGGTTGACGAATACGGGACACGTTGCAACTTTTTCGACAAACGTATCGCACGGTAATGAAAACGCTAAAACGCTTTGGGCGGCGGAAATTGTCGCCTCCGCTCATTTGGAAATGCCGCAATCTCCGGTTTCCGTATTGCAGCCGCACGATTTTGAACGCAAAGAAACAATCCGTATTGGCGATAGGATTCGGATTGACACGGTTTTTCAGCGGGAAACGTATGAAGCCGACGTTTTTCTGGCGGTGCAAAACGAACTTGCCAAAGCGAGAGAACTCGAAGGAGCGTTCTATCATTTCGGTTCCAACGGACGCATTGCGCTCGGCGGATTAAGTTACGTAACGCTTGAAAAATGGCGGCAAAAGGTACGAGTCCGCAGTTATCATACGTTTCCCGAACACTGCCGCGTTTTGATAACCAGCTCGCTTTTTGGGTGGAAATGACAAAGTATTGCGAATAACATCTCTTCTCTCATAAAAACTTATTTCACCGCAAAGTAACGAGAAGGAAACGCAAAGATTTTATAAAAACATCAACCAGCCGTTTCAAGTTATCGCACATACATATAATATTGATGGGGAAAATTTTGTTACTCATGCGATGGTTTTTCAGTAAAAAAAAGCGTGTAAACTGCGAGAAATATGACGCCGCAAACAAGATAAGAATCCGCCAAATTGAAATTGGGCCAAGAATAAGAACCAAGCATTACAAGAATCCAGTCGCGGACGGCATAAACTGGAGCGTCCGGCAAATGGAAACCGTCGTTCCAGCGAAGTTGATGCAACCCTAATCTATCATAGAGGTTACCGACAATTCCGCCGGAAATCAATCCCATAACAATAATCAAAAATAGGTTTTTGGAAAACGGAGCGACGACCCAAATCACAATGCCCGCCAACATAACAATCGACAGAACGGCAAATGCAATGACAAAACCTTGTCCCATTCCGAAAAGCGCGCCTTCATTGAGAGCGGTTTGAAATCCGAAAACATCTTTCCAAATCCACCAAGTTTCTTTTTCTCCCGGCATTCCCAAATATCTAAAAATCGCCTGTTTTGTCCAAAGGTCGAGGATTGAACAAATTACGGCGATTCCGATAAACCAGGAAAAATAGAAAAACCGAAATTTTTTCGTCAAAGATTTGTTTTTCTGTTCGGATTCCGGTAAAAGACCGTCTGTTTTACTATCGGAAACCGTTATATGGAAAGGAATTGTGTTTTGTGACATAAAATCGTTTCTATTTTCAACGTTGTCGTTTTTCTAATGCAGATGCACAATTCATACAAAGATGTGCGTAAGGAATTATTTTTTAATATTCCGCGACAAAAATTATAACAATCATTTCGATCTCCTTCACAAATTTCTTATTCCGGCAAGGGTTGCGTCAAAATTTACGAATGTTATACTAGTTGTTATTGTAAAAGCAATTCGCAGAATCGTCAAAGGGATTTTGCCTCAAATCCATAAAATTTTATTTTTCATTTTACCATTTGTTGTGATTGTAAAAATGTAAAATAGAGATTTCAGGAAACTTGAACGTTCATTTTGAATCACTTAAAAAATTCAATTCTTACAAAATGTCAGAACACGCCTTTCAAGAATGTATCAATCCGCAATGCGCTAAAACTTACGCAATCGACGAAATTCATCATGCTTGTCCATCTTGCGGAGAGCTTCTCGATGTTTCTTACGATTGGGACAAACTCAATGTTCCGAAAAATTTGAGCGATTTTGAAAAATACTGGAGCGAGCGGAACGTTCCGCAGCGTTTGAGCGGCGTGTGGCGGTTTCACGATTTGACGCCGTTTGCGCCGCTTGACCAATGCGTGACTGTCGGCGAAGGACAAACATTATTACAGAATGCGCAAGGAATTGCGCCGTTCGTTGGCGTCAATCCCGCAAACTTTTATTTGCAATATGAAGGACTTAACCCCTCTGGGAGTTTTAAGGATAATGGAATGGCTGGAGCGTTTACGCATGGAAAGCTCGTTGGTGCAAAACGGGCGGCGTGCGCTTCGACAGGAAACACAAGCGCTTCATTAGCAATGTATTGCGCTGTGACGAAATTGATGAAAGCGGTCATTTTTATTGGTTCGGGAAAAATCGCTTATGGAAAATTGTCGCAAGCGTTAGATTACGGCGCCAAAACCGTACAGATTGACGGAGATTTTGACGACGCGATGGCGCGGGTTCAAGAAGTTTCCAAACGGCTCGGTATTTATCTTGTGAACAGCGTTAATCCGTTCCGATTGGAAGGGCAAAAATCCATTATGTTCCGCGTTCTGGAACAATTGCGATGGAATCCGCCGGATTGGATTGTTGTTCCGGGCGGCAATCTAGGTAATTCAAGTTCTTTTGGTAAAGCGTTTATTGAATTACGCCAACTCGGTTTGATTAAAAAAGTACCGCGAATTGCAATTATCAACGCGGCGGGCGCGAACACGCTGTATCGCTTGGTCGAAAAAGACAGTTTACGCTGGAACGGCGGAAATTATGATAAAACTCTGGTTCGCAAATTTTACTCCGATATGACCGCCGAAGGACGACGCGCTTCGACAATTGCGAGCGCGATTGAGATCAACCGTCCGGTGAATTTGTCGAAATGCCTTCGTGCGCTTGATTTTACGAGAGGCGTTGTCCGCGAAGTTTCCGAACAAGGAATTCTTGACGCCAAAGCTCAAATTGGCGCGGGCGGTTTCGGATGCGAACCGGCAAGCGCCGCAAGCGTCGCCGGCGCCAAGCGTTTGGTTGCGGAAGGCGTCATTGGACGCGACGAGCGAGTTGTCTGCATTTTGACCGGACATCAACTCAAAGATCCCAACGCAACGGTCGCATATCACGGAATGGACGCGGAATTGTATGAAAAATATCTCAAAAATCGCGGCGTTACCGAAACGCCTTACGCCAATCGTCCAATTTCCGTTGCGAATGATCTCGATAAAATTGTTGCGGCAATTGAAAATTGATAATAGTAACGTATGGTAACAATAAGGATCAGTTTTCGACCAATGTTTTTCCTAAAAATCTAATGATTCTATCAATTCTCGAAAGAGTTGGATTATAATAGAAATTGGACAAGTAGTGCGGGCAAAATTGCGGGGCGGCGCGCATGACACAGATTTCAACAACAAATTTTATCGACTATTTGCAACGCAGTCGCTTGATCGGCGAGCGCCAGCTTTCCGATGCGCTGACCCAATTCAAAAACGAACTCGGTACGGAAGGAATCAACAATGTTGATCGACTTGCCAAAGCGTTTATTTCGCATAAACTTCTTACCGAATGGCAAGTGCGTCAGCTTTTTAAAAAGCGTTACAAAGGATTTTTTCTTCGGCAATACAAAATTTTGTCGCACATCGGCGCGGGAGGAATGAGTACCGTTTATCTTGCCGAACACAGCGTCATGCAACGCCGCGTGGCAATTAAAGTTTTACCGCAAAAACGTCTCGGCAACTCTGCATATCTCAATCGTTTTATCCGCGAAGCTCAAACGATTGCGTCGCTTGATCATCCGAACATCGTCCGCGCGTATGATTTCGATCAAGAAGACGATGTGCATTATATTGTCATGGAATATTTCAACGGGCGAAATTTGCAAGAGATCGTGGACGAAAAAGGCGTGCCGGCGTTTGAAACGGCGGTGGATTATATTCGTCAGACGGCGTTGGCTTTAGAGTATGCGCATCAAGCCGGCGTTGTTCATCGCGACGTCAAACCGGGAAACATTCTCGTCAACAGTCAGGGATTGGTCAAAGTACTTGATCTCGGACTTGCGCTTTTTGACGAACCGAATTATTACGGTCAATTGACAATGATTCAGGACGATAAAATTCTCGGAACGGCGGATTATCTCGCGCCGGAGCAAGGAATTGACAGTCACAAAGTCGATGGACGCGCGGATATTTACGGATTGGGATGCGTTTTGTATTTTTGTTTGACGGGACGTCCGCCGTTTCCGACCGGTTCGGTAACGCAACGTTTACTTGCGCATCAGCGCGAAGAACCGAAACCGATTTACAAAGAACGACCGGATGTGCCGGACGGACTGGAACAGATTTGCCGTAAGATGATGGCGAAAAAAAAAGAAAAACGCCAGCAATCTGCGTTGGAAGTCGTTGCTGACTTGCAAAACTGGCTCATTGAGAACGGTTTTGCGGAAAGTGCGGATTTTCCGCCGCTTGACGCTCTTCGGGCGTCGCCGAAAACGATGGGAGCAAGACCGATTTTATCGCAGGAACAACGTCTGGAAAAACTGACCGATAAAGCGGAGAAAAAAGAAAACGAGCATTTTGGGATTTACAATATTGCGGCGCTTGAGCAACAACGTCAAAATTCGCGCGATCCCGCAAAAAACGGCAGTTCGGCGGAAAGTTCCGCAAGTCATGTTCATTTGCTTGGCGGCGGAAAGAGTTCGTCGTTTTTTCAGCGTCCCGAGTATCGCGAACCGTCGTCTTCTCATTCCCATGCGGGAATTATTATGGATGACGACGATTTGATCGCTTCGAAAAAAGCGCCGCGTCTGGAAGAAAACGATCCGGTTTTATTTGCGATGAACGAAATGCAGCAAGCCGCCGCGAATCAAAAATCGCAAATATCCGAACCGCGTCAAATATCGCATCCGCAAAATCAAACGGCTCTTCAAAATTCCGCAACGTTGTCTCAAAACCAACAAACGGACGAACCGGAGGAAAAGGATTACGACGAAGACGCATGGTATCGCAGCGTGCCGATTTGGTTTTGGCGACTTTTCGGCGGATTGATTGTCAGCGTTGTTTTTCTTGTCGGAATTATTATTATGCTGGTTTTGGGAAAATTGTAAAAACGTTTATTGAGCCGTAGCGACTTCTCAAAATTCTATTTTTTGAGCAAAAGCCGTCGGCGCGTTCCGCGAGCCAGGGTACCAATCCTTATTACTTGGTATAATAATTTCCCTTCTTTTCGTTGTTTTCTGACAAAACAAGAAAAGGAACGTTCCGCCGCTCGTTTTTGTCTCTGGATACGGTAAATTCTACTCTTTAATTATTCGATTCTGTCCACCTTTTGGACGATTTTGTCCATTTTTTCTTATTTTCGGACTTCCGAATGGCTCGTTTGTGCCCCCGAATGACTTATTTTTGCTTCCAATATTTTTCAACTGAGTTAGGGAGATTTTTTTTCATTGGCAGACCGGAGCGTCGGCATTCGTCCTTGCAGGATGAATGCGAGGCGCGATCTTTTTGCGACTGATGTTGTTCTGTATGGAGAAAATCCAATCAACAGTCAATTTTATCGGAGATTGACAAAAAGAAGGAAAAATATAAAGTATTGTCGTCCGTACGACAACGTTATGTTAGAAAAAGTAAAACAATTAACCCATCAAGAAATTTCTCAAGGAGCATGAATGACCGACGAAGAAAAAATCATTAAAGAAGAATGGGCGAGCGGCGAGCGGGAAGCGAAAGTCAAAGCGGGAGAAAACGCCGCCGCGTTTCGGGCGGAACTGGAAAAACTGGGACTGCCCGGCTTTCGCGTCGAACAAATTCGCCGCTGGATTTTTTCGCGGAAAACTGCCGATTTTATGGCAATGACCGATTTGCCGCTTTCTTTGCGTCGCGAACTTGCCGAAAAGTTTGATATTTTTTGCGGTACGGTTGTTACTTGTCAAAAGTCGCAGGAAAAAACGGATGAAAAATTCTATGGAAAACGTCGTCAAAAATCCGACGCCGCCTCTTCAAACGATCCTACGGAAAAACTTCTTCTCGAATGGCGCGACGGACATCGCGTCGAATGCGTTTTGTTGCGCGACAACCGAAATCATCGGACGGCGTGTATTTCCACGCAAGTCGGCTGCGCGATGGGATGTTTGTTTTGCGCGAGCGGATTGGACGGCTTTGTCCGCAACTTGACGCGCGGCGAAATTCTTGAGCAAATTTTGCGGCTCAATCAATTACTGCGCGACAACGAGCGATTGACGCATCTGGTGATTATGGGAACCGGCGAACCGATGCTGAATCTGAAACCGCTTTTGTCCGCGTTGAACGACGCGACCGCCGCCGATTCGCTTGACGTCAGCAAACGCCGCGTAACGATTTCGACGGTCGGGATTCCGCGCGGAATCGAACAACTTGCCGACGCGGATACGTCGTACCGGCTGGCGGTTTCATTGCATGCGCCAAACGACGCCTTGCGCGACAAAATCGTTCCGCAAAATAAACAAACCGGTCTCTCAAAAATTTTGAAGGCGGCGGAATATTTTTTCGAAAAGACCGGACGGCGCGTGACTTTTGAATACATTTTGATTGACCGCGTGAACGATCAACCGGAACACGCTCGCGAGTTGGCGCTTCTTTTGAAGAACCGTACCGCTATTGTGAATTTGATTCCGTTCAATCCGGTGAAAGAATTGCCGTATCATACGCCGTCTTCGTCTGTTGTGCGGCGATTTGCACAAACGCTGGAACAAGGCGGAATTGACGTGAAAATCCGATTCAAACGAGGCGACGGAATCAACGCCGCCTGCGGTCAACTTCGACGAAGTTTCCGCAACATTTGACCGATTTTTCATTGTTCATGAATCAAATCTTTTCCATTACAGGTGAAAAGAGAAATAAATACTTCGGGATCAATCGTTTCGCTGTGAAACTTGACGGAAGCGTCGCCGTAAACAAAATTTGCTCCGCCGTTGTGAAAACTGTAAAGCTCGTTGTTGTTCATGCAATTCATCATTTGATGACCGCAAACAGTTTCGTGAATCCAAAACGACGCTTCTTTATCCGCCCATGCCGCGCCTGTAATCGCTTCTTGTGACGGATCGCCCCGATAGTAGTTTTGAATATAATTATATGGTCGTCCCGCGCACTCGAAAAACATCCAACTATTGGACAAACCGTCTTTGACGGCGCTGATCGGCAACGGTCCGCCCCAAATATCCGAAATCGCACGACGGTCGGGAACAATCATGTTGCGGTAATAAATGTTTTGATCAGGACTTCCTTGACCGTCGGAATTATTTGCCGGAGCGCGCGGCGTAATTTTGTTTGCCTCAAAAAGATGCTGACGAAAAGTTGTGCCAATCATTTCCGACGCGGCGTAATCCGCCGGATAAATCGTTTTAGTTTTGTTTTCTGAATGATCCATGACGTTGCGCGGCGACGGTTCGGGCGTTGCCGGACAAAGAAAGACCGGAATCGTGTTTCGCACGGCTTTATAATTGGCTTGATTGCTCCAATGATGGGAGAAATCGAATTGTTCATAAATTTGTTGTTGTTCCAGATACGGCAGCAAAAACGTCAAAATGTTGTGGTTCGGATTTTCCGTGTATGAAGTCGGCAAATAGGTTCGCGCGTTTTCATAACTGAGAATTGCCAAACCGATTTGCCGCATATTATTTGTGCATTGCGTTCTTCGCGCCACCGCTCTTGCCGCCTGAACGGCAGGTAAAAGAAGCGTCAGCAAAACGCCGAGAGTCGAGATGACGACAAGAAGTTCAATGAGCGTAAAACCGCGCGAAATTGTTTGACGGATGGAAGACATCGTAAAACCTGAAACTTGTTTTATGAGGATCGAAAAACCAAAACATGAAAAAGTATCAACGGTAAAATTGTCAATCACGCCGTTATTATACAAAACATTAATCCGTTTTGTAAGAATTGGAATAAAAAAAGAAAATATTTTTGCGAAATTTTCTATACATCCTTTTCACCACGAAGAAACGAAAAGAGTGAAAAGTTAAAAGCGAAAAGTTGATTTGAAACGCCTTGTTATACCTTTCTTACTTTAAAATTTGGTTTTTGTTTTTATTGTTTTGAACACGAAAAATAAATAAGTGTATTTTTCTGCGTATTCCGTGTTCAAAAACCGAAATTTCAAGTAGGATGAGTATAGAAACTTTCAATAAACAAATTTGGAATATTTTTTCGACAGGATTAACAGGATAGGTTTGGAATAAAAAATCTTGCAATTTTGTTAAGCCAGTTGAAAAATAAAAATTTGTATTCAAAATCATTTCGGCAATTCGTCGCCGGCGATGAATCCGTCGGCATTTTTGTCGAGCCGTCCGAAACGCGCGACATTTTCATTGGTAAAATCCGGCGACGCAAATTCATACAACGAAACCTGACCGTCGCCGTCCAAATCGCAACGCACAAACCAACTCGGCAACCCTTGCGTCGGCGCGGCGTACTTTCGCGCTTGAGCAGGCGGAATTTTTCCGGTCAGGTAATTTTCGCCGGATTCCGATTTTTCCGCACCGGTTGTATTGGTTTCTGCGTTGTTTTCCGTCATTTCATTTTTTCCGGCTTCGATTTCCTCGTCTGTCACAGTTTTTTTATAACCGATAAGATTTTCCGTTTTTTCGAAATCACCGGAATGCTTCTTAATTGATGATTTTACCGCCGA
Source organism: Planctomycetaceae bacterium (assembly GCA_031269105.1). Taxonomy (GTDB): domain Bacteria; phylum Planctomycetota; class Planctomycetia; order Pirellulales; family Thermoguttaceae; genus WRMR01. The sequence goes on along the minus strand of JAISZO010000102.1, from coordinate 10,450 downwards.
AATATTTTTACTGAGCGGACGGAAAAGCGAATCAGTGTTTTCTTGTACGGGAATCACACGATTGGCGATCAATTGCTGCAACGGATACGGGTTGTAAATCGTTCGCCATCGAGAAAATTTTTCAATATGGTTTACTAATTCGTCTAATGTTAAAATATTATCGCCGTTCAGATCAATCACTTGCGGCGAGCCAGACATTTTTCCGTGCCATTCATCCAGTTCAAGCTTACCGTTTCCGTTTGTATCGTATTGAGCGATAAGATGTTCCGTATAGCGAAGTAACTTCGGCGACGTCGGCTGCGACACGGTCGCCCGATCCAGAAACGGGCGAGCGTCGAACGGTTCATTGACGTCTAAATCCGAAAAATCCGGTACCGTTCCGACATCCGGCAAACCGGCGTCGTTCGACGGCGAAATTCCCGGCGCACCGCTGCGCGGCGGAAACGGACGCGTTCTGTCGCTATTGCTGCGCGGACGGCGACTGGGCGGTTGCGCGACTGCAAGAGCATCGCAAAATACAAAAACTGCAAAAAAAACGTAAATTGGGTAAATTGTGTATTTTTTCATTTGAAAGGACTTTGTCGCAAGAAAAATTTCAATAATTTTTAAAGTTTTTAATCATTACGCCGATTATAGGACAATTCTTATTGAACGGAATATATTTTTTATATACAATAATAGCAAAGAAAAGTGTTTTTTCAACTTATGGATCGATTTTCGATCATTTTTTATGTATTTTTATTCTCATACAGGCAATTTTTATGTCTGGACAGAAAAAAGCATGTTCGCTGAATCGTCTGCATCGCCGACATAATAAAACTTCCCGTTTTATTATGTTTTTTCCGTCGGCGCAGCAGGAAGCTTTGGAATGAATGAATATTTTTTCTCGCCAGTAAAAAATCCCGCCCCCATGCCTGTTTGCGACGGTCAGGGACGACTTGTTCATTTAGAATGTTTAAAGGAGACGGAGGATCAATGATGATCTTTGCCGATGCGCTTGCAAAACCGCAACTTTTCAATCAACGTCAATTGCAAATTGTCCGCGATACCATTTCCGGCGGCGGACGGATTTCAACGATTTTAACGCAACTCGGAGCGCGTTCCGAAGAAGAAGCGTTTCATTATCTTGCGTTAACGCTCGGAATGCGGTTGCTTGATTTGTCCAAAACCGAAGTGAAGCAGGAAGCGCTGCAAACGTTTCCGATGAAAATGGTTCATCGTTACGGCGTTTTTCCGGTCGGTTACGATCCCGACGGTTCGTTGGTTGTAGCGACTGGCAATCCATTTGATTTGTACGCGATCGACGCGATTTCGGCAACGGTCAAAATACCGGTTACGCCGGTCGTGGCGTTGCCGTCGGAACTTGCCAAATTGATTAAAACGTATCTCGGCGTCGGCGCGGAAACCATCGAGGGACTTCTTGCTCAAGCGGGCGAAGAAAACGGCGTGGAGATGCTCGAAGAACTGGAATGGGATCAAAGCGGCGACGCGGCGATGGCGCAGGAAGCGTCGGTGGTGCGGTTGGTCAACGACATTCTGACCGAAGCGATTGAAGCCCGCGCGAGCGATATTCACATTGAGGCGCAGGAACACGGCATGAAAGTCCGTTACCGCATCGACGGCGTGTTGCAGACGCAGCCGACTCCGTCGGAAATCAACCGTTTTCAGTCGGCGATTGTCAGCCGTCTGAAAATCATGGCGCGGCTCAACATTGCCGAAAAACGGATTCCGCAAGACGGACGTATCAAACTGAAAGTGCAGGGACGCGAAGTCGATATTCGTCTTTCGATTATTCCGATGTTGCACGGCGAAGGAATTGTTATGCGCGTTCTCGACAAAGACCGCATGAATTTCACGCTGAAAGGAATTGGCATGGACGCGGATATTTACGACGCTTTCGGCAAGTTAATCAAACTGCCGCACGGCGTCATTCTTGTTACCGGTCCGACCGGCTCCGGCAAAACGACAACGTTGTACAGCGCGTTGAATGAAATTAAAGACGAAGCGACAAAAATTATTACGACGGAAGACCCGATAGAATATCAACTCGACGGTATCAATCAGATTCAGGTTCACGCGAAAGTCGGGTTGACGTTTGCGGCGAGTTTGCGCGCGATTTTGCGGCATGACCCGGATATCTGTCTTGTCGGAGAAATCCGCGACTTTGAAACGGCGGAAAACGCAATTCAGGCGTCGCTGACCGGACACCTTGTCTTCAGCACGCTTCACACCAACGACGCCGCCGGAGCGTTTACGCGAATGATCGATATGGGCGTCGAGCCGTTTTTGGTATGCAGTACAGTCGAGGGAATTATGGCGCAGCGGCTTGTCCGGCGTTTATGCAAACATTGCGCCGCGCCGTATATTCCCAACGTGAAAGACACGCCGGAAGATTTTCCGTTTGACAAAATGCGGGACGAAAAAATTGAAGCGTTTCGTCCTGTCGGATGCCGCGAATGTCGGCACACCGGATACAGCGGGCGCGTAGCGATTTACGAATTGTTGATTGCCAACGATGAAATCCGCCGGCTTGCCGGTCAACGAAGTCCGTCGCACCTTGTCAAAGAAGCCGCCCGCAAAGCCGGAATGATGACGCTTCGCGAAAACGGTTGGCGTAAAGTTCTCTGGGGAACGACGTCGGTTGACGAGATTGTCCGCATGGCACGACATGATTAATCTCATCGGCGGCAAAATTATCAGGATAAGCGTCGCCGTTCCGAATAGACCTTCTCGGAAACAAAAAGAATCACAATATATTCTTTGCAAAGAAAAATATTTTTCGAGAAGGTCTAATAAAAACAGTCTGTAAAAATCCAACCTTTCAAAAATAGAAAAAGAATAGCAAAAAATTTTCTTAATTCTACGAAATTGCTCTTGACGCACGCTTTTCAAATTTGTTATTCTCCGCCCTCGGAATTTGGTTCCGTGTTAAAAACAACGAAAAGTCTCTTGAAATAAAGGAGAAATACAATGGATTTCAATTTTTTTGATTGGATCAAAAATGGCGTGAAATGGTCGGTTTTGAAGGGCGTCGACGAAGCGGTTCAAGAATTAGGAACGCCGCCCAGTAATGAAGAAGCGTCGAAAAGCAAAATCCTCTCGTTTTTGCAAAACGACGATTCCAAAAGACTTCCATCAACAAATACCGCTTCAGTGCATCGCCGTTTGGGTAGCGCTTCTTCCGCTCCCGCTAAAAAACTTGGACGATCAATCGCTGATATTCCGTCAGAATAACAAAGAATCAGTCCAGTGACGAACGTGTAAACGCCCTGATTTTTAAGATTTTTTTTTCAAAAAACGCTAAAATATCATAAAATGAAAAGAAACGCTTGACAAAAATTGCGAAAATGGCATGATATTACATGAAATTGAAAAGCAAATGGGCAAAATTTTGTCTGAAATGCCTTTTTTTACGGTTTTTTGGTATTATTTGAGATTTTTTTTGAATAAAGCCGGAAAACACTGTCGAAAAATGGGTTATGGCAAATGTATTTGCAAATGCCTTAAAATACAGAACGAAATGTGATTTCAATAAAAACAAAACGTTCTGGATTTAAAAGATGCGTCCTCAATTGTTTGGGACGCCCGATTGTTCACGACAATTATTGACTCGTAGAAACAATCGAATTTCATTGTTTTTTGGACGTCCTTTTAATATCAGAGGAAAAAAATCATGGCAAAAGTCGCAACAGAGAAGAAAGCCGCAAAATCTTACACAAAAACAGAAATCGTTGCGGATATTGCGGAACAAACCCAATTGTCAAAAAAAGACATTGTTGCCGTTATTGACGCTGTAGGCGAAGTGATTAAGAAAAGTCTCAGCAATAAAGGTCCCGGAAGTTTTATTCTTCCCGGTTTGGTCAAAATTGAGAAAAAACGGGTTGAAAAAGCTCCTGCGAAAAAAGGCGTGAAAAATCCGTTCACTGGTGAAATCCATGATGTTCCGGCAAAACCGGCGCACAACAAAGTGAAGATTCGCGCACTCAAAGGTCTCAAAGAATTTGTCAAATAATTCTTATTACCATTGCGTTTTCGTAAAATAAAGGATTGTCGATCGGACAATCCTTTTTGTTTTTATAAGTTATCGATTTAAATTTCAATTCGTTGTCATTATTTGTCAATTACCGAAACAACACGCAAACTCCTGTGCCGTTTTCGTCGGGGAACGTCAATTCGCCGTTTTCCGAACAAACGCCGGTTCCGACTTTCTTTTCAATCAATTGCGGACCATCTAAATCCAAATAATCCGCCAGCGACGCAAACTGTGCGCTGGCGGAAATCGCAATCGTGGACTCGATTCCGCATCCCAGTAGAATTTTTAATCCTTTTTCTTTTGCGTGATCCAACGCGTGGCGCATTGGCGTTAATCCACCGAATTTACACGGTTTGGCATTGATACCGAAAAAATATTCGGCACAACGGTCTATATCGTTTTCCGACGCGCAACTTTCATCCGCCATGATTGGCAACGGACTTTGATTTTTCAGAATTTCCATTCCTTCCCAATCTTCCGGCGAAAGCGGCTGTTCGATAAACTCCACGCCTAATTCTTTTAATTCCGGCGCATGATGCAACGTCGTTTCCACATTCCACATTCCATTGACGTCGACGCGAAAAACGGCGTTGGTCAATTTACGAAGCTCGCGCACCATTTGCATATCATTTTTTCCGCCCAGCTTGATTTTATAAATAGGCCAGTTGGGATTTTCATGAAATCGTTCTATCACCTGATCAATCGTATCGATTCCAATCGTGAAACAGGTTTTGGGTAAAGGTAATGTTGGACGCAATCGCCAAATATACCAAAGAGGTTTGTTTCTTATCTTTCCCCAGAGGTCGCAAGCCGCCATATCCACTGCCGATTGCGCGTAGGGCGAGACGCTCAACACCGGATTTAAATACCGCCACATTGACACCGGATCAGCCATCGCGTAATCCTCGAGCATCTCTTGAATTTTAAGAACATGTTCGGTCAATTCTTCAACCGTGATATTGTAATGCGGATTTTCCTGCACCTCGCCGTGACCGCGTAATCCATCTTGTTCCAATTCCACCACAATCGCTCTTGCAACGCTAATCGATCCCCGCGAATAAGTCAACACGTGTTTCACCGGCAAATCGACGCGAATAACTTTGATGTTCATAATTTTATGTTTAACAATAAAAAAGTGTTTATTTTCAAATTCTCTCTTTACATTTTATTTTTTTTCCCGTAAAAAATCAAGAGTTTGACAAAATAAAATGATGAGAATCGAACAAAAAAATAAACACAATTTAAAAAATTTTTCTCAAGTGAAATAAACCAAGGGTTGTTTTCATCGTTTTTCAAAATTTACGCGTCATTTTTAATTTATTCGCGAAAGACGCTCAACAGTATTTTCATTCCACCGGTCGGAAATCGGGGCTATCGGAAATTTCTTTGAAATCCGGCGCGGAACGCTTTTGTTTTTGAGCAAGTTTCTCTTGAGTTTTCGCGTCGGGAACGTCTAAAAGTCCGAGTTGTTCAAGCCGCCGGTAAAGACGCGGACGGGTCATTCCCAAAAGCCGCGCGGCTTTCGCTTTGTTCGCACGGGAAATTTTGAGCGCGCGTTGAATCAACTCGATTTCAATCGTTTGCAGATATTTTTCCAAATCGATTTTTTCTATCGGTTTCGTCGCGGCTTTCGCGTCCGCCGCGTAATGCAAACGTATCGGCAAGTCTTTTGCGCGGATAAGCGTTCCGGTTGCGTTGGCGTGCGACTCTCCGACAACGGCGGCTAATTCGTCGAGATTTCCAGACCAAGAATACAACATCAGCAAATCCATCGCGTCCGCCGCAAAACCGGTTCGCTGCACGATCGGCGGCTCGTTTTCTTTGACAAACGTTTCTTCTTTTGTCGGCGCGTTTTTTTGTTCAAGAAACCATTGCGCGAGAAGCGGAATATCGCCGCGGCGTTCCGACAACGGCGGAATACGGATTTGCAGCGTAGCGAGTAAATACGGCAATTGCGGAGAATTTTGCCACTCGGACGGCTCAAACCGCGACGTTCCGATAACGCGCATATTGCCGGAATTGTTGGTAAGAATCGACGCGACCAATTCGCCTTGCGCCGATTCTAAAAGATCGGCGTTGTTGAGAAGCAACGTGTGACGCCGTTTGCTTTCCGGCTTGGAGTAACGTTGATAAAACGCGCGAATCGCCGAGTCGATCAATTCGGCGGGAAGCGAGTGACAATCAATCGGAATCAAACCGCCGGAACGTTCTTCATCGCGTCCGAAATGAATGGCGTAAGCAAGCGATTCCCGACCGCTTCCCGGCGGACCGAGAATCAAAACCGGCGCAACCGTTTCCGCCGCGAGTTTCGCCTGACGCCGAACCGTCTGCATTTGCGGCGCGGCTCCGATCATTCGCTCCAAACGATATTGTCCCGCCTGACGCCGCCGTACCGCGAACAAAACGCGATGCAATTCCCTTGCCCGCGCCGACTCCACCGTGATCGCGTTTTCATTTCCCCGCGTTTTATTTTCGGCGGAAGACGTCGAGAACCGCGCCGCGTCTTCCCGCGACAAATCGTTTTCGTCAATAAAAACAAACGTTCCGAACGTTCCGTCTTCCAACTTTAACGGCAAAAACTCCGCGCGGCGGTAACGGGTTTCGCGAATCGCGTCCACCGCGAGAATTGCGACGCCGCGTTCTCCCCGCAAGATTTCCGGCGGCGGAGCAATTGCGGCGGCAATAATTTCATGATGCAGCCGCGAACCGGAAACATGATAACGGCATCGCTGACCAAGCAACTTTTCCGCGTCGCCGTTGACCCATTGTACAAACGGTTCGTTAAAATACGCAAGCGTCTGTTTCTCGTCAAGAACATAAACAGGCGTTGCAATGTCCTGCAATAATCGCGATAACCGGCTGATAGAAATGTGTTTGGACATGAAATCAAGCAAAAATAAAGTCGCCATTCAGAGAAGTTTATTTAGATTGCATATTCTACCATAGATCGGTTTAAGGAACAATGAAAAGCGATATTTTTGTCTTCAAGTATTGTATGCGTCTCGCTCTCTCTTTCTCCACGCTTTTTGTTTCTGTGGATTATTCGGCTTGTTTTGATTACTCTGATTTTCTCATATCTTCCTAATGAACAGATTTTGCAACAGCGGAAAAAACTTCTTTTTTCCTGTCTCAGGAACGCCGAAAATAACGACAACCCGCGTTTTCCTGTGAAATGGTCAAAAGGATTTAAGACCGTTTCGTGCGGATTTTGGTATGGTCGTGAATTTGCGAACGCAGAAAGAAGGATTTTCATGGTCGCAGCATCAATTCTTTTTTCCAAAACTCAAAAACTGACGTTTATCATCAGTTTATTGGCGTTTGCGGTAACGGGATGCGCTTCAATGCAGCAGAAACCCAAAGTTTACTCTGGGCTTCCCAAAGAAATGGCAAAGTCCTCGTTGGAAGATTATTACATTGGCATTTCCGACGTTCTTACCGTTGAAGTCGTAAATTTAGTTCCCAAATCCCCTTATATCCTTCAGCCGATGGATACCGTTTTTATTCAGGCGTATGGTTTGGACGCCGACGAAACCGTTTTTGACGATCGCTACCGCATTCAACCCGGCGGGATTGTTACTCTTCCTTATCCGTTCAAAACCGTTGTTATCGGGGGAATGACTTGCGAACAAGCCGGCGAGGAACTTTCTAAAAAACTTAATAAAGATATCCTTAACGAAGAACATAAAGAACAACGCGGCGTCATTGTCAGTCTTGAAACAATTAGCGGATTGCAACCGGTTGCAGGACAACATATTGTCGGTCCCGACGGCTGTATAAATTTAGGAATTTACGGCAAAGCGCACGTTGACGGTCTTACGCTCATCGACGCAAGAGCGGCAATTGAATCCGTCTTATCCGAAACGCTTGATAATCCTCGCGTGGCGGTGGACGTTTTTTCCTATAACAGTCAAATTTATTATGTGGTTATGCAAGGCGCGGGTTTTGGCGATAAAGTCACGCCGGTTCCTTACACGGGAAACGATACCGTTCTCGACGCTATAGCGAATATTAACGGATTGGAACGCGTCTCGTCAAAACATATTTGGATAGCGAGACCATCTTATGGACATTATAAACATCTGGAAGTCGATTGGCATTGTATTACCGCCGGCGCTTCTCCGCATACCAATTATCAACTTTTGCCGGGAGACCGCGTTTTTATTGCGGAAGATCGTATGGTTGCGATAGACACAAAACTTTCCAAAATTATCGCGCCGTTTGAACGAATCATGGGATTCTCGCTGTTAGGCGCGCAAACCGTAAGCCGTTATTCCGGTTCTGTTTTGAAAGGCGGCGGCGAGCGATATGGTTCTAGCGGTAGATACTAATCGGGACTTGAATATTTTTGAGCGAAATGTTATACTTTGATCTGTTCAATAAATAAAAGGAGCGAATAATGAAAAAGACGATCGCGATAATCATTGCGTCAATATTTGCCGCGACGACGGAATCTCTTTTTGCGCAACAATCGAATTTTTGGTTTCCCGACTCCAATCCGCCCGCATTGAGTCCTTGGTTGGAACTCCAAAGAAACCGATCGTCGTCGCTTGACAATTATAATCAGTACGTTAAGCCGCGTCTTGAAATTGAGCGAATGTTGTCAACGCAGCAAATGTCGCTTAATCGTCAGCAGAATAATCAGAAACTTATGCAAAACGAACTCGTGCGCCGGAGACGCGGCAATACTGCGGGCGTTGGTTCGGCGACTGAAATTCAATATCTCGGCGAAGCCGCTCAAACGGGAAAAAACGCGACGTTTCGCAATTATCTCCATTTTTATCCCAATAAAGATACACTCCGATAAAATAGTAAAATTCCAATACAGCCATGAGAAATCTTATCGTTCAATTTATGTTTTCTTTTCGATTTTTCCGTTTTGCCTTTTACGCGATACTGTCGACGATTTTGGCGACGCCGACAACGTTTGCGTTGGATTACGCGACCGTTCTGGAAAACGGCAAAAAAGTGAAACGCGAAGGACGTATTATTGCGGAAGATACCGGAGGAAATTTTGTTTTTGAAGAACGCGACGGACGCTGGCGAATGTTCCAGCCGAAAGAAGTTGTTGAGCAACTTTCCGACGACAAAGAGTTTGTCCCGTACACTCACGCCGAGATGAAAAAACGTCTTCAGGCGGAATTTCCGAAACAATTTCGGATTTATGAAACAAAACGTTATCTCATTGTTTTCGACACGACGCTGGCTTACGCTCGATGGTGCGGAAATCTGCTGGAACAACTTGACGCGGCGTTTATTGAACATTGGAAAAAGAACGGTTTTGAATTGACGGAACCGGAATTTCCGCTTGTCGCCGTTATTTTCGCGGATCGCGGTAATTTCATTCGTTGTACGGAACCGGAAGTCGGAAGCGCGGTCGCTTATATCAATGCGTATTACAACCAAACGACGAATCGCATTGTTTTTTACGATTTAACCGGTTTGGAAGTTTACGGAAATAACAGCCGCGTGAAATCCAGTTCGTTAGAACGGCGGTTTCGCGAAATCATGTCGCGTCCCGATTCGGCGAAAGCCGTTGCGACATTTGTGCATGAAGCGGCGCATCAGATTTCATACAACTGCGGTATGCTCAAACGTTTCAGCGCTTGTCCGCATTGGGTCAGCGAGGGGATCGCAACTCTTTACGAAACGCCGGATTTGAGCGGCGAGCAAGCGTGGAGCGATACGATTAAAGTCAATCCGCTTCGACTCAAGCATTTTTATAAATACGCGACTGAGCGAAATCCGAATTCGCCGATGCGAAAAGTCGCGGCAAGCGACGAACCGTTTGTGATTGTATCGCCGGAGAACGCTCTCGACGCTTATGCGATTTGTTGGTCGATGATGTATTTTTTTCACGCGAAATATAATAACGAATTGATTCGTTATCTCAAAATGATTTCGCAAAAGGAACCGTTTCTCATTGACGACGAATCCAAACGCATCAGAGATTTCGAGGAAATTTTTGGGAGTAACTGGGAAAATTTGCATCAAGAGTATTACAAATTTATGGGAACGTTGTGATCGAAAAACAAAAAGACAAACGGGAAAGCGAAAAGTTAAAAACTAAAAGATAAAAGTTTCGCAAGCGGAATTTTTTGTTCTGTGATGAAAAAAATCATTTACCCAACCTTAAAAATTCTTCGTGAAATCTTCGCGCTTCTTCATTTCTTCGTGGTGAAAAAGGGAATAAAAAATTTTTCAAAAAAAATTCAAATTTTTCCACTTTCCTCTTGTTGGATTCAAGATTTTGGTGTATACTAGAAATCAATTAATGAAACCTTGAGACAAAAATTATGTTGATTTTTGCTCGTCAATTTCAAAAAAACTTAAAAGTTTAGAAGGAGTTTCGACTATGAAAAAGTTGAACGAAGCGTTTGATTTTCTTGAACTTCGGCAGAATGTATCGGGGGGGGGGGG
>JAISZO010000097.1 GCA_031269105.1 Planctomycetaceae bacterium | reverse complement strand
CAACTTGACAATTTTCAACTCTACCAAGCCGTCCGCACCACTGACGTTGAACACCGACAGATCGTTTTCCTTTTTTGGGAAACGACGTTGGATCAATGATCAAAATTCCATCCGCTTCGTCTTTGTCAATCCTTCCATCGGCATAAAGCCGTTTTCGCAGTTGTTCGACTTCGGCATTATCAATAACGCCGTCCGCCAAAATGGATTTTACAACATTGGTAATAGATGCGGTTGAAAAATCGGTCATTGTAAGTTCCTTTTAAATTTATTTTTGAAATGGGAAAACCATTCGATACAACGCTACATGTTTCTAGGTTTCACATATTTGAGTGCAAACGAAACACTATTCGTAATTTTAATAGAATTGTGGATTAGATACAAGCAAAATTTGGATTTTTTAGAATTTTTTCAGAAATTTTTTTCCAATGAATGCGAAATCTTTGAAAATGTAGAGTGCAGCTTCTCACAATCCTCTGTTTCCGTTACAAAAGTATCTTCCCGAATATTTTGCGATAAAGTTTTCCATTGAAAATCTTATCTTTTCCGAACAAAACGATCTCATTTTGAAATAGCGCGAATAATAAAATGAGGGAATAAGGTTTGCAATTTTAGGCGAATCGGCGCGGCGGAGATTGTTTTGTTCGGAAAATCAGGTAAAAATAAGGTTTGCATTGAAAAATTGAATCGCTTCAATCATGCGGAGGCGCTTTTGGTCAAGAGCGGGGCGCTTCAAAAAACGCATATTTCACTGAAATCTACAAATTTTATAAAATGACGCAAAAAATATTAATATTTGGAACAAGTAACCGCAAAAAAGTCGAGGAAACGTCCGACCTTTTTGCGAAAATCGGGATAACGCTCAAGTCGTTGGCGGATTTTCCGCAAGGAATTGAAGTGGTCGAAGACGGGGCGAGTTTTGCCGAAAACGCCGCGAAAAAAGCAAGCGAACAAGCCGCGTTCTTTCGGACGCCGGTGATGGCGGAAGACAGCGGTTTGGTCGTTGACGCATTAAACGGCGCGCCGGGAATTTATTCCTCCCGCTTTTCCGGCGAAAATGCAACGGATGCTTCCAATAACGCTCTTTTGCTCGAAAAATTATCCAACGTTCCCCTCGAACAAAGAACGGCTCATTATGTTTGTCATATCGCGATTGCCGCGCCAAGCGGAAAAATTCTCGCAGAAACCGAAGGAATTTGTCGCGGCAGAATACGGTTCGAGCCGGACGGAAACGCCGGATTCGGATATGATCCGTTATTTGAAGTCGTCGAGTATCATCAAACATTCGGACGGCTTGCTCCGATAATGAAACAGGCGATTAGTCACCGCTCCCGCGCCGCGCGTCAGATATTGCAAATTTTAAGCGGCGGCTTGTCGCTTGACAAAACGGCTTAATCCGCAAACGTCATTTTATTTCAATAATCATTTTAAGGAGTTTCTTATGTATTTACTTGGTTACGACGTCGGCAGTTCTTCTGTCAAAGCAAGTTTGGTCAATGCGCAAACGGGCGAGGCGTTCACCGAATTTTTCCCGAAACAAGAGGCGGAGATTAAAGCCGTGAAACACGGTTGGGCGGAACAAAGTCCCGACGCCTGGTGGGAATCGCTGAAACTTGCGACGCGCGCGGCGTTAGCCCGGTCGGGCGTTTCGCCGGACGCGGTGCAAGCGATTGGCGTCTCGTATCAGATGCACGGACTCGTTCTGCTCGACAAAAATTTAACGCCGATTCGCGACGCAATTATTTGGTGCGACAGCCGCGCGGTTTCTTACGGCGAAAAAGCGTTTCGCTCGCTCGGCGGCGAACAATGTTTATCGCGATTGCTCAACTCGCCCGGCAATTTCACGTTGGCGAAACTTGCGTGGGTTAAAGAAAACGAGCCGGAAAATTACGCAAAAATCAGGTATTATATGCTTCCCGGCGATTACATTGCAGCGCGTTTGACGGGAACTCCGGCGACGACCGTTTCGGGATTGTCGGAAGGAATCGCGTGGGATTTTCAAAACAACGCGCCCGCGAAGTTTCTTTACGATTATTTCGGGTTCGACATTTCGTTCATTCCTGAAATCGTACCGACATTCGGCGTTCAGGGACGTCTTACGCCGGACGTTGCGAAAGAACTCGGACTTGCCGCCGGAACGCCGGTCGCTTACCGCGCGGGCGATCAGCCGAACAACGCGCTGTCGCTGAACGTGCTGAATCCGGGCGAAGTTGCCGCGACTGCCGGAACGTCGGGCGTTGTTTACGGAGTCAATGGCGATGCAAAATACGATCCGCAGTCGCGGGTCAATTCGTTTGCTCACGTCAATCATACGGAAAAGCAAACGCGAATCGGCGTTCTTCTTTGCATTAACGGTTCCGCAATTCTCAACGCATGGATAAGAAACAACGTCGCGCCGGAGGGAATCAGCTACGCGGACATGAACGCTCTGGCGGCGGAAGTCCCCATTGGTAGCGAGGGCGCGTGTATTATTCCGTTTGGGAACGGCGCGGAACGGATGTTGAACAATCAAGAGCCGAATTGTTCTTTTCACGGAATCAATTTCAATCGGCACGGCAAAAAACATCTTATTCGCGCGGCGCAGGAGGGAATCGCGTTTTCGTTCAAATACGGCATGGATATTATGAATCAAATCGGAGTCGAAACGAAAACGATTCGCGCCGGTCTTGCCAATTTATTTTTGAGCCCGGTTTTCCGGCAAACGTTATCGAACATTACCGGCGCGACGATTGAACTTTACAATACGGACGGTTCTATCGGCGCGGCGCGCGGAGCCGGTCTCGGCGTTGGAATTTTCAAGACCGAAATCGAAGCGTTTACAACGTTGAAGAAAGAAACCGTCGTGACGCCCGAAATGCAAAACGCGGACGCAAGTTTAAACGCTTACGAAAATTGGCGAAAACGTTTGCAAACGGCTTGAAAAAAAGCGATGAGTTCATCAACAGGATGATCAAGTTGTTTGATGGATACTTTTGTTTACGCACATATCCTTACGGACTTGACGCTTGCAGATGAGTCCGTAAAGGAATTTTCAAACGCTTTCCGTTTGAGCGCTTATCGGTGAATTGTTAATTTTTGCTGAAGCGCTCGGATAAAATCGGGCGACGTGCCGCAGCAACCGCCGACAAAATTCGCTCCGGCTTCTACCAATTCGACCGCTTTTTCGGCAAAAATGTCCGGCGATTGTCTGTAAACCGTTTGACCGTCCACGATTTCCGGCAATCCGGCGTTGGCTTTCATCCAAATCGGAAGCGTCGTTGACGCGCGGATTCTTCGGCAAATCGGAATAAAACCGTCGATTCCCTGCCCGCAATTCGAGCCGACGACGTCGGCGCCGGCGTCGGTCATTTGCGAGACCATTTGTTCGGGCGTTGTGCCCATCATGGTGCGGTCTTTCGCTTTGCCGGAATCGAAAACAAAACTTACCGCAACGGGTAAGCCGGTCGTTTTCGCCGCTTTGACCGCGAGAGCGGCTTCCGCCGGATCGCTCATCGTTTCGACCACAATTCCATCGGCGCCGCCCGCCGCTTGCGCCTCCGCTTGTTCGAGAAAAGCGTCGTACAATTCTTCCGGCTTTACGGTTCCCATAACGAGCATGACTCCAGTGGGACCAATCGACGCGAAAACCTTCACCGCCGTACCTTCCGCCGCGCGTTTGGAAATTTCAACTCCGGCGCGGTTGATTTCGGCGACTTTGTTTTCGCAGCCGTGTTTTTTCAACGGGAATTTTGTGGAACCAAATGTGTTCGTCAAAAGGATTTGACTTCCCGCGTTGACGTATGCTTTGGCGACGTCTTCTACTTTTTCCGGCGCGGTCAAATTCCAAAGATCGGGGTGCGCCCCGATTTCCAATCCGCGTTGCTGCAATTGCGTTCCCCAACCGCCGTCAAGAATGATCGTACCGTTGGCAATGAGTTGCGAGAGATTTTTCATCGTTTTTTGTTGAAATGGTTATTAATGTGTTCGCTCATCCCTTCCGAGAGAGATGATGTTCTCTTACCTATTTCATCATTTTACAAATAGACTTTGATTTTACAAGAAGGCGCGTCATAATCCTTCTCTCCTGTCCCCAAAATATCTCTCCATCTTTTTTTTCAAATGCGGGGATCAGACAAATCCAAAAATCGCTATTTTTCCGCTCGTCATAAAATTGTTTGTTCATGTTTGTTGTTTGTTTATTGCGTTTTTTGAAAGCGCTTGGTTGAGCTTGCGAGGAAGCTAGAACATGAAATCTTACTTTCCGCTTAATTTTTCATTGAAATGAACAAGACCGCGTTGAGTAGATATTGTTTCTAACAAACGTTTTCCTTTACGACGTCTTATTCCAATTTTTCGCGCCCCAAAGCTGCAAAAGATTAATCGCAAGCAGCAGAAAAAATGAAATCACGAGCATCGTTACGGCGATTGCGGTGGCGGAAGCGTAGTCGTTTTCTTCTAATTTGACGACAATCAATTGCGGAGCGATTTCCGAGTTTCCGGCGATGAAAATCACCGAACCGTATTCGCCGATAGCGCGGGCAAACGCCATTGTGAATCCGGTCAGTAACGCGGGAAGAAGTCCGGGAAATAGCACTTTCCAAAACGTTTGCCATCGCGACGCGCCAAGACTTGCCGCCGCTTCTTCCAATTCCCGCTCAATGTCGGTCAGCGCCGGCTGCATTGCGCGGACGACAAACGGCAAACCGATAAACGTCAAGGCGATGAAAATTCCTAATTGCGAATAAGTAATGCGGAAGTCAAACCAACGTCCGATCCAGCCGTGTTGCGAATACAACATAGAAAGCGTAATTCCCGACGCGGCGGTGGGAAGTGCAAACGGTAAATCGACCATCGCATCGACAAAACGTTTGCCGGGAAACGCGTACCGCACTAACACCCACGCGACCAGAAATCCGAAAACCGCGTTTGTCAACGCGGCGTAAAACGAAGTCGAAAACGTTACGCGAAACGATTCCAACACCCGCCTCGCCGTAATCAATTGCCAATATTCCGTCCAGCCCATTCCGGCGGCTTTCAAAAAGAGAGCCGCAAGCGGAATCAGCACAATCAAACTCAAATAAACAACGGTAAATCCCATCGTCAATCCGAATCCCGGCAATACGCTTTTGCGGCTTGTTCGACGATTCTTCAACAAAATCACAACCTTTCCTCTCTCTTTATTTAACAATTTGGGAAGACGTCTGTTGTTTTTTAAAAAATTCTACCAGAGCTTTATATTTGCTATTGTTCCAATTGAATAAAATTTGCAAGGTTTTTTGAGAAAAACGCTGCTTTGCAAAAAACAACTTGCAAATTCTAACAAACAAAAAACGCTCGTCAATCGTATTT
Organism: Planctomycetaceae bacterium; assembly: GCA_031269105.1. GTDB lineage: Bacteria > Planctomycetota > Planctomycetia > Pirellulales > Thermoguttaceae > WRMR01. The sequence continues at coordinate 367 of JAISZO010000097.1, read as the reverse complement.
CTTTTGGGCAGTTCTAATAAGTTCGGTTTTTATTGAGGGTTTGATAGTTATGGGAAAAATATTATTTTTTCTCAAAAAGAGACGGAAATTTTGTCGTTTTGAATGTCGGAAATCGTTTCCGATATTTATTCCTAACGTCTCTCGTTTACCTCTTTTGTCATTCTACACGGACTTTTCGCATCAAACTCACCTATCGGCGCCTGTTGTAAACAACATTCCGCACGCCAATCTGAAACGCCGCTCGCGTCTTAGAGTAAGTCTTTAACCGGGATTTTGTGTTAAAAATGTCGGAATTGGTATTGTAGGAAATCCAAAAACCATGTTACGCTTCCGTTTTTGAGAAATAGCAACCTTATTAACGAAAGGC
>JAISZO010000072.1 GCA_031269105.1 Planctomycetaceae bacterium | reverse complement strand
AGCGATGGATTGGAAGCGTTTCGTCCGCTCATCGAAACGGCGCTCCCCAACCGAGTCCGAAAGGCGGGCGCCGTCCGTGCAACGCCGTGTTTCTGTTCAAAATTCTCTTTCTCAAGGCGCTTTATAATCTGCCCGCCGCAATGTTCAGCAAATCCGTCGGGATTTTCGGCATTTCGCGCGGAATTTCCGCTTACCTCCGTCGGACTTATACGATTCGCCGGGCAACTTTTCCTGTCTCCGAATAAAACATTCCGGTCTCCCGGATAACTTTTTCGTCATCCCGGATAACTTGTCGGGATGTAAGTTTATTGAAATCAGAGAAAGTTAGGGGATAAGATAAGAGGAAGACGGAAGCATAAAGACCGAAAATTGAGAAAAAACAAACGGGCGTCAATGATTTTTGCACGACGCAAAAGATTTGTGCATGACGCAAAGGAAATATTCCCCCCGAATCCATCGAAGAATAATGAGGATTTCAAGAAAAGATGCGGGCGTTCAAGTCGCCCTTGAATGAATCATTCACTGAAGAATAACTCTTTTGCCGATTTAATGCAAGCGCTGTTATCCAAAATTACCAAGTTACCGCTCTACTAGGTTGTTTTGTTAAAAAATGAGGTCAAAATAAGGTTTTATTTTGACCATTAAAAATCTAAAATATTTGCGGAAATACTTTTGATCCAACGGAAGGGAATTTGGAAAACGCTGTTCGTTTTATTCTCCTCGAATCAAACTGAAAATCGCACGGTCGGCGTCTTCTGGAAGCACCAAATGATTGTTGACAACTTTTCCCTCTTTGTTGATAAGAATAAAAAACGGCGGCATGTTGATTCCGGCATACACGGCAGGACGGCTTTCCTGTCCTCCTTCCTCGAAAATTTGAGGCCACTTAATGTCATATTTCTTGACGTAAGCCGCCATCTCTTCTTGCGAGTTGTCCAGATTGATTCCAATAATCGACAATCCGTCGCGTTCATAAAGCGAAAGAATTTTTTTCATCGCCGCCGCTTGCGCGCCGTCGGTATCCGACCACGACGCCCAGAAATAAAGTAAAATAATTTTTCCTTTATATTGATTTATATCCACAGCCGAACCGGTCGTTGAACGTCCCTGAAACGGGAACGGAAACGATTTGCCGTTGGAATCAATACGCCGCAAAAATCCCGCCGCTTTTTCCGTAATCAGCGAGTTCGGATAGTTTTTGATAAGCGTTTGAGCCGTTTCTTTGGCTTTTTCCAATTGCGCCGACATCTCATATTCGCCGACTAAATTGAGTTGAACCGTCGCGGCGGTTTGCGTATTTCTAAAATCTTTGGTAAGCTGTTCCAAGTCGCCGACGTATTTGGTATAAACGTCCGCCGGAGCCGTTCCAGAACTTTGCGAATGATGATACGCGGCTTCAATTGCGCGAAATTGCATATACGCCGCCACTTCGGGATTATTCCCTTCTTTCAGCGTTTTGCTCATGCTCGTCATTTTTTCAATGCCCGGATAATTATCCACCGTTACCGCCGTGTACATGAAATCCGCTAAGTCTCGCAACCATTTATCGCGGTTTTCCATATCTTTATGTTTGTTGAAAAAGAGATACGCCGTTTTAATCCGCAGCTCGGCAATCTTATTATAAATTTCAATACGCTGATCTTTTGCGGTGGAATCAAGTTTTTTTTCCAACTCTTCAATCTGGCGACTCATCTCTTCGATTTCAGGATCGCTCGCGTCGGATAATATTCCGCTATTTCCTCCCGAGAAAACCGAAGCGATCGTATCCGCCGCGTAAGGACGCGGCGCATCAATAACTTTCCACGCCTCGCCGATTTTGACCAGCGAACCTAATTGAATCTGCACGCTGTTTTCGCCGTCGTTGATCAACGCATACGTGTTATAATAAACGTTCAAGTCGCGATTATTGCCGATAGGAATCGTCGCCGGACGCAACGTCCAAAACTGTCCCCAACTTGCGTTTTCGGAAACGGGAATATTTTGTAAAGATTGTTGAAACGCCTGCCGAATATTTTCGACTTTCGCGTTTAACTTTTGAGAAAGTTCGCCTCCTACTTGCAACGCATTCACGTTGTCGGCGTTGATAGCAAGCCGTAAAAACCGGTTTAAATTGCGTGTTGCCAGCGCAATTACGATCTCTTCGGAAACTTCTTCCGGCGAAATCACTTTCCAATAATCGATGACGCCGTCTTTGTTCGTATCCACGCCCCAGCGCGTTCCGGCGGAATTAAACCAACGCATTTGATCGGCGACTTGGTCTTTGTCGGTATCAATATCCCGATAAACTTCCACGCCGTTCTTGAAAAATCCCCATTGATCCAATTGACTATCGCCGTCCGTATCGAAAAGCGTTCGGATGATTTGCCCCGACGCATTTTTCAAAATGTAACCCCGCGAACCCTCTTGAATCAGACTGGCATAAGGAATCTCTTGTTCGCTCAAGGTATCGACGTCCAATCCTTTTTGACTTGGAGGAAAAAGCGCCTGTTTAATCTGATTAATTTCCGCTTCTGATTTTCCTTGCGCCGCCGCCAAACCGGACGCGGTTATCAGCATACCCGCCGCACATAAACAGACGCTCCAAGTTTTTTTGATTTTTGAAAATGTCAGTTTTTTCATTTTTATTTCTTTCGACGAAATCTTTCTTCATTAAAATTCACTCGCAAGATTCCCCAGTAAAATCTTGCCATTGTTTTCATACGTTATGAATTTTTATGGATTTGTTTTTATCGCGACAAAATGTTTTTATTATTTGGCATGAATCACTTTACTATTCGCGGAAATTTGAGCCGGTTGAATGACTTTGCTTGTTGTTCCAAACTGTTCCAGTTGCCCGCCGGAAACTTGCCGAATAGGATAAACGTTCTGATTGACTGCGATTCTTTGCGGATTCATTTGTTGTTCGGGAATTTGTAAAACAACGGGTTGAGACGGTTGCGCTGACGTTACAACAACTTGAGTCCTTGGACTTTGCATCGTTCCTTGCGAACCGCGCGGAATTAACGGTTGTTGCATTTGCTGTTGCGTCCGAACAATCACGATTTTTTGCGGAACCGTTTGAGGAATTGGTTGCGGCAATGTTTGTACCGCCGCCAAACTTTGCGCCGCGAATCCGCTTTGACACGATTTGCAACCGCCAGAATTTGTAGAAAACGGAGTAACAACAGGCGGAGCAAATGCAGGTTGCGGCGCGGCGTAACCATAAGTATCCGTATCGCACGTTCCCGATTGGCAACCGCCAACGTATCCGGCTAAACCGCCAAATTCATCGCAGGTATTGCAGAGATTCGGCGGATAATTCATGTAATCGCCGACATATTTTTCGCACGCACAACCGCAATCGGCGGAAAACAGGCGGTGCAAACGGGCAAAAGGACGAAATCCGAGCGAGCAACTGGAATAACAAGAGTTACACGGATCGCACGAGCCGCCGTCTTCGCCGGAATAATACTGACCGGCATAAGGACTGACATAACCCGTTGCGCATCCGCCGATTCCTCCCGAAGAACAGACCGTCGGAACTCCACAAACTCCATAACTGCCGCACGTTGCGCATCCAGCGACCAAAGAGACGCCGACGAGAAGCGTTCCAAAAAGAAACCATCGCTTCATAGTTCGCACCTTTTATTGTTTTGCGTTTTAAATTCTGTTAAAATAAACCGACAAAAGAGAAAGCGACAACTTCTTTGATTATCCTGATTTCTCTTAATGAAGTCATCGTCCAAACGTAAGTGAATATTCATTAAAATCGAAATAATCCATTCTGTTTAACAGAAAACTTTAACTTGCTTGATAAAACAGGAAGAATAAAAAACATGCGATTATTAAAATGAGAATAGTAAAACAAAAACAAATAAAAATATTTACGCTTTATCGTGCATTGTAAAAGAAGAGAACCGACTCGCCTAAAGAAAGTGATGCGCCGGATTTTGCGTGAAGCGTCATAGTCTTTGCGGTAAACGTCGTTTTTTGAACAGAAAATTGGGTTGCAAAAAATTTTTGAATGATATTTTGAAATAATTCAAGTATTTTTTGAGATGAAAAACCCGGCGTATGGCACGTCAATAAAATAAAACAAGTTCGTTCAAAATCTAATAATGAAAAACAATTGGTCAATAATTCCGGTAGATGTTTTGATAATCGCCAAATTTCTCCGTGCGCTCCGTGACCGTAACTTGGCGGATCAAGAATCACGCCTTGATATTTGTTTTCTCGTTTTAATTCCCGACATACAAATTTCTGGATGTCTTCTACAATCCATCGAACAGAAGTTTGGGAAATTTGAGATATTTCAGCATTTTTTCTTGCCCAAGCGACAATATTTTTTGCAGAATCAACATGAACGACTTCAGCATTTCCCGTCGCCGCCGCCATTGTACTCCCGCCGGTATAGCCAAAAAGATTCAAAACTTTTGGAGAAAGTTGTTGCGGCAAGAATGATTGAAAAGTATTTCGACAAAGATTTTGAATGACATTCCAATTTTCTATTTGTTCGGGAAATAATCCAATATGACCAAACGGCGTGTTGCGTAATTCAAACGATAAATTATTTAACGTTATTTTCCAATTGGTTTCCGACGAATCAGCAAGAAATTTTTGTCCCAAATTTGTTTTGGGCAACCAAAATCCTCGTTCCGCAGCTAAATTTTGAGAGATTTTTTGATCTATAACGAAAATTGCGTCTGCTTGCCGCCAGAGTAAAGAAGATTTTTTCGGAAAATTGGCTGTCGGGCAATAACGATCTAGTATAATTTCACCAAACCTCTCAAGTCGTCTATTTTCGCCAAAATCAAGCGATTCATATTGCTCTTTTAATCGCATGAAAAATTTTACTGTTTTCAAGTCTATCTCGTGTAAAATTTCTCTATTGTATTATTATCCAAAAAATACGCAAGATACATACAAAAAGCCGTTGGATTATTCTATCGCAATAGATTGTCCTTGTTGGTAATATGCGCCGTGCGGTTTTAACGCCGGATAATAAGAAGACGACATCTGTCTTTTTTCTTGTTGCGATTCGTGAAAAATTGATTGACTTGGATTGACAACTTGCCATTGAGTTTTGGCGTAAGAATGATTTACGGCGTCGTAAAACGAAATATATTTGGGCGACGACGTTTGTACTGACGAATGAGTTTTCGTTGCAGATTCATTTCCAAGCGGTTTCAACTTGTTCAAACTTGCCGGAATTGTTAGCGTTGTATCAATAGAATTTTGCAACATTTTTTCAACGCCGTTATTTTTTTTGAAAGAAAGCGAAATCTCGCCTCCATTAGTATATTGAGGAAAAAATGTTTGCGGAAACGTATCCGCCAGGTTATTTGACATAATTGACGATGCAACAGCGGGTTGAGGCGTTTCCGATTCAAACGACGGAAGATTATTATTACGTACGCTTTTCAACGGAGGACAAATACGAATACGGATTTTAACGTCGTTGGCGTCCGTTAATTTGAGTAAATCTTGTTTTTGCTTATGACTTAAAAGGAGCAATAAACTTGCTTTCTCACGAATCAATGAAATATCTTTGTTTGCCCAATTTGTTTTAAGTACCGAAATGTTTTCAAAAATGATTTTTTCATTTTGCGTATTTTCGCCGTCTTTTATTGGAGAAACAGCAATGACGTCAACTTTATCGCCTTGAAAAATATTTTGGATATCTGAATTATTTTCAATATCAGAACAAAAAATATGAATTGGTACAGATTGATACCCTAACGGAATATATCCCAAACTTGTTGATTCATCAAATGCCGGAACAAAATATTCCTCAACGAGAACCGAACCTTTTTTCACGGTTTGATTTAAACTTCGTCCAGAAATTTGGTCGTAGAAACAAACCGCGCCTTGAGGAATTGTTTTTTGAGGGCGTCTCGTTATAATAAAATCGCTGGGAAACAATTCTGTTCCTTTGGACGCGTCTTGTTTTAAAACAAAAACTTCCTGTTGAACAATTTCTATCGGCGACGCCAAATGAGATTCTTTTTTATCCAAAATAAAGGCGGTTGTTTTTGCAATGACGATTCCGGCAACAAACGCCACTAAAAGCAATAAGCACGTTTTACAATAAAAAAAGAAGAATTTTTTTCGTAAGCGACTCATTCATAGCTCCTTAGGTAATAATAAAATCATTCGTATTTTATTTACCTATCAATTTCAGAATAATTTCATATCCGTGAAAAAGTTAGTTACTCAACAACGACGTTAAACAATACTCTTTATTTTTTTTCGGCAAATTTAGCCGTCAGATTGCGGCAAAGTTCTCTGGACGCTACAAACTGAAAAAAGTTTCTTGTGCAAAATTCTTAATCGTCTTGTTTTATTAAAATAGATAGAATGCGACATTTATTTCTCTATTTTCTGATTAAAACCAGTCGGTTGAAAAATAACTCGTAAAATTTGTTTGAAAAGAAAGGGCTTTTCACTTGATTCCGTTACTGTTTCGGTTATCATTTTAATTAAGAGTAGGATTTTGTTCATTTGCCGCAATATTATTATAGACAATCTCTCATTCAATTCCCGTTATTTTGCCACTGTTGATTGAAAATACACGCAATAATTATGCCTTCTAAAAACGTTAAAGATAAAGATTTATTTCAAGATTCCACGATGTCGTTCAGTCAACATTTGGACGAGTTGAGGAAATGCCTGATTCGTGCGTTTAAATGGCTGGCGATTGGCGTTCTCGCCGGTTTTCTCTTTGGAAATTGGGCGGTACGGTTTATTAATCAGCCGTTGGAAAAATCATTGCAAAATTTTTACGCGGAACAAGCGAAAATCAAAATTGCGGAAAAAACAAAAGAATTAAAAGGGACTGGATACGCCGAATCATTGGCGGGATATATCGAACAAGGTTACATTTTCGACGAAGTTTACGTCGCTCCCAACGATGTGATGCAAATATTGAATTATGGAGCGACTTCATCGGTTTCCGCCGAAACAAATCGGCAGACGCCGTTTCTTTCGATTTCAACGGTGGATAACTTCAACGACTACAAAAGAACCGGCAGTCCGCCGCTCAAAATTTTTCTGATGAAAAAAGGCGCCGACGACCCGCGAGTCCGTATCAAATCGCTCAGCGCGCAGGAATCGTTTTCGTTGTATATCAAAGCGTCGTTTGTTCTTGGACTTTTATTTTCCAGTCCGGGCATTTTCTGGAGTATTTGGTCGTTTGTCGCCGCCGGACTTTATCCGCATGAACGGCGTTACGTTTATTATTTCATGCCGGTTAGTTTAGGATTATTTATTGCGGGAATGTTGCTGGCGTTTTTTGTCGTTTTTCAATACGTTTTGGATTTTCTTTTCTTCTTTAACCGTTATCTCGGCGTCGATCCCGATCCGCGCGTCAGCGAATGGGTGAAATTCTCGTTACTTTTGCCGGTAGGATTCGGCATAAGTTTTCAGTTGCCGTTAGTGATGTTTTTTCTGGAACGCATCGGCGTTTTTTCGATCAAAACGTATATTAGTAAATGGAGAATTTCCGTTTTTGCCATCGTCATTTTATCGATGTTTCTCACGCCCGGCGATCCGTACAGTATGCTGCTCATGTCCGTACCGCTTGTGATTCTTTATTTCGGCGGAACGTTGATGTGTAAAATTTTTCCGCGTAAGAAAAGTATTTTTGATTTCGACGAACAAGACATTGTGCCGGTTTAGAGCGCACGGCATCTTGTCCTTTTGTAAAGTGTCGTATTTTAAGGCGTTTACGTTATCCGTTGCGTTTTTCTGTAACCCATTTCCGACGCTTGCAGGTATGGATTTAGTACACAAGTTCGAGGGCGATTTAGAATATTCCTGATTGGTTTGAATTTCATAGTCGCTCAATTGGACTCTCAAAGAGCGCTTTTTGGCAACTTCTATCGGGCGTCCGATCCACTCGTTTTCGCAGAGTTCGCCGTATTCTCACGCGGTAAGCGCCGAAAGCTTAAAGAAGAATGACATTAACTCAAAGAAGAACCCCAATCGTCCGATGGAGAGTTTAGTGATGATCTGGTCGTTTAAAGATCAACCACGCCTCGTCCGTTTTATAAGAACGAACCAACGGCTTGACTTCATGCCATAAATCTTTCGACGTAAATTCATGATCGGAGAGCAGGCGGCGAATCGGGTCATGCGATAAATAACCTCTTTAGGTCTGATTGTCGTTTTATTGTCGCCCACGCCGACTTTCCGACGGACAAAAGGATGCTATTCTGTTCAAGACCGGTCTGGTTAAATAAACCGTCATTTGCGATTCGTATTCTTTCACCGCCTCGTCGTAACGCTCTCTTTGCCGATGGTAGAATTCCAATACGGGGGCGACAATGGGTTTTAACATCGGCGACTTTCCTACGCCGGAATCTCCAACGATTGCCGCCCAGATTGCGGGGATAACGTTGTATTCCTTTTTTATTTTGAGTTGAAACGTCCGTCCTATCGCGCCCGAAACAACCGATAGCGTAAACGCGCCGACGTAAGCCGCCGCCATTTCGTTAACGATTTTTTCTTTCCCCATCGATAACGCGACTTCGTGAATAAACCGACGTAAAGGTTCGGGAAAAGCGTTCATCGGCATAGGACGCCATTTCTCTACGGGCGGCGGGAGAGTCCTCTCGTCGGTCGTTACCCAGCATCCGCCAGACGCGCAGCGGCGGACGCCGGCGACTTCGTGGCGAAGTCAATCGTCGCCGACGCTCCGGTCTGTCATTGAAAAAAGAACGTCCCTAACTCAGTTGAAAAATATCGGGGGCAAAAATAAGCCATTCGGAAGTCCGAAAATAAGAAAAAATGGACAGAATCGCTCAAAAGGTGGACAAAATCGCTTAAAAGGTGGACAGAATCGCTTAAAAGGTGGACAAAATCGTCCAAAAGGGGGACAGAATCATCCAAAAGGTGGACAAAATCGCTTAAAAGGTGGATAAAATCGAATAAAAATAGTAGAAATTACCGTATCCAGAGACAAAAACGAGCCATTCGGGGGCAAAAACGGCTCAATGTCTTTAGACAATGCCCCAACGTTTTTAGACGCCGACTCGGATTTTTGAGAAAATATCCCGGAATTTGAAGAATCTTCGTGAAATTTTACCGATTTTTTGTTCTTTTGTAGTAAAAATAAATCCATTTGAAAGGATTTTATCAGGAAATTTGTAAATTTTAATGCAAATTCTGAAAAATCTTATATCGTTTATCATCATTAGAAACGAATCTGCTCAAAATTTTAAACAAAACGAGGTAAAAATGACAAAAAGAAGCGATTGGTATCCCGGCTCGCGGGACTCGCAGCTAGGTAAATCAGACGCGCAGCGACGTCCGGTTTTCTTTTTCCGCTTGCCGACTTGAATACGGCGCGTCAACCTTTTTCTCGGAGAATTGACGGTATTCATCGCGGTCTCTTTTTTCTTTTGCTTTGGTTTTACGTTTGACGGTTGAATGCGAGACGCCAAATTCCCGCGCTATTTCACGTAATTCATCCAGCGATTTGAAAAAAGAATCGTTGTATTCTTCCTGCACTTCAAAGCCGAAAACTTCAATGTGTTCGAGGATTGATAGATGATTCCTTGCGGCGATTCTCCCGACGTCATAATCATAACAGTATCCAACAAGTCCGCAGACGATTTCGCTTGAGATTTTTTCTTTTGTTTTGTTTTTGCGTTCAAAATGAAAGAAGGTTATCGAAATCCTCCGTTGACCGACGAGCAAAAAGAAAACAATCGTAAAAAAAGTAAAATTCGTTGTCGCGTGGAACACATTTTTGGCGCGATGAAAATGAGGAGGGGGAACGAAATCATGCGAGGCTTCGGTAAGACGCGAGCGACGTTTCAGATGGGCATGCGGAATGTTGTTTACAACAGGCGCCGATATGTGAGTTTGATGCGAAAAGTTCGTGTAGAATGACAAAAGAGGGGAATGAGGGATGTTGAGATGAATATCGGGAACGATTTCCGACATTCAAAACGACAAAATTCCCGCCTCTTTTTGAGAAAAAATAATATCTTTCCCATAACTATCAAACCCTCTATAAAAACTGAATTTATTAGAACTGCCCAACAACAGGAAATCATTTTAACGAAATTTAAAAAAAGAAAACAATAAAAAATGTTTAAAATAAAATAGAATAATTGTCAAAATTGCTCTTGGCGCGTTTCATGGTTTTTGTTATGATCCGCGAAATGAAAGATGGGCAATATTTCTGCGAGATTTTTCCTAGAAAATATGTACGATGTTTACTCGAACAATGGACGTCAGCACAAGCGGATTGATGGCACAACGCGCCCGTATGGACGTTATCGCCGGAAATTTGGCGAATATCACAACGACGCGAAACGAAAAAAATGAACTCAAGCCCTACGAACCGCGATTCGTTGTGTTTCAGGAAGACCCCAATAAAGGAACGAACAACTCGGTTGGCGTGCGAGTCGCGGCAATCGGGCGGGATACCGAATTACCGCCAATTCGGAAATTTGATCCACAGCATCCCGACGCAGACAAAGACGGTTATATTTATTTGCCGCGTATCAACATGATGACGGAATTTACAAACGCGATTGAAGCGTCGCGGACATACGAGGCGAATCTCGGCGCGATTGAAATTTCCAAATCGATGGCGAATCAGACGTTGAGGATCATCACATGACGGGATTGCAGGGCGTTTCCAATTTGGGAAACGGAAATCTGGGAATCGGCGGACTGAAACCGCGAACCGGTAATCCGATTGATTTTTCGAACGAACCGCTTGCACCAGGCGAACAGAAAAACGCGTCGTTTCGTGATTTGTTACTCGGTTCGATTCAGGAAGTCAACACGATGCAGCAAAATGCCGACGTAGCGGTGGAAACAATGCTCACCGGCGGCGATATCGGAACGGCGGAGGTACTAACCGCTATTCAAAAAGCAGACGTCGCGTTCAAACTAATGATGCAAGTCCGCAATAAACTTGTCGCCGCGTTTCAGGAAATTCAAAATATTCGGGTGTAAATTTTGATATGAAAATTCTGTCCCTTCGGGACTAGTCTTGCGACTTTTACTACTCGTTTCTAACGACGTCCCAATTTGTCGCATTTGTCCCAATTTAACCGGAAGCGTGACAAATTCAACTTATTCGGGAGACAGAATCGTTTGAAAGGCGAACGGAATAATCTGCATATCAGTTAATTCTCTCAAACGTCTCCTACTGCGTAAATCGGCTAGAACAAGCAACGAAACAATCTTGGAAAAGATTTCTTTTTCATCAACCGATTTATCTATGAGAGTTCGTAAACAAAATTGATAGTAATCTATTCGCGAGGCGCGCAATGCAATGGTCATTGATAAAACATATTTTTTTACAAAAACATTGGATAAGATTATTTTGCGGTTCAGCCGTCGGAGTTGTCTTGAGCGGTATGTTTTTTTCGGAGCAAAACGTCTTTGCTCAACAATATTATTCTTCGCGGAGTCCGCAACGTTATCAGACAATTCAACGTGAAGCTGCGCCGGCGGTTACAACGCCCGTCCCTGATTTTTGGGGAAATTACCGTTCTTCCGACGGCGTTATGGTTCTACCGGCGGACTTTCAGCAACGACCGCGATTGTGGATGACTTATCATTTTTCTTACGAAAATTCTTACGCTTTTCATAAGAATAACCGGAAAGAAAATGATTGGTCGTTGCCGGATATTTCTTTGAACGATTCTGAATTGTTGTCTCCGACGCCAATTTCGTTGACGGAGAAAATTCCGCAAAGAACTCCGCAGATTCCTATTCCTACCGTCAATAAAACCGACGCTCCGTCGTTGTTTTCTGATGAAGAATTGTTAGAATCAACGTCTTCCTCGAACGTAAAAATAAACGTTCCGCGCGAAGTACGGCTTATGCGAACAACAACGGCGCCGTCTCCTTATGTGCGATAAAACGAAATTGAACCGGCGCTTTTTGCAAGACGATCAAAACGACTGCGATTCACGAAAAACAAATCGTCGCGTCGCGAATCAACTTTAACGTGTTGGATTGCAAAACGCATAATCAACATTCATTCATTGTATCCGTATTCAACGTCAGCGTATCGCCGGTTTCTTTTTGTAGTTTTGTCAACTCGGAAAGAAGCTCCTGAACTTTCGCCGCATATTCCGGTCTGTCGGCAAGATTATTGATTTCATCAGGATCGTTTTTCAAGTTGAAAAGCAAACAAATATTCTTTTCAGGATACGCGATTAATTTGAAATCGTCTTTCCGCACCATTCGCTGCAACATCATGTACGCCCCGTAAATCGCATCGTAATGCCGTTGTTCTTCGCCGCGAATTAACGGTAAAATCGATTTGAATTGAACATGATCGGGAACGTCAATTCCGGCAACATTGAGCGAAGTCGGCACAATATCCTGAAGATAAACCGGTTCGGCAATGCGTTGATTTTTCGGAAGTCCCGGTCCGGCGACCAACAACGGAACTTTCACGCTGTGTTCAAATAAATTCTGTTTACCGAACAAACCATGCGCGCCGATAGCCAAACCGTTATCCGCCGTAAGGAAAATATAAGTGTTCTCCTTTTTTCCTGATTTTTCCAATGCGTCGAGAATTCGTCCGATTTGCGTGTCGAGATGCGAAATGATCGCGTAATACTCGCGGCGATGGATACGAACCGCATATTCCGTGCGCGGAAATGGCGCGAGTTTTTCGTCGCGGAGATTGACAGAACATCCCATCGCGTCTTTGTATGGATATTCTGGAACAAAGTTTGCGGGAACATCCATTTTCTCCTGCGGATACATATCGATCTGTTCCGCGATCGTCGCCTCGCGTTTCTCCGCAACCTGCGTTTCATATTCCAAACCCGCGTTCCACTTCGTAAGCTGTAGCGTCGCATTGCGCGCGATATTTGTCGTGCGGTGCGGAATAACGTTTTCATGTTTTATTGTGTATTATATCGTGAAAATAGTTGCTATCTTTATTTATTGGTTTGTGAGTTTCATTTTACCTTTTCGAAGGTAGGATAATTATTGGACAATGATAATACTTCTATTCCATCACCTTTGTCTAATGTTCTATGAACATAATAAAACAATAAATTTTCTTGATTATCATCTATAACCAAAGGTTCTTATATATATTTATTTCTGTAAATATCATCTGATATAACCAGTGTTTTTTCATTTTGTTCATTGAGCGAGTATTTAATAATGTAACCATTTTTAACATAAAACAAAGAGTTATGTTTATCGGAATACATTAATTTGTATTTTTTAATATCTAATTGTAAAGGGATGTTTTTTATAATTTCATTTCTGGTACTATTCCAAATCAAAATATTCGCAGAAAATGTGTTTTTGGAGGTAATTATACAATAATTTACCGAATTATTTATTGGAAAAACACAATAGATATCATCTTGAAAATAAAATGATTTATATTCTTTGTCATAGAATATTAATTCATTTTGTTTGCAAAAAATAATATTTTTATTAAAAGAAACAATAGCTATAATATTATTTATGTTATTCAAAGATACATTTTTATCAATTATACTGAAAGGTTGTATTGGATTAATTTTTAATGAAAAAACATTTTGGTGGTTTGTATCACAAAGAACTAATAACTCCTTGTCTAATTTATAAAATAAACAATCTTTTATAGGATATGGTAATTCGAATGTTGTTAATTCGCTGAATCGTATCGTTTCAAAAATTTTAATAGTGTTGTTTTTCATTATTAATGCCATCATATTTCCAGCATCAGAAAAAATAACTTTAAATGGTTCCACGTTACATTTTTCTTGAATTGTTTTAATATTTATATCTTTATCTATAATTTCGACAATACCAATTAATTTGCATTTTGTAGCAAAAATAAATATATTTTTTGATGGCAAACTTCCAATAATTTTTTGAAAAAAACTGATTTTCTTTTTTTGTATGATGTGTTTTTTATCATCTTGAAGAATTATATTTCCATTTTGTCTAAATGCAATCAGCTTGGTATTTTTATCTAAAAAACTGATAAAAATAATATCCGATCTTAATTGCCATTTTATTATAATTGCAATTCCCCCCAAAAGTATTATCCCGCTCAAAAGAGCTGGTAATAAACAACATGATCGTTTTAAGCACATGATATATTTAAATAAACTAGTGTCTTGTCAAAATAAAATATTGGGATAAAGTGATTCGAGTTTGATTCGGGCGTCTTCGGTGGTGAATTGCCAGTCGACGCCCTTTTGCTTTTTGTTGCATGAAATCGCCCACGC
>JAISZO010000051.1 GCA_031269105.1 Planctomycetaceae bacterium | reverse complement strand
CTTCGTCGGAACGTTTCAGATATTTGTCGTTAATGACGACTTCAGTATCGCCTTCTTTCGTGATCCGCTTGAACAAATTCACGATCCCAGAAATCCCCCCCGCAACCGAACGAGTTAGTGCGAATCCAAGCAAAAGAGCAATCACAACCGCCGCAACCGCCGTAACGCTTGCAAGTTTCCGTGAAAACGCGACAACATTTTTCTGAGTATCCACGCTTTTTTGAGAGTCTTCCGCAGTGATCTTGAGCATTCCCTGACAAACATCAATCGTTTCTTCAAGAGACTTTATGATTTCGTCTTGCTTTTTCCTCTGATCCTGAACAACTTTCGAGTGATTCATTCCCAGCTCGTCCAATTTCTGAAACATTGGAATGACTTCTTGAAAACTTTGGCTCGCTTCGCCGTCGGGAAGATTCGGCTTGATTTGGTCCGTATAAGAGTTGAATTTCTGATTGACGGCGTGTATGTTTTTCGTTGCCAGCCGTCGTTCATCGTCGTTGTAAGCGTAAATGAATTTCAAACGCGCTATTCGCCGTTCTTCCAACAAAATCAACGAGCGAAGAAGCGATTCCGCTAAAACGACTTTATTTTCTTCAACCAAGGTATTGCCGCTTTCTTTTTTTTCCGACTCGGTAATCTTTTTCTGAACGACGTTATAGATTTTCTCAAGCGCTTCGAAAACTTTATCCGCCATACTGTAATAAGCATTTTTCGCATCTTCCAGTTGAACGTCCATCTTGCGAAATTCATTTTCCGCCTTTCCGGTTTTTTCCAAAACCGCTACAATCGCTTGCGCATGTTTTCGATTTTCCTCGAAAGTCGTTTTTTCGATAATCTCGTTGGTGACGCCAATCGTCTTTTTCAGTTCCGTTTCAAAATCATGCTCCGCTTTCGGATCGCGATTGATCAAATAGAGGAAAAAGTGACGCCGCATCAAACTCGCGCTGTCAATAATATCGTTGGCGCGTTTGCTTGCCGCAATACCGTCAACAATATCGTCGGTCGTATGCGTGACGCTGGAGTAACTGTAAAGCGTTACAATGGTCAGCGCCGCCATCAGAAGGATCATCACTCCAAAACTCAGAATAAATTTTTTTCCGATTCGCAATTTGTCGAACATATTTGTCCTTTCAATTTTTTTGTCTTTTCGTGTTACAATCGTTTCGACCTCGCGTCTATGAATTTTCTCGTGATACGAAGAAAAGACTCGCGAGACGCCTCGTTTGGGATTACGTTTTGCCGATTGTTTACGCTTTTAATTTCATAAACAATCTAACAAACAATAGAATAAACATCGAGAAACCGCCCCGCAAATATAGCGAAACGGTATAAATTTCCTCGAGTCGGTAAAAAGAGGAATTTTTCGCTTTTCTCTTTCTTACCAATTATTGAGAGGCGTTCCTTTGAGAATCAAGGCGATTATTCAAAAAAAATAACCGCAATAGATTGAGCGCCCGTTTGACAAACAGCGAGTCGATGATTGCCGGGTGCATTCCATACGGAAAGGATTGCGTTGTTGTAAGAGTTTCATTGCCGTTTGCGTAAGCGTGCGTCAACCAAACCGGCGACGCTTCGTCCGCCGCGCGATTGACCGGATAACGTCCAACGATAAGAACATGATCGGTTCCCAAAAAAGAACGCGACGCCGCGGCAATTTTTATGATTTCCCGCTTTTGAGATTCGTCGGAAATCTCATAATTTTCCGATTCAAAAAGAATCCGACCGAATATATTCCGCTGTATATCCGGCGACGGATTCGCGAGTCCTCCGCGGTAAGAGGAGATTGCGTTGGAAACAAGGGACAAATGATACGACAACAAGCCGCCGGTTCCAAATTCCACCGTCGCAAGCGTTTCGTTTCGCCGCATCAATTCCTTGACGACAACGCTTTGCAACGTTTCGTCGTTTTCTCCAAAAATCAAATCGCCAAGCCGCTCGTAAATGACGTTCGCTATCGGTTGGAGCGCCGCGTTGCACGCCGATTCATTTTCGCGGTCGGCGACAATCCGCAACGTAATAACGCCTTCGCTTGCCGTAATGCCGACTCGCGGATCATGGTCGCGCCGAATCAAATGCGGCAACATCGCTTCAATTTGACTTTCTCCCCGACCAAACGTGTGAATAACGCGGCTTTTGATCGCGCGTCCATAAGAAAATTGTTCAGCAAGACGCGGCTGCAACGTGTCAAACCACATTTCCCGCATCTCCGCAGGAACGCCCGGCAACGCAAATAAACGGACTTGATGACTTTTCCGCGAATCGTTTTGTTCGGCGGAAAAATTTGTCGGGAAAGAAAAATACGCGGGCGAAGAGAACCACGAAAACGTTGCGTCGATTCCCGGCGCGGTTCCATGCGGATTCGGAATCGCTTGCGTTCCTTGCGGCAAATACGCCTGAATTTCATTCGATTCCGGCATGATTTGTCCGCGACGAACAAACATCTCGCGAATCGTTTGCAATAATTCATCGTCTTTGACAAGAGGCGCTTTGAGCATTTCGGCAATCGTCTGTCGAGTCAGATCGTCTTCCGTCGGTCCCAAACCGCCGGTGATTATCACGAAATCCGCACGCGACGCCGCTAATCGAAAAGCGTCGAGCATCGCGACGCCGTCGTCGCCGATTGTCGAATGATACAAAACGCGAATTCCAAGCTCCGTCAGTTGACGGCTTATCCATTGCGCGTTAGTATCCAATATTTTTCCAAGAGCGATCTCATCGCCGATGGATACAATTTCAGCAATCAAAATCATTGTTTGCGATATTCCATTCGCGCTTTCACGGCGTCTTATTAAAAACTATCAAATTCGCTATTGAAATTCTCTTGAAAATCTGGCGGCGTTGAATTTTCCGTTGGAGGCGTCTCCAGTTCGGTATTTTTGTTTTCTTCAATTTCTTCCGTAAAAGCGCCGTTGTTTGAAAAAGAATCCGTTTGCGTTTTGTTTGCGTCTGAAACGGAAGCGCCGTTTGCCGAAGAGGATTTTTCTTTCGTAGCGGAATCATCGACCGTCAAATAAACTTCCGGCGGCGTAATATGCCAAGCCGGTTCCGACAACGACGTTTCATGTAAGCACTGAATCAATCCGCTTTTTGTAACGAGATAAAGCCGATCATTAGCGTTGTTATAATAAATTTGTTCGTAAGGTTCTAACGA
Source organism: Planctomycetaceae bacterium (assembly GCA_031269105.1). Classification (GTDB taxonomy): domain Bacteria; phylum Planctomycetota; class Planctomycetia; order Pirellulales; family Thermoguttaceae; genus WRMR01. Next base: position 2,679 of record JAISZO010000051.1, on the reverse strand, counting down.
GAAAAGAGTCGTTTGCGCGCCGGATTCGCTATCGACCGCCGTTAATTCGTTGAAATAATTTTGTGCATAAACTCTGGACGGCGACGCGGCAAGAAACGATGCGATTCCTTGCGTTTGCCATAATATTTCGCCGTCTTGAACGTTTAAACAAGTGAAATTTTTATCGAAGCCCGGAACGTAAATTTTGTCTTTCACCACTGTCGGGCGACCGCTTACCGGCGAACCAATCGTTTGCCACCAATATAAATTTGCGTTTCGCGGATTATAAGCAAAAACATTACCGGACGACGTTCCGACAACCGCCATAAAATGCGATTCTTTATTTTCTTTCTCTTTTTGAACCACTGCCGGCGGAAAAGAAATGTCGTTCATAATGCTTCCGGGGTAATGATCAATCTTATTTTTACGGAGAAAACGAAACGTCTCCGTATCGTATCCTTTGAGTAAATTTTTTGTTTCCGATTTATTATAGTTTTGAGAATCCGTCGCATATTTATTTGCGTTACCGATTCGAGAAACCTGAAAACTTTTTTTCGTAGCGTAATCTTCCGGCTTCGCATAAAATTTTGACTTGCGGATATAAGAATCCGTCGGCATGACCGACAAACGATATTGCAGTTGAAATCCTTTTTCTCCCCGTTTTGCATGAGCAAAGAAAAGATATCCTCTGTCGGTAAACCATGTCAGCGCTTCCAATTGGTCGGATTCATAAGTAATGATTGGTTGGATCGACGTCATGCCGAATGAAGAACAAACATAAGGAAATTCCCGATTTTGCTTGAGATAATAAGGTTCTATCGCGGATTTCTTGTTTTTTTCTTTTTCATGGAAAACGTTGTCGTTCGTTTGAGAATTATAATTTGTCGAGTTTTCCGTTTCGGCGTCTGCCAACGCTTTCGCTCTGATTTCTGGAATACGAACTCCTACGCCAAAGACTCTTTGGGGCGGATTTAACGCCGCCAAATTTTTGATTTTATCAACGTTTGATACGGCAAAATCCGAATCTTCCGCCGTTTTATCATTGTTGGCAATATTCGTTTCGTTGGTCTGTTTTTCATCTTCGATCAGCGCTTTTTCCAATTCTTTGTCGATTTTCATTTTTTTTCGCCGCGTTTCAAGAAAATCGTGCTGCGTTTCCGTTTCATCCGTAATTTTGGCGACTTTCCCCGTCAACGGATTGAGCGTATAACCAATTTCCTTGTATTTATCCACGAGTTTTAACAACGCAGGAGACGGCACGTTTTGTTCTTGCAACGGATAACAAACGATTCGGTCGTCAACCAACGGTACGTAAAGATAAAAATCCGTCATTTGACACGCGGTTGACGGCGAAGCGGGAAGGCAGTTTTCCCAAAGAAGCTGTCCATTACGGCGATCAAAAATATAAACGTCGTTTCCGTTGACAACGCCGACCGCTTTGGAATTGGCGGCGGGAGACAACGTGTCGCGTCCCGGAACGCCGACGTTACGCGACCACAACAATTTTCCGCTTTCTGCGTCGTAAGCGACCAAGCGGGAATTTGAAGTAACCATAAACAATGTTCCGCGATCCAATAACATATCGTTAAGAACCGAATCATGCCCGTCGATTGGAATTTGAGCGTACCACGCACGGGTTAATCCATAATGGAGTTGAAGCTCCGATTTCGACAAAAGCGGAAAACTATCCGCAGCAGAAACGGCGGTCAATGGAAAAGCAAACAATATCAATGAAAACGCAAAAACATTCATAAACTTCTGTTGCATTTGAATCCTCATACTCAAAATGATGAAACGAATCGTTTTGGAACCATTGCGGAAATTAAATTTTTCCACAAAGGTCTATCTTAATCCGAATCAGAGCCAATGTTAAGAAAAAAAACGAAAAAAATTCATTTCCAGTCGATTTTTGTTAAAATTTTAGATTTCAGGTATGAATATTTGTAATATTTCAGGGAAATTTTCAACGCCGACCGACGGGGCGTTTCGCGGAAGTTAAAAGTGAAAACCTTATTTCTACATTATTTTTTAATAAAACAATTTCAGTAGCCCCAAGTCGCACGCAAAAAACATGACCTTATTGCTTTATTTTCTCTCTATTTAGTCGTCCCTGAAAAAGCGAATATCCCTTGAAAAATAGGTTTGACGAGCGTTTTTTGTTTGTTAGAATTTGCAAGTTGTTTTTTGCGAAGCAGCGTTTTTCTCAAAATACGCTGCAAATTTTATTCCAATCGTTGTCGCGAACCCCAAAATCGTTCCCATGAAACCCAAAACCGCTCCCGTTGAAAAACCTCGGCAAGACGAATTCGTCGTCCCTGAAAAAGCGAATATCCCTTGAAAAATAGGTTTGACGAGCGTTTTTTGTTTGTTAGAATTTGCAAGTTGTTTTTTGCAAAGCAGCGTATTTTCTCAAAAAATCTTGCAAATTTTATTCCAATCGCCGTCGCGAACCCCAAAATCGTTCCCATGAAACCCAAAACCGCTCCCGTCGAAAGAACCGTCCGCCGCACCGACGTTATTATTGCGTTTGAAATACGGAATCTTTCAAACGTCGTGTCTTTTGGGGGTGATTTTTGCGGTCGCGGTTTTGTATCACGCGACGTCGGAAATCGGATTTTTACGGAATCCGACGGCGGTGGCGGAAGTGACGCGGCGTTATTATTCGGTCGATATTCCTGAAATTTTGTTTGCGGAAATGCA